>JBBAEA010000083.1:0-16531 GCA_041656175.1 Bradymonadales bacterium | reverse complement strand
CATGAGGTTGATAGCTCCGATATGGCTTTCCAGATCGCGGGTTCTATGGGCTTTAAAGAGGGGTGCAAGAAGTGTGCGCCGCAACTACTAGAGCCTGTGTTTGATGTAGAAGTTGTGACTCCCGAGTCTTATATCGGCGACGTTATTGGAGATATCAATAGCCGACGTGGTAAGATCTGTGATTTGGAGCCACGTAAAGGAATTCAGTTGCTGCGTGCGACATGTCCACTCTCGGAGATGTTTGGCTATGCGACGACGCTGCGCTCTCTAACGCAGGGTCGAGCGAGTTACGCGATGCAGTTTAAGTGTTATGAACCACTGCCTGCCGCTATTGCGGAGTCATTGGTCGAAAAATTTGGTGCCAAGCCAAGCTAGTGCTTTAGCGGGCGTAAACATGAATGAGGAAAGAGATGGGCGATAGAATTCGAATCAAGCTCAAAGCTTATGATCACAGATTATTGGATGCGTCGGTTGCCGAGATTATTCAGGCGGCACAGCGAACAGGCGCCAAAATCGCAGGGCCAATCCCCCTGCCGACGACGGTTAACCGCTTTACGGTACTTCGCAGTCCACACGTAAACAAGAAGAGCCGTGAGCAGTTTGAGATTCGTACGCATAAGCGTTTAATAGACATTGAGACAGCAGAGCAGACGGTAGATGCGTTGATGCGACTTGATTTGTCTGCGGGTGTTGATATAAAGATTCGCCTGCGCGACTAGTGTAGACGTGATCTAGAGGCTAGCAGCAAAGCGCATATAACGGAGATTTGCGATGAAATTGGATTTATATAACCTTAATAATGAAAAGGTTGGTACGGTTGACGTATCTAAAGAGATATTCGGAATAGAAGTTAAACCCCACCTATTCCACGAGGTAGTGCGGATGCAACTAGCCAACCGCCGACTTGGGACGCACAAAACTAAGACGCGCTCCGAGGTTCGAGGCGGTGGGAGGAAACCCTTTAAACAAAAGGGCACAGGCCGTGCTCGCCAAGGTACTAGCCGCTCACCACATATGGTCGGTGGTGGTCACGCTTTCGCGAAACGAAACCGCGACTACAGCTATCTGCTCAATAAAAAGAAACGACGCTTGGCGCTGTGCAGTGCGCTCTCGATGTTAGAAGCCGCTGGAAATATCAAAGTGGTTGAGAACTTCGATCTAGAAGAGATCAAGACCAAAAAAGCGCTCAACACCCTTTTGGCTTTGCAGCTAGAGCGAGCGTTGGTGGTGGATTGCCGTGATGGCGATCGCAGCCACACGACACTAAATAACGATGAGTTGCGCCTATCGGTGCGTAATTTACAACAGTATAAATACATCCGTCCTGAGGGTGTGAATGTCTACGATATTCTACACTACGGTCAGTTGTTGGTGACGAAGGCGGGTCTGAAGCGATTGGAAGCGAGGTTATTGGGATGAAAAATTTAACGGAAGTCATTCGTCGCCCGATCATCACAGAGAAGTCTACGTTGATGCGACAAGAGACGAACCAGTATGTCTTTGAAGTAGATTTACGAGCGAATAAGCACGAGATTAAGGACGCTGTCCAGCGCCTATTCGACGTGGATGTATTGTCGGTTAACACGATGGTGATGCCGGGACGCTCCAAGCGTTTCGGGCGTTTCATGGGACGACAAAACAAGTGGAAGCGAGCCGTGGTTACCTTGAGAGAGGACCAGGTGATTGATTTTTATCTAACTAGTGAGTCGGCAGACCTCACGCTCTAGGCGTGGACTGTTGATGGTCGAAGGATAAGGAAGGTAGTTATGGCTCTTAAGAGTTTTAAGCCAACGTCGGATGGGCGCCGTTTTATGACGGTGCAAAGCAGCGCTGACATTACAAAGAGCGAGCCCGAGAAGGCACTGCTTAGAAAGCAGAGCAAGAAGGGTGGGCGAAATAATCATGGACGCATTACATGCCGTCATCGTGGTGGCGGACATAAGCGTCGTTACCGTGTCATAGATTTCCGCCGTGACAAAGTCGGTGTGCCCGGCCGAGTCTCTGCGATTGAGTACGATCCGAATAGAACCTGTCGCATCGCGCTCATCACTTATGCAGACGGTGAGAAACGATACATTCTGTGCCCCGATGGTTTGGCCGTAGGGCATGAGGTTGTCTCTAGCGCGCACGCCGATATCAAGGTCGGTAACTGCATGCGTCTAAAGTACATCCCGCTAGGAACTGAGATTCACAACGTGGAACTTCGCCCCAACAAGGGCGGGCAGCTTGTGCGTAGCGCAGGAGCGGGCGCGCAGTTGATGGCGCGTGAAGGTGCTTACGCACTGCTTCGCATGCCCTCTGGTGAGTTGCGTAGAATCCACATCTCGTGTAGAGCAACTATTGGCAAGGTCGGTCTATCGGATCACTCCAATCTCTCGATTGGTAAAGCCGGTCGAACGCGTTGGTTGGGCATTCGTCCATCGGTTCGCGGCGTCGCCATGAACCCCGTCGATCACCCACACGGTGGTGGCGAGGGTCGTACGAGCGGTGGACGCCATCCTGTTACCCCTTGGGGTATCCCCACGAAGGGTAAGAAGACGCGCCGCAATAAATCAAGTTCGCGTTTCATCGTGAAGCGTCGTAAGTAAAATACTGCTAGGAGAGAGTGTTCAATGCCAAGATCTATTAAAAAAGGCCCATTTATCGACGATCACTTGATGAAAAAAGTCGAACAAAACGAGGGCACTTCAAAAAAAGTTATCAAAACTTGGTCTCGCCGTTCCACCATCATGCCCGAAATGGTTGGCATGACATTCGCGGTACACAATGGCAAGAGTTTTATCCCAGTCTTTGTGACCGAGAACATGGTTGGTCATAAGTTGGGTGAGTTTTCAGCGACGCGAACGTTTCGCGGTCATGCTGCAGACCGCAAGGTCGGCAAGCGATAGGAGCAACGGAGAAGTAAAATGAGCAAGCCTTCACTAAAGAAGTTGCATCGTGGCGCCAATCGCGTGAGCGCAATGACGGTTCGCCTTGCGCCGCGTAAGGCGCGCGTTGTGGTGGACCTTATTCGGGGCAAGGACGTTTTGTCCGCCCTTAGCACACTAAAGTTCACGCAAAAGCGCGGTGCGCAAATTGTAGAGAAGTTAATCGAGTCCGCACTCTCCAACATGGAGAGCGTGGGTGGATGGGATGTTGAGGATTTGAGGGTTAGCCGCGTCTGGGTAGACGAGGGTCCGACACTTCGACGCTACAGACCGCGCGCCCAAGGGCGAGCAACCCGCATCCGTAAGCGTACCTGCCATATCCATCTCGAACTGAATAATGATGAAGCATCCCAACTGGATGCCTACACAAACATAGAGTCATAGGGAGGTTACCTTGGGTCAGAAAAGCAATCCTATTGGTCTTCGCCTCGGGGTGATCAAGACCTGGTCGTCGAAATGGTACGAAGAGAGCAATTATGCGAAATGGTTGAATGAAGACCTTCGCATTAAAAGGTTCATCAAGCAGAAATATTATCAGACTGGCATCAACCGCATCGAGATTGAGCGAGCCGCTAACAAGGTTAAGGTGAGCGTATTCACCATGAAACCTGGCGTTATGATTGGTAAGCACGGAAAAGACGTCGAAAAACTTAAAGAGCAGCTGCGTCGCATCAGTGGTAGCGAGGTTTTCCTCAACATCCAAGAGCTTCGCAAAGCCGACTCCGACGCCGTTCTCGTTGCCGAAAACATTGCTCGCCAGCTCGAGCATCGCACAAGTTTCCGCCGCGCGATGAAGCGCGCCGTCCAAGCTGCGATGAAGCAAGGTGCTAAGGGCATTCGTATCAATTGCTCCGGCCGCCTCGGTGGCGCCGAGATGAGCCGCATGGAATGGTACCGCGAGGGGCGCGTTCCCTTGCACACCCTGCGCGCCGACATCGATTACGGCACATGCGAAGCAAAGACGGCTTACGGGATCATTGGAGTCAAGGTGTGGATCTTCAAGGGCGAAATACTTGGCGATCCATTGGCGGTCAACCGCTAGTTTCCCAAAACGTTTTAAACGTTTGATTATTTTTTCGGCTTTGGCGGGGGGAAGTTTCCCCCCGCGCGCAAGCTTCCCTCAAAAATGCGTTAATTCGCGCGTTATTTTATGCTTTGTTTTGGCTATTCGCCAAACCAAAGCATAAAATGCGCTCATTAACGATTTTTTCGGGTGATCTTGCGCTCCCCCCTCTGTAACGAGTTGTTGGCAACCATCTTGGGCTATAGTGAGTTTTACGCAGTTAGTTGTGCTCACCGAGAGCTTTGGTATGGAAATAATGCTTGACACGGCGCAAGATTCGGAGTAGAAGCATGCGCCTTGATGGGGGCTGTAGTATGTGAAGCCTCGTCTAAAGTACGGTTAATTTAAGAAGATTATAGTTGAAGGCAGCCAGCGTTGGCAGGCCTAGGAGCGAGCGATGTTAAGTCCAAAGAAAGTTAAATGGCGAAAAGTGCAGAAGGGCCGTATGCGAGGCAAATCCTATCGTGGCTCTGAAGTCTCTTTTGGTGATTTTGGTTTAGTAGCGTTAGAGCCGAGCAGGATTACGGCGCGGCAAATTGAGGCAGCTCGTGTTGCTATGACACGATATGCGAAACGTGGTGGTAACATTTGGATTCGTATATTCCCTGATAAGCCCATATCTGAGAAGCCCGCCGAAACGCGAATGGGTAAAGGAAAGGGCAATCCAGAGTACTGGGTAGCTGTAGTAAAGCCAGGCAGAATTTTATACGAAATGGATGGTGTGAACGAAGAAGTGGCCCGCGAGGCTTTTCGTTTGGCATCGACTAAGTTGCCTTTAAAGACAAAGTTTGTGCGTCGGGAGCGAATATAATGAAAGCGTCAGAGATACGTGAGAAGAGCAACGTTGAGCTCGTCGAGCTTTTGGATACCAATAGGAAGAATCTCTTCGCTATGAAGATGCAGAAGTATGTGGGTCAAGCCGACACAGATACGTCAAAGATGTTGAAAGTACGCAAGGATATAGCGCGAATTATGACGGTCTTGCGCCAGCGCGAGCTAGAGGGTTAGTAGAGATGACAAGAGAATCTGGTAGCAAACAAAATAAGCGAAAGTCGCGAGTTGGCGTTGTTGTTAGCAATAAGATGGATAAGTCGATCGTTGTGGTTGTAGAGCGTAGGGTGCTACATCCCATGTATAAGAAGTACATCAAGAATCGTACGAAGTTTATGGCTCATGATGAGACGAATACAGCACGAATTGGTGATCATGTTTTGATAGAGGAAACTCGTCCTTTGTCGAAATTGAAATGTTGGCGTTTAAAAGAAGTTATTCGCCGTGCGCCTGTGTTATAGGCCTAATAAAAGGGTGAGGTAAGAGCCGTGATTCAAATGCAATCGGTGCTCTCGGTTGCGGATAACTCGGGAGCCAAAGTCGTACAATGTATTAAAGTCATCGGTGGTTCGAAGCGTAAGTACGCGCGAATCGGCGATATAGTCGTAGTATCTGTGAAGGATGCGCTCCCCAATACCAAGGTAAAAAAGGGCGATATCCATCATGCAGTCATCGTTCGCACAGCTAAAGAAATTGCGCGCAAAGATGGCACATATATTCGTTTCGATGGTAACGCGGCAGTCTTGATCGATGCTGCTAAATCTCCGATCGGAACGCGTATTTTTGGGCCAGTTGCTCGCGAATTGCGTGCAAAGAATTACATGCGCATTATTTCTTTGGCGCCCGAAGTGTTATAGGAGAGTGTGCGATGAAGATTAAAAAGGGTGACAAGGTTATTATTTTATCTGGTAAAGATCGCGGCACGACAGGTCGTGTTCTGCGGGTAGATAAGGATGCTAGTCGAGTATTTGTAGAAGGCCGAGCGCTAGCCAGCCTACACAAAAAAGCCTCCCCCACCGGACAAGAGGCAGGCATCATTAAGAAGGAAAGTGGCATACATGTCTCGAATGTAGCGCTTTACTCTGAACAGCTCAACAGAGGCGTTCGTGTTTGCTCAAGATACATGGGGCAAGATAAAAAGCTTTATGCATCAAAAGCTGAGGCGCTAGCCAGTTTGGGTGAAGGTGCAAAACACGCGCGAAAGGTGCGTTTTGCGAAAAAAACCGGTGAGATTTTCGAGTAGTATCGAAGTTAACAAGTAGATGGAGGAGTCTGTGGCTCGGCTAGTAAATCGCTATAAAAACGAGGTTGTTCCAGCACTCAAGAAAGAGTTTGGCTATACAAATGCAATGGAGATTCCTCGTCTTAAGAAAGTTGTTATTAATGTTGGCTTAGGGGATGCGTTGCAAAATCCTAAGCTTATTGAAGTAGTCGTTAACGAAATCAGTGCAATCTGCGGACAGAGAGCTGTGGTAACCAAGGCGAAAAAATCCATCGCCTCGTTTAAATTACGCGAAGGTATGTCTATCGGCGTGATGGTTACGCTGCGAAGTAGCAGAATGTACGAGTTTTTAGATAGATTGATGAATGTTGCTTTGCCCCGCGTGCGCGACTTTAGAGGCGTAAGTCCGAAAGCCTTCGATGGCAAAGGAAACTATGCACTTGGGATTAAAGAACACATTATCTTCCCCGAGATCTCGCTCGACAAGATCGAAAAAGTCTACGGGATGAACATTTGTGTTGTAAGTACAGCTAAGACCGATGAGGAAGCTCGCGCTTTGCTTACGCATTTAGGTATGCCATTTAGAAAGTAGGAGGACAGAGTGGCACGTCAGGCACTAATACAAAAACAACAAAAGAAGCCGAAGTTCTCGGTACGAAGCTATAACCGTTGCGGAGAATGTGGACGGGCGCATGCGTATTTGCGTAAATTTGGACTCTGTCGTATTTGTTTCCGAATGCTAGCTCTCAAGGGAGAGTTACCAGGGGTAACAAAGGCTAGTTGGTAAGGATAATCTAAGGAGAGTTAAAGTTATGATGACAGATCCCATTGCAGATTTTCTTACACGTATCCGCAACGCCCAACTCGCTAAACACGAAAGCGTCACAGTTAGGGTTTCAAAGCTACGTGCTGAGATTTTACGCATTCTACAAGAAGAGGGCTACATCGAGTCCTATCAACTCAGCACAAGCGGTCACGCTAGGGCAGAGGTAAGCTTGAAGTACTTCGAGAGTGAGCCCGTAATTCAATGTATTAAACGCGAAAGCACACCAGGGCGTCGCGTCTATGTTAGACACAACAATATCCCCGAAGTTTTGGGCGGTATGGGTCTAAGTATCGTTTCAACTTCTCATGGTCTCATGAGCGGAGCTGATGCAAAGAGCAAACGCTTAGGCGGCGAACTGCTTTGCACGGTGTACTAGAATTGTCGAGGAATTAAAGATGAATGTTGATACCTTTAAGCAATCTCGTATCGGAAAAGCTCCCGTTACTATTCCCAAGGGAGTTGAGGTTAAGGTTGCGAATAACAAAATTAGCGTAAAAGGCCCTAAGGGTAGCCTTGAGCAAGAGTTTAAAGATAACGTTAAAGTCCTTGTACAGGACGGTGAAGTGCGGGTTGAGCTTAGTGACAATAATCCCGAGAATAGAATGTTCTCTGGTCTAGTGCGCTCCCTCATTAATAATATGGTCATCGGCGTAAGCGAGGGTTTTGAGCGTAAACTCGAAATCATTGGCGTGGGATACCGCGCAGATATGCGTGGTTCCAATGAGATTATTTTTAACCTCGGCTACAGCCACCCCATCGTTTACGAATTGCCCGCAAGCGTAACAAGCGAAATTAGCAAGGATAATAAGATTACTCTACGCTCCGTCGATAAAGAAGTTATCGGACGCGTTGCTGCTAAGATCCGCTCGTTTAGGCCGCCAGAGCCCTACAAGGGTAAAGGCATCAAGTACGCTGAAGAAGTAATCGTTCGTAAGGCCGGAAAGACGGCTGCTAAATAATTGGTGCAAAGGAGTATTTGCAATGAATTGCATGACAAAGAAAAAAGCGGCTTTGCGCCTTCGTCGTAAAAGAGCCGTGCGCAGTAAACTGCGAGGAAGCGCCGAGCGGCCTCGCTTGAGCGTGTTCCGAAGTAATAAACAAATTTACGTTCAACTCATCGATGATAGTAAGGGCTGCACTTTAATGTCGCTCTCAACACTGCATCCTTCGCTTAAGCCTTTGCTCGAAGGGAAGAAACCCGTCGAACAAGCAAAGGTTCTCGGGCTAGAGGCTGGTAAACTCTGCAAAGAGAAATCCATCACGAAGGTTGCGTTTGATCGCAATGGTTTTAGCTTCCATGGTCGCGTCGCAGCCCTAGCGGCTGGTGCACGTGAAGCGGGTTTAGAATTTTAGGCATCTGTACTCTTTTGGAGACAATGCGATATTAAAGGAGTAAAGAAGTGACTGGAGTTCGAGTGCCTGAAGGGACGGAATTGCGTGAAAAGGTTGTATTTATCAACCGCGTTGCCAAAGTTGTAAAGGGCGGACGCCGATTTAGCTTTGGTGCTATCGTTGTAGTTGGTGATGGCAATGGACATGTTGGCTATGCTCATGGCAAAGCCAACGAAGTACCCGAAGCCATTAGCAAGGGAACTGAGCGTGCAAGACGCTCTATGGTTAAGGTCAGCATCGTGGATGGGACGATTCCGCACGAAGTAACTGGACGCTTTGGCGCGTCTAAAGTCTTTATGCGACCCGCGGTTAAGGGAACTGGCGTTATCGCTGGTGGTGCTGTACGTGCAGTACTAGAAGCCGTCGGTTGCGAGAACGTGCTATGCAAAGCCATCGGTTCGACTAATCCGCATAACCTCGTACGAGCTACCCTCGATGGGCTTCGCAAAATGCAAAGCCGAGAGCGCTACCTCGCCAAACTTGGAAAAAGCCCGCAATAGCTCAGGCTAGTCGCAGGCGATGGGAGTAGGATAATGAACAAGCTAAAAATTACACGCACTCGCAGCGGGATTTGCTGCATTGAGAATCAAAAAAGTACGCTCAAACACCTCGGGCTAAACAAAATCCGCAGCAGTGTTGTCGTTGAAGATACACCGATGATACGCGGGATGATTAGGAAGGTTGAGCACATGGTTAAGGTTGAGCCTCTTAAAGATTAAGGGCTATTGCATACCGTATTGAGGTTGGACAATGATTGATTTAAGTAATCTTAGCCCCGCACCGGGCTCTACACATAAGAAAAAACGCGTTGGGCGCGGTGTCGGAAGTGGCTGGGGCAAAACCGCGGGACGCGGTCAAAAGGGACAAAAGTCTCGCGCAGGTGGAAAGCCCGCTGTTGGTTTTGAAGGCGGTCAAATGCCTTTAATTCGTCGTTTGCCAAAACGCGGATTTAGAAATATATTTGCCAAAGAAGTTGCCATCATTAATGTTAATGACCTTAACAGGTTTAATGATGGTGATGTAGTGGATGTCGTCAAATTGCGCGAGTCTGGACTCATTAAGGGTCATTTCGATGCAGTGAAAGTTCTAGGGAACGGCGAGTTAAGTAAGAAGCTATCGGTTATCGTTGATGCGGTGAGTGCGTCGGCGAAAGAAAAAATCGAGAAGGCTGGCGGTAGCATAGAGGTGTGCGGTGGCTAGTGGTTTTTCCAATATGTTCAAAATCCCCGAGCTGCGTAAGCGTTTGTTTTTCACGCTTGCGCTCTTGGCGGTTTATCGAATTGGTTGTTTCGTTACAACCCCAGGCGTTGACCGCCTGAAGATGAACTCGCTGTTTGGCGCCGATAGCCAAGGGGTAATGAGCATCTTCAACTTCTTCTCTGGCGGTGCATTGGAGCAAATGTCTATATTTGCTCTCGGTATTATGCCTTACATTAGTGCATCTATTATCTTCCAGCTACTCGGCGTCGTTTTGCCCGCAGTGGAAAGACGCCAGAAAGAAGGGGAGCAAGGAAGAAGAACCATTAACCAATGGACACGCTACCTCACACTGGCCATATCCATTATACAAGGCTCTTTCATGGCCTTCTACCTACAGAATCTCTCCGACTCAGGGGAAGTGGTGGGTATCGTCACCATGGAAAGCGCCATGGCATTTAGGTTGTTGACTATTTTATCCTTAACCACTGGTGCCGTGTTCATCATGTGGCTAGGTGAACAAATCAACGATCGAGGCATTGGAAATGGCATTTCACTCATAATCTTTGCTGGTATTGTGGCGCGCTTACCCAGCGCAGCACTATCGCTCTATGAGCAGGCAACGGGTGATCAATCTGGAACAGTCGGGCTATCCCTCTATCAGGTCGTACTGCTTGCCCTTATCGTTGTTGCCACTATCGCGTTTATCTGCTTTTTTGAGAAAGCACAACGACGCATTCCCATTCAACACGCAAAACGCATGGTTGGTCGCGATGCCTTCGGCGGACAGTCCTCGTACTTGCCCTTAAAGCTTAACACCGCTGGCGTTATTCCACCTATATTTGCAGGTTCAGTGCTCATGTTCCCCGCCACCATTGCTGGGTTTTTCCCCAACAACGAATGGTTGCAAGGTGTACGAGCTGCTCTCGTACCTGGGGATTGGAGACATATTGTATTTTATGTGGCACTCATTGTCTTCTTCACCTTCTTCTATACGCAGGTTGTCTTTAACCCCGTTGATGTGGCCGATAACCTTAAGAAGAGCTCCGCATCTATCCCTGGCATTCGCCCAGGAAAGAAAACGGCTGAATACATCAATACTGCTCTGGGTAGAGTCACCGTTGTTGGTGCAATCTATATTTCGGCTGTCTGCGTATTGCCAGAAATCTTAGTGGCCAACTTCCAAGTACAGTTCTATTTCGGTGGAACGGCGCTGCTTATCGTAGTTGGTGTTGCGCTAGATACGGTAAGGCAGATCGAGGATCACCTTACCAATAGGCACTACGAGGGCTTTAGCGGTCCAACGCCAGGAACGCGTTTGCGTAAACGTGCGGCTGCCTAGGGGTGAACAATGAAGTCTAATATCATTCTGCTTGGTCCCCCTGGAGCAGGAAAGGGGACACAAGCTAAGAGTTTGTGCGAAACACTAAAGATTCCACATATTTCTACTGGCGATATGCTGCGACAGGCGCGTAGCGAGGGTACGGAGCTTGGCAAACTCGCCGAGTCCTACCTTGGCGCTGGCAAGTTAGTCCCCGACGATCTTGTCAACGCCATTGTCGCCGAGCGCCTTCGTAAAGAAAACGGCGGATACCTTCTCGATGGATATCCCCGAACTCTCGTACAGGCGAAAGCCCTTAAAGATAGCGGACAAAGGATTGACGCCGTTATACTCATCGACGTAGAAGATGCAAGCATCGTTGAGCGCATTATTCATCGGCTTTCGTGCGCCGACTGCGGTAGGGTATTTCACGATGTGAATATGCCACCCAAAATCAAAGGTTGCTGCGATCACTGTAAGGGTGAACTGCGAAGACGAGCTGATGACAACGAAATAGTCGTTCGTGAGCGTTTAAGAGTGTATCACGATGAAACAGCGCCGCTGATCGACTTTTATGAGAAAGATAATGTTTTATATAAAGTCGATGGGGGTGCTCCGATTAACGATATATTAAACAATATACTTAATATTCTAAAGAAAGCTGCTTAAATTGCGAATTTACAACGATGATAGTGGCTAGACTAAAACCCTGTACTTAAAGATCTAAACGCTTTGTTGTTTATAAGTGCGAAGCTTTGTGTAACACCGCTAAGTATCGAAAAGATAAAGACCTTAGTAAACGTAAATAAAAGATAACGTTGCGGGTGTTAGCTAAGTAAGGGTACTTAGCAGTTTATGGTTTGACAATGGATTATAAATACCGCTGATATAGAAATTCTATGACTCATAGTTCTAATTGATGCGGGTATAAAATATACTTGAATTTTGTTTGCGAATTTGTTAAGTAAACAAGCCCTGCGTTTGGGTGGGGAAAATTTCTAGGAGATGGGGACATGAAAGTTCGTCCGTCAGTAAAAAAGATTTGTGATAAATGTAAATTAGTTCGCCGTCATGGTGTTGTCCGCGTGATTTGCGTTAATCCGCGTCATAAACAACGTCAAGGATAGTTTAGGAGGGCCAAATGGCACGTATTGCTGGTGTAGATTTGCCGCGACGTAAACGCATGGAGATCGCTTTGACGAGCATCTATGGGATTGGAAGATCGCGTGCAAAAGCAATTTTAACAGATGCGAATGTTCCGTTAGAGCGAAATTCGGATGATTTGACCGAAGCTGAAATTCGTAGCATTCGTGATGTTATTGATGCTAAATATCAAGTCGAAGGCGATTTGCGTCGCGTAGTTCGAATGAATATTAAGCGTTTGATGGATCTTGGATGCTATAGGGGCTTGCGTCACCGACGTGGTTTACCCGTTAGAGGACAACGTACAAAGACCAATGCGCGTACACGTAAGGGTCCAGTTCGTGCTTCCGTTAAGAGAAAGAGATAACAGTGAGGGATGAGTAAGTGGTAAAGGCAAAAGGAAAATCAGCCAGTAAACGTGGCGCTAAAAAAGCAGTAAAAAAGAATATACAGTCTGGCGTAGCACACGTGCGCTGTACATTCAATAACACTATCATTACCATCACCGATAACAACGGTGAGTGTGTCTCGTGGGCTACTTGCGGAAGCAAAGGCTTTAAGGGATCGCGTAAATCTACGCCATTCGCAGCGCAAGTCGCTGCTGAAGAAGCCGCTAAGAAGGCTATGGCTCACGGAATGCGCTCCGTCTCCATTCATGCCAAAGGACCTGGCTCTGGACGCGATAGCGTTCTGCGCGCTCTCCAACAAGCTGGACTCAAAGTGACGATGATCAGAGACGTCACTCCCATACCACACAACGGATGCCGACCACCAAAACGCCGACGCGTATAGGTACAAACATTTCGTTGAATCCTTATAAACGCTTATTGATTTTAAGAACACGTTGATTGGCTTGCATCGCTACGGTGCGGAGGAAACATGCATCGAAATTGGACTGATCTTATACGGCCTAAAACCGTAGAGATCGATAACGAAACCAAGAGCTCTACTTATACTCGATTTATCTGTGAACCCCTAGAACGAGGATATGGCCACACCCTAGGAAACGCACTGCGTCGAGTAATGTTAGGATCCCTCCAAGGAACCGCTGTAACAGCCGTTCGTATTGAAGGAGCTTTACACGAGTTTATGGCTCTGCCCGATGTTAAGGAAGATGTTACTTTTATTATCCTTAACATTAAAGAGCTGCTTCTGCGCTCCGACATTACGGAGCCCGTGTGGATGCATGTAGACAAAAAAGGTCCCGGCCCCGTCTACGCCAAAGATATTCAAGCACCACCAAACGTCGAAATCCTTAACCCCGACCTCGTCATTTGTACGCTTGGGGAGGGTGGACACTTTGTGGCCGATCTTTGCATTGACGCTGGAAAAGGCTACAAAAGAGCCGATGAATACAGAGACCCTGACTTGCCTATCGGAACCATTGTAGTAGATGCGCTTTTTAGCCCAGTAAATCGTGTGAATTATACCGTTACTAACGCACGTGTTGGACAACACACGGACTACGATAAGCTTACGATCGAAGTTTGGACTGATGGATCCGTCATACCCGAAGATGCACTGGCCTTTGCGGCAAAGATCATTAAAGAACAAGTTGACGTATTCATTAACTTTGATGAAGTCGAAATTCCCGAAAAACCTGTCGAAGTTGTTAATGAAGTAAACACTAACGAATACCTCGATCGGGCGGTCAGCGAATTCGAATTCTCCGTGCGACCTGCAAACTGTTTGCAAAATGAAAACATTCGATATATCGGTGAACTCGTTCAAAAGACGGAAGCCGAGATGCTGAAACTCAAAAACTTTGGTAGAAAATCACTGCGCGAAGTTAAAGAAGTTCTCGCGCGTATGGGACTTACCCTAGGCATGGACCTCGATAATTGGGAGCCCCCCGCTGAAGCTTAAATAGATTTTATCGTAATAGGATTATATAATGAGACACCGAAAATCTGGACGAAAACTTAGCAGAACCTCGGCACACCGAAAAGCACTCTACAAAAACCTCGCCACAGCCCTGCTGCGTGAAGAAAGCATACAGACGACTGAAGCGAAGGCTAAAGAATTGCGAAGTGTTGTCGATAAACTTATCACTCTTGGAAAACGCGGCGATATGCATGCACGACGTTTAGCAGCCGCGAGAATTAACGAGCAATGCTTCGATCGAAATAACCCTGAAGAATCGAAGAAAAATGGCGAGATCCTTCGCAAACTCTTTGATGATATCGCTATACGAAACAAAGATAGAAACGGCGGCTACACTCGCATCATTAAACTAGATCGACGACACGGCGATAATGCGCCCATCGTTCGCATCGAACTCGTTGAGCGAACACCCGTACAAACGGTCGTGGAGCAAGTTGCCGAAACGGCGGCTGACTAAAGTTTAAAGAGCGGAACCCTTAAAGAGCGCCTATCTTAGGCGCTTTTCGCGTTCTGCTCATTAGCTTCCCTCAACACTTTGCTCCCCAAATCTTTCCCTCAACTTCACGACACGACGGCAAAACGGTATTTAAGCCGTCATAGCTAAATCGATAAAAATTTATCGATATATTGCGTTTTTTACTTGACCTAAGCGCAAAGGTGCATAATAAAGCAGGCAAGGGTTGGGGGGGGATATAAAGTAAGGAAGACGCGGAGTTTAACCTCTATTATAAGAGACAACAACAAACTCTGTTGTGCAGTACTGCGTGAAAATTTAAATCGATAAAAATTTATTGATTTAAGAATGCGCAATACTTACTTTTTCGGGGCGCTAGGCATTTATGGCGACGTATCACTTCGATACGATCTTTGGAGGTAGAAAGCTAATGAAAAGTACTTGTAAGCGAGAGCCAGTTGACAGTGTTGAAAGACTAGGGGAAGCTTTACAAAATCTTCGCGAGGTTCAGCGAGTTTATGCCACATACACGCAAGCGCAAGTTGATAAGATATTTTTCGCTGCTGCTAAAGCGGCGGCGAGCGCGCGCATTTCTCTAGCGCAGATGGCGGTAGAGGAAACGGGCATGGGTGTTGTGGAAGATAAAGTGATCAAGAATCACTACGCATCGGAGAACATCTATAACATTTATAAGGACACAAAAACCTGCGGCGTCATTGAGGAAGATAAGGCATTTGGAATACAAAAAATCGCCGAGCCTCTTGGCGTTATTGCAGCCGTTATTCCCACCACGAACCCAACTTCGACCGCGATATTCAAAAGCTTGCTCGCGCTTAAAACGCGAAACGCTATTATGATTAGCCCGCACCCGCGCGCTAAGAACTGTACCATCGCTGCAGCTAAGCTTGTTCTTGATGCTGCCGTCGCTGCTGGCGCTCCCGAGGGAATCATCGACTGGATCGACGTTCCTGGGCTAGACAAATCCACACTAGTCATGCGCGAGGCCGACACCATTCTAGCCACTGGTGGCCCTGGAATGGTGAAAGCTGCATACTCCAGCGGTAAACCCGCCATCGGTGTTGGAGCAGGGAACACCCCAGCCATCATTGATGAATCCGCTAACATCGAACTTTCAGTCAGTTCTATTATTCACTCCAAAACCTTTGATAACGGTATGATCTGTGCCTCTGAACAGGCTGTCATCGTACTTGAACCTATCTATAATAAGGTAAAAAAAGAGTTTGCAGAGCGTGGTTGCCACTTTTTAAATAAAGCCGATACTGAGCGAGTGCGAAAAACCATCATCATTAACGGCTCGCTGAACGCGAAAATTGTCGGGCAAACGGCTTATAGAATCGCAGAACTAGCTGGCGTCAAAGTCGATCCCGCTACTAAAATTTTGATTGGAGAAGTCAAAAGCGTTGAACTCGCCGAAGAGTTTGCACACGAAAAACTCTCACCCGTACTCGCCATGTACAAAGCCAAGGATTTCAACGACGCACTAAACAAAGCAGAGCGCTTGATCGCCGACGGTGGCTATGGTCATACCTCATCGATCTACATCGACGTTATTACCCATAAGGATCGACTAGACGCGTTTGCAGAGCGTATGAAAACTGGGCGAATACTCGTCAATACACCATCTTCCCAAGGGGGAATCGGCGATTTGTACAATTTTATGCTTGCACCCTCCATGACCCTGGGCTGCGGTTCTTGGGGCGGAAATAGTGTTTCCGAAAATGTCGGCGTAAAACACTTACTCAATATCAAAACCGTTGCACAAAGGAAGGAAAACATGCTGTGGTTCCGCGCACCCGAAAAGCTGTATATTAAACGTGGCTGTCTCCCCGTTGCTCTTGATGAACTACGTACGGAGCTGGACAAAAAGCGCGTCTTTATTGTTACCGATAACTTCCTCTTTAACAACGGCTACACAAAGCCCATCACGCAAAAACTTGACGAACTCGGAATCATGCATCAGTGCTTCTACGATGTTGAGCCCGATCCGACGCTAGCCTGCGCTATCGAAGGAGCGAGGCAAATGGCGAGTTTTAGGCCCGATGCGATCATTGCGGTGGGTGGGGGATCGCCGATGGATGCGGCAAAAATTATGTGGCTACTCTACGAACACCCCGAAGCCGATTTCATGGACATGGCCATGCGCTTTGCCGATATCCGAAAACGTATTTACACTTTTCCAAAACTCGGCCAAAAAGCATACTTCATCGCTATTCCAACTTCGGCGGGAACTGGCTCCGAAGTAACGCCTTT
>JBBAEA010000082.1:0-16553 GCA_041656175.1 Bradymonadales bacterium | reverse complement strand
CCCCCCCCCCCCCCCCCCCACTGACCCTGTCCCCGCAATATATACCACAAACTTATATCACATGCTAGCCTTCAAATACAGCGAAATACTCTGTATTCATGCCCGTGACTCAACAGGATAAGTCAATATCTCCTCACTTCATCTTTTTCGCAGTTCTTTGCCAACTCCGATTTATTGGGCTATCGCCCCAAACCCCGTTCTAGTGCCTTGATTTTATTGACTTTATTTTAAACGCGCGCATCGCAACCGTAGTTTAGACTAGCCACTTTTTAGGACTTTTTGCGATTTTTAGAACTCCCTTGCCCGAAGCTCTCAAGCATCGCTGTGAAACTTACGGCAGCTTGAGTCGTCGCAGAGGGGGTAGCGCAAGATCACCTGAAATATGCGCTTAGTGGCGTATTTTATGCGTTGGTTTGGCGATTAGCCAAAACAACGCATAAAATACAAAGACACTTAGCGAATATTGAAGGAAGCTTGCGCGTAGGGGGAAACTTCCCCCACAAAAACAATGGACAAATCCTGCGAATTCATCAACACAGCCCTAAGTGACAAAGTCTATATCATTAATATAGCGCTTCGTTCCATTTTACTTTCCATGTAAAAAGCAGTAAACTGCTGGCAGCGCAGTGTTTTGAGAGCGCAACGCTGCGACTTCAAAACACATGCAAACACAGCGCGAATTCCCCAAAACTTGGAGTACACGATGAAGAAGTCCGTATTTTGTATACTCGCCGCACTAAGCCTTTTTATCACTACAAATGCCTTCGCAGGCGACGTCGTCGACTGTACGTACAATGGAATTCCACTAAATGGAAAGGTTAAAGTCGTACAACACCACGAAGACATTAAGGTCAAAATCGTAGAATATCACGAAGACGTAAGGGTCAAAGTCGTAGAACACCACCCCAATACATGTGGGGTTTGGAAATTTGTAGAACACCACGAGGACTTTAAAGTTAAATTCGTAGAACACCACGAAGACATTAAAGTTCGCTACGTCCAGCACCACCCAGGTGCTAAATAGTTAAAAGCCCTAGCCTCCCCACAAATGAGAAATGCGTTCATAGCGCCCGCGCGATTTTGCCGCTAGCAAATAATACAAGCTGTGTATCGCGGCTAATCGGTAATCGCTCATGTACAAAGATGTGCTAATGAGCTTGTATCGCGCGTCATCCTCGACCCATTGCGAGAGCTGGGCGCTACGCAGTGCCTGAGAAAACGCGCCTTTGGCTTGCACAAAATGCGCACGCTCAAAGTACTCCAAGCCCAATACATAGTGATACAAAGCAAAGTGTTCACCCTCGCTTACAGCCTCCAAAAACGCCAAACGCTCTTTCGCGTTCACCATAAATAGATACTCCCCAAGCAAGGGTTTTACCGCTCTTTGTTGTAGGGCGGCTATTTTTACAGCCAAGCGTAGCCTATCGCTATCACTCGTGTCAGCCTCTAGGCTAGCGCGCATGTACATGTAGTGTGCATCATGCGATTTTCCCTCAACGCGCCACAAATAATCGCCGTAAAGCTCCATGGGAAGCCCTTCGCGCCAAGCCTTATCTAGCGCTTTACCACGCGCCAAAGTCCAAAGCCGCAACCACGAGCTGTACAGATTCATCGCGCCATCACAATCTGCAGCAATCCGCTCAAGTTCCTTCAGTGCTTCATCGTTCTTAGCTTCGAGAAGAAGGTCCGTGATGCCGCTAAACTGACTGGCGATATTGCGCGCACAGCGTCGTTCGAAAATACTTTGTTTATCGAAATAGCGCTTACTTAATGCGCTAAACTCTGGACTTGGCGCATACTCTATCCGTAAAAAACCTCTCCAAGCTGCATAAAATTCATTCGCACTCATCCCAATAGTAGCCTCAAAATCGCCGCCGTTTGAGAGCGCCATCACGGCTTCAGCACCCCAGGTATCCCATAAAAAGCGTACATAAGAGCCCACTAAAGTGTATGCCTTTCGCGAGGGCTGGCGCCAAAACCCCTGAGCCGTGAACAGCTCTTGAACATCGATTTTATCGTCCCACTCCAATATTTCGCTAGCCCAGCGATGGGGATTGCCTTCATTAATCGGCCACTGCGTAGCCACCGCAATGCCCTCGACCCAGCCCATTGCGGGGATCAGGCCGCCAGCAAGTTTGAGTGGCCACGGCGCAAAGGCAGCCGCAAAGGTATGGGCGAGTTCGTGCTTAATAAGCGACGAGTTTGGCTCTACACCAAGCATATGCAGCTCGTTAAGCCAAACCTTCGACACCGACGTGCGCTCCGACCCCATCAAGCGCCCCTTCGTTTTGTAGTCGGGATACACGTACGAATCGATGGGGAGTCGCGTCGGTTCAAGCACAAAAAACGCCAAAAGCTCGCTGTATGCCTGTTCGTGGGCTTGAGCCAAATAATGGGCCCACTCGGCATCGCCCTTGCTCGCGTCGTAGAAAATACGAAAGTGCTCCGTTCGAATTTCTGCATTGAGATTTCGACGAAGCTCCGCACGATCTACCTGTATCCCCCAACGAGCTTGCATAAAATACCAAAAACTTAGGAGCAACAGCGACAATAAGGCAAGAATAGTAAAAAACTTTTTACGCATCAAGGACGCGCTAGCTTCCTTACGCATTGCAAGTAGCTCGCCGAGCGAAAACAGCAGCACTAAAAGCCAAAGATTAGCAAGTCTATACAATGCGAGCTTCTCATAAATGTGCATTGACTCGTCGTAGATCGAACCCGCAAAAAAACCAAAAAACGGATCAAACTCTACAATGCGAGCCTGCGACCAGAGATGCCAAAGACTTAATAGTATACTTGCCAAAAACAGCATATAATAAATGATAAACGCCAGTTTCGGGCGAGTCCGCTTGCGTATGATGTAGAAGAGCGCTGATACTACAATTGCGCTACAGAGCGGTAGCAGTAAGAAATATGCTACGGATTCCCCAAAGCTGCACAAATTACCGCTCCACAAAGCCAAAAGCGACAGCTCTGCAAACAACACACAAGTGCTCGCGGTGATCCGAAAAATGGAGCGCCCTAGCCCCCTATCCTTGCCCGCATGTATAAAGGGATATAATAGAACAATGAACAGGGCAAAAGCTAAATGAAACTCGTAACCAAAGGCACGAAACAAGGGAATTGTAAACATTGCATTACAAAATAATGCAATCATAGAAAAAGAAATAATAAAAGTTTTATTGTCTCTAATATAGTTTTTCATTTAACACTTAATGTTCATTGATGGGTTTCAAGACTTAAACTATCGCGACTCGCAAACCCTAGACCTGAGTTTAAATAATGCTTATACTCATGATGCGGTCCAAACTTTGGGCTGCAAAACTTTATGAATACAGATATTGCCAAGAGCGTTAAGGACACTCTGATTTATTTTTGGGGCTATCGCCCTTAGAACCTTTTTCGCGTACTGTCTTGATTTGATTGACTTTATTTTAAACGCTCGCCTGATTCTCTTGCTTTACAAGGGCAGGTTTGAAACCTGCCCCTACGTTTTTTGTATTGATCAGAGCCTCCTTAAGTACAACGCTTTTACATTATCTCAAACTAGTAGTGATGCAAAATGACTATTATTAATGATCCCGTAGTTGACTCCATTATTAAGAGCGAAGAAAAACGACAGCGCTCCGTCCTTCGACTCATCGCAAGCGAAAATACCATTTCTCACGATGTCGCTCAAGCACTCGGCTCCGTTTTCTCGAACAAATACGCCGAAGGCTACCCCCAAAAGCGCTATTACCAAGGTCAGGCCAACAACGACGCTATCGAATCCCTTGCCATACAAAGGGCCAAAGACCTTTTCGGCGCCGAACACGCCAATGTCCAACCCTACAGCGGCTCCCCCGCGAACATGGCCGCCTACTTCGCCCTTTGCAATCCTGGTGACAAAATCGTAGGCCTCGGCCTCAACTCAGGCGGACACTTAACGCACGGCTGGAAGGTGAACTTTTCAGGCAAACTCTACGAACCACACCAATGCGAAGTCGATCCCGAAACAGAGCTCCTCGACCTAGACGCCCTCGACGCACTTTGCCAACGCGTCAAACCGCGCGTACTTTTCATCGGAACCACCTCCTACTCCCGCGCTTTCGACTTTAAAACCCTCGCTGAAATCGCCAAAAAACACGACGCCTACTTCGTTGCCGACATCGCACACGTCGCAGGCTTGATCGCCGCTGGCGCCTACCCCACACCAGTTCCCCACGCCGACGTCGTCACCTTGACCACTCACAAATCCTTACGCGGCCCACGCGGTGGGCTCATTTTGTGCAAGGAAGAATTCGCCAAAGCCATTGACCGCGCCGTTTTCCCAGGTCTGCAAGGCGGACCACACATGAACCAAATCGCCGCGCTCGCCGTCGCCCTCAACGAAGCCAAGAGCGACGAGTTCAAAAAATACGCATTCCAAGTCGTCAAAAACGCTCAAACCCTTGCCCAAGCCCTAGCCAAACACGGCCTCCGCATCGTCGCAGGCGGAACCGACTGCCACCTTATCGTGGTCGATCTTAGCCCCAAAAATATCGGCGGAAAAACCGCCGCCATCGCCCTTGAAAAAGCTGGCATTGTCTGCAATTTCAACGCCGTACCCTACGACAAACGCCCCCCCCGCAATCCCTCTGGCATCCGCTTGGGCACCCCGTCCCTCACAACTCGCGGTTTTAAGGAAGCTGAAATGCAAAAAGTCGCCGACTGGATGATAGCAGCCATTCAAAATCACGAAAACGATGAGAAACTTGCCAATATCGCCAGTGAAATCGCCAAATTCTTAGATAATTTCGATTAAAATTCAAGTCCATTTTACTTTAAGGGGGGAAGTTTCCCCCTCGCGAAAGCTTCCCGCAAAATAAGCCAAAAGCCGCATTACGCCGTGCAAAGTTTGTCCTATTCGTCCAACCTTTGCACAGCGTGCGGCTTATCGCTTATTTTTTGGGTGATCTTTCGCTACCCCCTCTGGCACTAGCAAAGCAAAGTTTTTAAGCAAATACAGCGTGAACTGCCGCTCAAGGGCAGACTAGATTTTGGGCTCTTGCACCTCATCGGGCAGCGTCACCATGAGCTCAAAATACGGCATTTGCGGCCACAAGGTGTTGAGATAATTTTCTACCTTCAAAATCTCGGCCTCAGCGCAATACCATGAATCCCATGGCTTTGGTCTATATTCCAGCGTAAAGCCCAGCACCGGCTGCAAAGCTTCGCCCGATACACCGCTACGCCCAATGCTTTGCTCTGCTTCTATATTTTGCTCAGGCTGTACGCCCAAAGTCGCCAAATGAGAATAACGAGAGTACAAGCCATGGCTATGTTCAATTAATACACATAAACCATAACCCTCTAACTCACCACAATTAACAACCTTGCCGCGCATCGTAGGATATACGGGGGTTCCCATAGCGACATTGTACAAAATTTCTTTATGTGCCTCTGTGCTCGTTAATTCAAAGGCACGCGATAGCGGTGGGAGCAAAATTTCGCCGCCCAATTCGGCTAAATCGCTGCACCATAATCTTGCCAAAAGCCCCGCAGCCGCTGCTGGTGGTAACTGTAGATCGTTTAATCTTCTCAGCGGCTGCATCCTAATCGCTAATATATCCACTGCTTCAAGGCGAATGAGCGTTTGGCTAAAAACATCTACCAAGTCGACGACGTAGCTTTGTGGATTGAGCGCTAACCTGCTCTCTTTAAACTGTGGATGTGCTAGCGCTCGCTCAAGCGTATTTTTAAGCCAATGCCTGCGAAACGGCTCGGCGAGTACTGTACCAAGTGGCAAGTAAATGTGATCAAAAACACAAAGATCGCCGCGAATTTGTGCAGCCAAAGCCTCTAAATAGCGAAAAGCAGCGTCTTCATCGCCTTGCAAAGCGCTCTTGATTCTCTCCTTTACTTCATCATCTACCATCAAAAGCGCCTCATTAGCGCAGAGCAGCGCCATATGTTCGGCTAAGCGAACTGCAACACAACTGTTGAGCGCGTGCAACGGTAAATCTGCAAGCTTAGCCTCTAATAGCTTAAGCTGAGCTGGCGCAAAGGCGGTCAATGGTCCAACGCTGCGATCATACAAACGCAACATACCATCTTCGTCTAAGCGTGTTGGCAAATATAGATCGGCTACAGTACGGCGCGTTTGGCTCTGCATCTCGGGGAAGTAAATAACGCTACCCACAGAGAGCTCGGAACGAATATCGATATGCGGATTTTGGCGTAATACAAAGCGATAATCGCCCTTCCCATCGTAAGCATCGCGCACCAAAGTCGAAAGCCTATCACCTGGTTTAACGATATAGTCGTAGCCCGCCTTTGGCCTTGCCATCACCTCGCTTGCCCCATAGACCTGCGCTAGGCTATCCCAAGTTTGCAGATCAGCTCGCTGCCCCAAAAATCGCCGCTCGTCGTACAATCTTCCTTCAACATTGCCGTAACCATCAAAGACACTTTGCATACGGCTCTGCCAATGTTCCGCTAAACGCCCATGCATACGAGATAGCACGCTATCGCTTAAGGAGAGCATCTTTTGCTGCTCATCGCCGCGCGACGCTATGGCTTCAACACTCTCGTAAGTCGTTTTTTCATCTAAGTCGAACAACATCGCAAAGCCGCGCAACGAACGGATTGCCCCCAAAGTCGCCTTCTGTTTCGTACGCTCAAATTGCGAACCCGCAAGTGCCACCACTTGCGCATCCTGCGCTAATGAAGACGTCGATAGCCTCTGAAACTTCGCTCTCCAAGCAAGAGGCAATTCGTAGCGCTTCTCAAAGAGTACAGGGTCGTAGCGCAGAACCAGCTGCGACTGTAAATATTCGGCTAAAGCCGCCTGTCCACCCGCTATAGCGTTGAGTAAATCACTCGCGTCGTCATCAAAAAACGGTGCAAAAAACGCCTCCGCACTAGCACCTGTTTCTTGCAAAAGAGAGGATAAAAACTTTTGCAGGCTCCCATCCGATAGCTTAAGCCCCAACCCCACACTGATATCGCCTTTCGCCGTGGTCGATATTGCCTTAAAACCTCCCCCTCCACTATCTCCATCCAAAAATAAGCGCATCGCTACCAAACGACGCGCTAAAGCCTGAAATACCTGCTCATCGCCCACGCCCCACGATTTTGGTACAAAATGCGTTAAAACCGCAACGGTGCGCTTTAATTCCTCATGGTATGGCGACAAACGCCGAAGAATATCATATAGTACAGGCGTCAGAGGATTAGAGCTCTGTGGCTGCACAGCGACGATCTTTTGCATCGCTCTTTGGCAATCTTCAACAACGGCGAGCTGGCCTGATTGTAGAGCTTGCTCGCGTATGAGTTCTATGACAGGAACTATTGATGCAAGCATTTCGTGGACTTGCTTCATTCGAATAAGCTCTCCTTAACAATATCGCAACAACAGGGCATTAATCCCTACAGCTCTGATAGAGTATCTATACACAATGTAGGAAGCAGAAAACGTTCGAGCCCTTTTTCTACAAAAGCTAACGCTTTAGCGAAAAGCACGACTCATGAGCGTGCTTTGCTATGGCAAGCCTTAGTGCAGAACAATAGCTTAGCCAAGGGCGCTTTTTCCTAGCGCCAAGAGCTTTACCACTTTAACGCAGTGCAGGCGATGAAGCAATCATTTGCCCCATATTTGAATTCTTAGATGGTACAAAAATAACATGATTTTCAGGAAAAATTTAGATCGTGTACTTCTCCTGTCTTGGGGCGCTTGCCTCGCATTTGTTTTTGCCACAGCGGGCGCTGTACACGCTGCTAGTGCTTTAACACTAGCGGGATTCGCTTTAGTTTGTGCACTCGCCGTGTTTGCGCTTAGCGTGTATGGACTTCATAGTAAAAATAACGATCAAAGCAGCGATTATAAATTTTTAGGCTGGGGTATAGGAGGCTGGTTAATTTTAGTCGTAATCATGTTAACGGCTTTGCAACTTATGCCTCTCCCACCTTCATTACTTCGCATCCTCTCTCCTGTTAGCGCTGAGTACTACCATGATACATGCAAACTTTTAGAGAGTTGTCATACATGGGCAAGTGTATCAATCTCCAAAGATGCAACGGCTTTTGGTCTGGCATTACTTGTCGGATTTTTTGCTTTTTATGCATTAACATTATTTAGTTTTAAGCGCTTTAGAAACTTTAAAAAAGCATATTATCTTATCATCATAATGGGGCTTGGGCTCCTTGCTTTTAATATCTTCATACAACTTGTAGGTTCTGAACACTTTAGTACAAGTAATGGTGCGAGTGCATATTTTCATTTTGGTAGCATTATTAATGATAACCACGCCAGCTTAGTATGGGGGATGCTCGCCTTTTTGTGCTTGGGCGGTGCGACGGCAGCAAGAGGTGGTAAGCGAGGCGTGTGGTTGTTTTTGTATCTGCTCTTTTCGGCAGCACTTGTGCAAAAACTAAGCCGAGGCGCTATCGCAGCTTGGGCTTGCACGCATATCATTATGCTGGGGTTGTATTGGTGGCGCAGTCGCGTAGATTTCCGTGCTTTTGCACTCGTTATTTTACTCGGATTTTTGCTCTCTTTGGCTAGTATTTCCATCTTTTTATCCTCAAGTGTATCGCAAATAAAAGAGGATTTCTCCCAAACCCAGCTCTTAAGCGAGTACGATGTCTTACTCAACCCAGAGGATAGCCCCAAAGTTATCGAAAAAAGCTTTTATTACCGCGATTTCCTCAAAACCGCTGCTGCTTTCCCCGTAGGAGCAGGGCGACAGAGCTTTTCTGATGTTTTTACAAAATACCAAAGTGAAGCCTTTCATAAGCATTTTAGACACGCAGAACAAGAGTATCTCGAATTTTTTATTGAGTATGGTCTGCTATTGGCTTCGATTATTCTGCTCATATTTTTGTACGGCGCCTTTACCTACTGCTCCCAAAAAACGGCAAAGAGACATGAACGCGGCATAGAACTCGGACTTATCGCGGCTCTTAGCTTCTTTGCCCTCCAAAATGCTTTCGATTTTAACGCGCGATATTGGGTCGGAGCCATCTTGGCGCTTGCATACCTAGCCTTACTCAGCGCGCGACAGCTATGGCGCCGAAACAAGAGAATATTCGATAAAAACGATGAAGTCTTCATAAAAAAACTTCGTAAGCGCCGAATCATTGCATTTTATACAGGCGTTAGCATCCTCATTATCGCCACAATCCCAGCTATACTTTCCTTGCCAGATGCTAGCGCTCATTATCGACGCCAGCACAGTTACAAACTACAAAGCGAGATCGCGCAAATTAACTCTCGCCTTAAACCCGAGCAATGGATTGCCATGCAGCGCCGACTCTTAGAACGAAACCCTGCAAACGCCGAACTCAAGCGCCTCGTAGGCTACGGGCTCGCCATTATCGGAAAAAAACCTGAGCATAGTGACGCACTTGATTTGGCCGAGAACTTTTACCACGCCGCCATCAAAAACGCTCCCAAAGAAGCGCGTAACTACCTCTTTTTAGGCCAATTACAGCGCTACCGTGGCCAAGATCTCAAAGCCGCAAAATCCTTCGCAAGCGCCGCAAACCTAGATCTCATACCCTCGCTAGACGCAATGCAACTGGCAGCCAATCTTAGCGCCGAAGCCATCCCTTTTGCCCTCCCCCAATCCTCCCAAGACCAACTTATACTCGCCAACGAGCTTACCAGAGCTGGGCGCTACGCAGAGATGCTAACGCTCGCAGAAGCCATCAAAGCTAAAGAAGGCCAAAGCATCCAGTCGCTCCTCATCGAATATAACACCTACCAAGCCATGAAATTTGACGAATTTGCAGACGAAGCGTTGACGCGTATGCAAGAGCTCTACCCCCACGAATTAGCATTCGTTCTCAGCAAACTCGACAACTTACTGCAAAGAAAACAAATTCCAGAAGCATTCGACTGGTTAGAGAAAAATAAGGCTTTATTTCAGGATTCACCCGTTTTTCTTCTACAAATGACCAAGACTCATGTATTTTATGCCAAAGACTATGACGAAGCTAAGTATGCAGAGAACTGCAAAGAAGCATTTAAGTTGTTGCGCCCCTATATTATGGAAAGCGCGAACATTCGAGCGCAATATCATTGGTTGCAGGCCGAATACCACCTCCGCTTAGGAGAGAGCAAAAAAGCCAAAGCCTCCCTCTACAATAGCCTTAGAGCTAATCCTCATTTTGTACGCGCTAAAAAACTATTAGAAAAAATCGAAAGCGAGTAAAACATCCTATTTAGAACCCGTTTTGTGTGTAGAGTATTGATTTTATTGACTTTATTTTGAAAACCTGCCTAACTTTCGTTGTTTTAAGTAGGGGGCAATTTTGTAAGCTGCCCCTACTATTTTTACATTAATCAGAGTCTCCTTAAAAATGTATCGAATTACATTTGCTAGAGCACAAGTTTATTAAAATATAACAAAGGGAGCCTGTTCTTACAGACTCCCTTCATACTATGTGTCGTTAAACTCTCTTCTTGCGACTAGCCGACCGTAAGCGCCAAAACAGGCAGATCTCCGTCCTTAAGGTCACAAGCCTTCGCAACTTTGTCCTTGTCGAACCAAGCACGAATGACGTGGTTTAATCCAACCGCTGTAGCATAAAGCGCAGTTTGTGAAGCCATCAACGCGGAGTCTGAACCTTGATAAAAGCGTCGTTTTGACTCATCCGTGATTTTCTTAGCCTTCTCTGCATTAAAGACATAAATAAAGTTATAGAGCGCATCTGCACAAAACTTTTGCTCGCCTGTATCTGCGCGCCTATCTTCCTCACAAACGCAGTGTAAAGCATGTTCTTTGGGGTCGTAGCGATAAACACCACAGTGCGCAGCGACATAAAGATCTATTTCTTGTCGGTTATTTGCCGTGGGTGCCGCTAATTTTCCTTCTTCTTTATCGGTAATACCGGCGCTAAAATAGAGCAAATTGGCGAGTATTTGCTTATCGGGCTCGCGCTTGGAGTATTCGCGGACTGAGCGTCGTTTTGAAATAGCTTCACTCACCGTCATGGTATCGCGATCAAAGCTGGGGGCGGGTAATACGATTTTTTTCTCACCACAACACGATGTCATTTTCATTCTCCTTTAAACCATTGAATGCCCATTTTATGGTCATAAAAACGTGGCAATAGCGAATGTAAGTTTGACTCATTTGTAGCACAGTCAAACTTACAATAAGTTCTAATGCATAATACAATAAACCCTAACAAAATGAAACATGTTCATATTCTAATTTTCGTCATCAAATTTAAGTACGGCCAAGAACGCTTTTTGCGGTATTTCGACCTCTCCGACTTGCATCATGCGCTTTTTACCCGCTTTTTGTTTTTCGAGCAGTTTGCGTTTACGTGAGATATCGCCGCCGTAGCACTTAGCGGTGACGTCTTTTCGCACGGCTTGTATGGTTTCGCGCGCAATGATCTTGCCGCCCACAGCTCCTTGAATGGGCACCTTAAACTGGTGTCGTGAAATCGTTTCGGACAGGCGTTTACAGATCATACGTGCTCGTTCCACAGCGCGTTCCTCGTGTACCAGTACCGAGAGGGCATCGACGGGTTCGTGGTTTACCAAAATCGACACTTTAACCAGCTTTGTTTCACGATACTCTATGAACTCGTAGTCAAAAGATGCGTAGCCCTTAGACACAGTCTTTAGCTTATCGTAGAAGTCAAATAATATTTCTGCTAGCGGGAGCTCAAAGATGAGCTCTACACGTTTAGCATCGAAATACTTCATATCTTGTTGGATTCCACGACGCTGTATACATAGATTAATAACACCGCCAATAAACTCCGTGGGCACCAAAAAAGACGCACGAATAAAGGGTTCTTCCGCCTTAGCTATCATCGACGGATCGGGATAATACAAGGGATTGTCTATTTCTAGGCACTCACCCGATTTTAAGTATACCAAGTACTCAACCGATGGGGCTGTTAATAATATAGACTGATCGTACTCGCGTTCCAAGCGCTCTTGGGTAATTTCTAGGTGCAGTAGCCCTAAAAACCCGCATCTGAAACCTTGCCCCAAAATTGTCGATGAATCACGTGTATAAACAATCGCCGCATCATTAAGTTTGAGGCGTTCCATGGAGTCGGCGAGTTCAGGGAAATCGTCCGTCGACAAGGGGTAGATGGAGGAGAAAACGACGGGTTTTACATCTTTAAAGCCCTCCAAAGCTAGTTCGCACGGATCTTCGTCGAGTGTGATGGTATCACCCACGCGTGCTTCCGAGATGTTTTTAATACCCGTAATAATATAGCCTACTTCCCCAGCCTGCAAGCCCTTGGTAGGCACTTGTTTTAGGCGCAAAGAACCAAGTTCCTCGACCTTATAGACCGCTTCCGTAGACATCAAACGTATTCTATCGCCCGACTTCAGGCTTCCTTGGAATACCCTTACATGTATAACTACACCGCGGTACGAATCGTAATATGAATCAAAAATCAGTGCCTGCAGCGGTGCCTCTCTACTTCCTTTTGGTGGAGGTATGATTCTTGCGACGGCTTCCAAAATCGAATCTATCCCCTCTCCCGTTTTTGCTGAGACTTGTAGTGCTTCATCGGGATCTAGCCCTAGATCTTGGTCAATTTGTTCCAAACAGGCTTCTATATCGGCCGCGGGTAAATCGATCTTATTGATCACAGGCACAATCGCTAGATCGTGCTCCATTGCCATATAAAGGTTTGCCAAAGTCTGCGCTTCGACGCCTTGGCTTGCATCTACAATGAGTAGCGCCCCTTCGCACGAGGCCAACGAACGTGATACCTCGTAACTAAAATCGACGTGCCCTGGCGTATCAATTAAGTTATAGACTAGCTCCTCCCCATCAGCTGTCGTATACGGCAAACACACCGTCTGACTCTTAATCGTTATCCCGCGTTCTCGCTCAAGATCCATGTTATCTAGCAGTTGATTCTGAAATTCGCGATCTGGAATCTTTAGCGTTTTTTGAATAATCCTATCGGCTAAAGTCGATTTTCCGTGGTCTATGTGTGCAATAATACAAAAGTTCCGAATTTTCTTCAAATTTTATACTCCAAACCTTGAATTGAGAAGGAAGAGATTTTTTGGCAAAGGCAAGTTGCGAAATTCGCTGTGTCGATGACCCACATTCAAATCCATAGAATGAATGTCGTAGCTGTGACGATTTTATTGAATTTTAAGCCCATTGCCGTCTGTATACGTCGTTCCCGCGATGCCCCCATAGCGTGGGCTAGCACTCAAATTAAACGCTTCGCTCTTAGAAGCTTTCTCATTAAAGCTAAGCCCACGAGTTAGAGAGGGGGGAGCATGGGATCGCGCGAAAAAATTCGCAAATACTGCACATTATGCGGTGAATGAGCGAATAGCGAATACACCGCATAATGTTTTGCAGTATTTAGAGAATTTTGAGCGAAGCCCATGCGAGGGGGGAGACTTCCCCCCTTCCCAAAAAAAGCTAAGTTTAATCGGTGCAGTCTGAATAAAGTCGCCAGCCCACGCAAGGGGGCGAACTGCGCTGCTTTTATAGGAAGTTTGCGTAAATTTCAATCTATGAGAACTTTGCATGGGAGAGAGCATTCTTTTATTTAGCGACTTGCTTCTTAAATTTAAAGGAAATATTCAATATTTTCTTTGCATACAGCCACAAGAAAAACGACATCAAAAGTACTTGACCGATAAGGTGTAGCCATGGGTTGAAGGGCAGTGCATCGCGGTAGTGTGTCAAAAACTCGCAGGGTATAAAGCAGAGAGCGAAATAGCCAAAGGCATACATAAACGAACGAGGGATAGAAAAAGGCGTAAGATTAACGTAGCGCTTTGCGAAATGATAATGCACAATGAGTAGTGCGATAAATAGCAAGATCCACACTCCTAGCATGATGCGTATCGCCATGCTCCCATCGACGAGAAATAGCACCAAGGGAAATAATAAGAGAGAGAGCAGGGTTTCTGCCGAAGCAATATATAAACTTCGCTCGGGACTGCCACAGGCTCTGTACAACTCGGGAAAAGTCTGCGACAGCGACCTAAGAAGCGAAATCATTAATACAGGCGCGATAAAGACTAGAGCCTCGAACCAAGCGGGAATGCCTTGGAGCGTAAAGACGTCGACGGCGCAATAATAGATAAAGACCATAGGGACAGCACAAAAAATGGCGATATTTTTTTGATTCCACGCAAACAGCTCGCTGAGTAGGTTTCTGTTGGACTTAATTTTGGCAAAAATGGGAAATGACGATTTATTCACTATCCTAAAGAGTGCAAGGGCAGGGGTCATCGCAAATTCAAAAGCAACCCGGTAAACGCCCAAAAGCGATTCGCCACAAAACTTACCAATGACAAAGTAATGCAAGTTTTTGTTAAGCTGCTCTATCGACGAACCGACGCAGTGCTTTATGCCAAACTTCATAAAACGCGTACACTCCGAGCGGCGGAAATGCAGTTTTGGACGAAATTTAGAAAAAATAATGGAACAACTACAGCTAATCACGCCATAAAGCGTATTGGCGAGTACTAGGGACCAAGCGCCAAAACCTAAAAAAGCAAGCACAATTTTGGTGATAGAGCACAAAAAAGTGGCAATCATTTGGGTTAGGCTAATTTGATGGAAATCAAAGCGCCGATTGATAAGTTGCAGCGGAATCTCTCCGATACAGACAAAAATAGTTTTCGCAAAGCTCGCAAGGAGCAGCGGGAGGAGCAACGCAACGCCATAAAACGCCGAAATTCCCATTGACAAGGGGATGGAGAGTAAAAACACAAAAATCCCAAATCCAGAGGAGAACCAAAACAAGGAATGCGTCTCATCCTCCGTCGGGTTGGCGTCTTGCAAAAATGCGACGTTGACACCCATACTATTGAATGCTTCGACAAACGCGCTAAAACCCACCGCCAAGGTCGCTAAACCCATATCCGACTTCGTGATAAAGAGCATCACGATGAAGAAACTTACAGCGTCAAAACTCTGCGAGACCATTGAACCGATGCCTATCCACTTAAAGCCCTTTCGGATACTGGCCTTCGGATCATCTAGCCCCTTCACTTCTACTTCGCCCAATTCGCCTCCTCCAAGGTTTTAGCAAAATTTGAGAGCTTTGCACGGGGGGAAACCCTTTTCTTTGTGCCAAAGAAAAGATGTTTCCCCCCGTACCCCCCCCTTCCCCAAAGAAAGCACTCTTTTAAGCAATTTTCGAATAAAATGTCATTCTATCTTCACATTGCCTTATTTTATTAGTATTTTTTAGCTTATATTTCTCTACAAAATGTCTCATTTTGTTTAAAACTGTATCGGATCTGTAAAATTATATTCATAATTTCTAGCCGTGCAAAGGTCTCATTAAGTTCACTATCTCTAGCCGTGCAAAGGTCTCAATTTGCAAAAAGCATTGAATTTCTACGCATTACACGCTTATACTCCACCCACTCGCGGCTAAGCTCAAATCAAGCCGCAATTACTCCAGATGCAAGCGCTGCGCTTCTAGCGCACACGCCAACCGTTTAGCCTTATAACAAGTTTTAGCTATGCCTGCGATATTTAAGCATTCAATCATTCGCAAATTCTTGCCCAGCACCCTGCTCTTGTGCTTCTTCTCGGCGCTCTATTTCGCACCAAACGCCTACTCGCAAGAGGCTGAAGATGCATTCATCGCCCAAGATGCCCTACACGGCGGGGAAATCAAAAAAGGAGAAACTCTCGTCAGCGCTCTCAAACGCGAGGGCATTAACGGAGAATCCATACGCGAGGCAACACAGAGTTTATCGAAAATATTCGATTTTAGGCTCTCGCGCTCTGGCGATAAATTCCAATACGCTAGCACCAACAACAAACGACTCACTCTACTTCGCTACCAACGCGCAAAAATTAGCTACGAAGCAAGACTCGTTCAAGGCGAATACGTCAGTAAAGTACTGGCGCAGAACCATAAGTTTAACGCCCCACAAGATACGGTGCTCCCCCCAGCTCCTAGCCAACTACCCATCGCGGACGAAGAACCCGATACACCGCGAATCCTCGACTACAACGAAGAAGTTGACCTAGATGCTCCCCCACAACCCATCGATCCCGCGCTCGCTGGCCTACCCTCGCCTGATGAAGAAGCATTCCAGCCACAAGATGAACTAGACTCGCTTGAGGGCATCGAAGAAAATGAGAATGATTTCGATTTTAGCAACGATAAAAATGCTGAACTTGGGCTAAACGTCGAAGAAAATATTGAAAACGAGGCACTAGCTAGAACGCCACCACCAATACAAGCACAAGTGCAAGCTCAAATAAGCGCTCCTACACTTACTCCCCCTAGCCCACGAAAAAACGCCCCTATCCGATACCTCAACCCGCTGTTCATCTCTTCCATGGTTCTCTTTTTGCTCGCACTAGGGCTCTTCGCACTTCCGCGAATACTCTTTAATAAACGTATGAAGAACGCGAATCTCAAGCTCAGCGCTATCATCCCCATCACACACAAACAACAAATCGCTAGCATCGATGTTAGCCAAAAACTTACACTCATCGTCGCGATTAACCCCAAACAAATCATACCACTCGCATGCATCGATAAGGATCACGTTGCAGAGTCGGAAAAAGAAATAAAGAGAAAAATATTTTGGAACAAAATGGCCG
>JBBAEA010000081.1:0-16794 GCA_041656175.1 Bradymonadales bacterium | reverse complement strand
TGACATTTTATTCGAAAAGAGCTTAAAAGAGTGCTTTCTTTTTAGTGCCACAGCCGTCCAGGCTGTGGCCGCTTCGCGCGCGGCCTCAGCCGCGACCAATCGCTGACATCCGTGTCGCGATTGAAGAGAGGGGGGTGCGGGGGGAAGCTCAAAAGAAATACGTAATGCTGAGGTGGGGCAGCGCCCCACAAATAGATCAGAGCTAGCTTAAGCTACTTGTGCTTGTTTCGCAGCGATGGTTTCGCGTAGCAGGCGAGCATTGTCTTCAGGTAGCGAGCCGTTAATGTAAATATTAGAGCCAATCTCGAAGCCTGCTGTTTTGGACAAGCGCGGAATAATCGAAATATACCAATGGTAGTACGGTTCTGGGCAATCGACGGGGGATGAGCGAAAAACCATGTTATAGTCTGGGCGGTTGAGCAGACTTTCTTGTGCGCCTATGACGACTTGCAAAATCTCGGCGAGGTATGGCATTGCTTTGTCTTGTATATCACCAAATTGCGCCGCGTGTGTTCGGGGGAAGATCCACGTGTGGAAACACGAAAGCGCGGCATAAGGCAAAAACGCTACAAAGTAATCATTGGCGTAAATAATGCGTTCTCCCTCGGCTTCTTCGTATTTAATCATGTCGCACATCAAGCAATTACCATGCTTTGCGTGGTACGCGCGTGTAATTCGCATGCGATCATCGATTTGGTTGGACACTATAGGTGTCGCAATAAGCTGCGAGTGTGGATGTACGAGCGATGAGCCCGCCATTTCTCCGTTATTCTTGAATATAATGACGTGTTTAACGCGCGGGTCTTTTGTACAGGCGAGGTAGCGATCCTTAAACGTATTAATAAGTCGTACCGTTTGTGTGTGCTGCAAGGTCGTAAGTGTTAAATCATGCCTAGGTGTATCGATGATAACCTCGTGCAATCCAAAGCCAGGTATGCTTGTATTAAAAATTCCGCCTTCGGCTACAGGGTCAAGATTGCTGAGCAAAGCTGGGTATTTGTTACATACGCTACGCGTAAGCCACTTCCCGTCTTCACCGCGCATGCTGTACATTTCCTCTTCAGTCATACGCTCGTTTCCCGGACAAAAAGGACAGTCAGGGTCGTGCTTTTGCGTTGGTAATTCGTTGATTTTATGAACAAACTCAAAGGGACGTTTTGCACGATCAGGCGATATAATAACCCATTCGTTGGTCAAAACATTAAATCTTAACTCTGGCATCTAGGCTCCTCATGCATTTACGCCATCTTGCGCAAAATGAAAGAAGTTACACTCACACTCACCCCCGTCTTTATGCTTACATGATAAAAGTAGCAAATTCAAATTCCATGAGTTATTTTTGAAAAGGAAGAAAATGAGAGTAGGAGAAAACAAGAACATCTCGTGGCGCGTAGGCTTTATTGTCGTTCTTCGTCGCGATCTGTTGCTAAGGGTGGTGTAGGGAAGAGATTTGAAATGCGCTGGTAGTCTTGGCTAGAGAGCTCAAAGTTGAGGGCTTGGAGTGATTGCTTTAGCTGCTCCACCGTTCTTGCGCCAGCAATGGGAGCGCTTATTGCGGGATTTGCCATCACCCACGCCATGGCCAAAGAACTCGGGGTAGTTTCGAGTTCTTGAGCCATTTGCACAAACTCCTCTATGGCTTTGGACTGTGCTTGCGTCTGGTAACGGAGTCGATATTTTTCGTTGTGATCCAGTCTACCGCCTTGGCCAGTCATGTACTTTCCTGTTAACAGGCCAGCGGCTAGCGGGCTATAAGCAAGTACTCCCAAGCCTTCCGAAACTGCCATGGGGAGAATTTCGACTTCGGCTTGGCGCTTTAGTAGATTATACATCGGTTGTATGACGACGGCTTTGTCAAAGTTCATAGCTTCTTGTATGGCTAGTGCTTTCATACACTGCCAGGCGGAGAAGTTCGAGAAGCCGATGTAGCGCAGCTTACCTGCACGAACAAAGTCATTGAGGCAGCTTAAAGATTCGGCAAGCGGTGTGTTCTCATCAAAACGGTGTAGGAAATAGATGTCGATATAATCTGTGCCGAGGCGTTTTAAGCTCGCGTGCAGCGCATTGGTGAGGTGATGTCGTGAGCATCCGCGATCATTGGGCCCTACGCCTACTGGAAAGTACGCTTTTGAGCTGATCAAAATATCCTGACGTCGCTCCCGAATGAGTGGTCGCAAAATCTCTTCGCTTTGACCATTGGCATACATGTTCGCGCAGTCAAAAAAGTTTATGCCCGCATCAAGAGCGACGTAAAATAAGTTTGCGCTCTCTTTGACATCTGCGCCATCGCCAAAGGTCATGGTTCCCATCACTATCGGCGAAATGCGAAGTCCGCAGCTACCAAGTTGTTTGTATTTTATGCTGTTCATTCTTTTGTAGTATGAATATATTTCGGTTCAGCTAAAGTTCTGTCTCATTTTTGAGCTTTTCTTTCGTTCATTCTCCTTACTTTACAATCATCCCAGGTTTCCAGTTATCGATAACAGTAACCGAAGTCTTATCGCCGAGTAGGTTTGCGAAACCTGCAAAAAGCTTAGAACTCATCCCGATTTGAGCGCCCTCATCTTTACGGAGCTGTGAGTTAAGTAATTTGCCCTTTCTACTTTTGTGAACGTTTGGGTATTTTAAGTTGAGGTGAATCCTTTGGATATCGTTATTGAAGTAGGTCAAAATCGTTATGGTTGAATCATCGTCTACGCTTTCGACAATACCCACGAGACTGTGCCAATCATTCCATCGCCCGTCGCGGTTTCTATCATAGGTGTTGTGAAAAAACGCTAAGTCGCCAATGGCTGCTATTTCTGATTCATATAACAGGTTTTTGTTTGCGGCGTATGCGTGTAGTTGCGCGATCGATGCTTGACTTCTGCCCTTTTCGGCGGCGACGGCGAGGTTTACACCGTTAACGCGGTAGATAGCCGAAACATAGGACATGGCTAGGGTGTGCGGTGCGTGAGCGGGATCAGGCGCTACTTTTGTTTGGGCTGTATTCGGCGCATTGTTGGCGACTTTTGTTGGCGGCTCGGGCTTTGGCGTTGTTTTGGGACTTGGCGCTGTTTTGGGGCTTGGCGTAATTTGTGCCGCGGGCTCCGCTTTTTTCGCGACTATGGGGGTTGGGGGCGGGGCAGCTTGCTCAAGTTTAGTAATGACCACTTGCGGTGGCTGCGCGCTAGGCTCCACTTTTTTCGTGATAACGATGTTTTTTTGCGTTGTTGGCGGCTGTATCGTTGTTGGCGGCTGTATCGTTGTTGGCGGCTGTATCGTTGTTGGCGGCCGCGTTGCCACTGTATCGGGTGGTATAGGCGTTTGTTTTGTTGCCGCCTCTAAAATCGCGTCGAGGGGATCGAGCTCTACGTTAGCCGCCTTTAAGCTGGTTTCGGCTTCTTCCAGCGCTTTGATAGCGGCAAAAATATCGTCGCTAGCGCTACTTTCCTTGGGCGAGTGTTCATAGGCGAGGAGTACGCCATTATCAAATGTGGAATCTTGTGCGAGAGCGTTGTTTGCTGCACAAACGCTGCAAACTGCAAAAACAATAGCAATAACTTGGTTTTTCATCTTAACCCTGCCCCTTATATAATGATATGACTGCCTATAACGATAAGTCGCAAACAGTCGTTGTGCACCGTATGTGGGCTGCAAGCGTTGCCGCCCCGCTTCGAGGATAAAGCAGGGAGAGGGGATGGCAAAATTAGAGGGTTGGAGACAATAAAAGAGATCTTTGCACGGGGAAAAACCCTTTTTTCTTTGCCATTTTGCGCGTCTTCGGCGTCAGCGGCGTCGCTCAGCTCAGTCACGACCCTTTTTTCTTTACCATTTTGCGCGTCTTCGGCGTCAGCGGCGTCGTTCAGCGCAGTCACGACCCTTTTTTCTTTACCATTTTGCGCGTCTTCGGCGTCAACTGCGTCATTCGGCGCAGTCACGACCTCTAGGTCGCTCCTTTGCCTCATTCCTTGTTTCCTAGAATCCGCATCAAAATGGTAAAGAAAAGATGTTTTTGTTTTCATAATTTCATATTTTCTTCTTCTCTTTTTCTTCTCTTCGTATTTTCGTCCTTTCCTAGAACTAGGCTGAAAATGGCAAAGAAAAGATGTTTTTGTTTTCTTATTTTCTTCTCTTCTTCTCTTTTTCTCCTCTTCTCTTTTTTGTTCTTTCCTAGAACCAGGCTGAAAATGGCAAAGAAAAGATGTTTTTGTTTTCTTCTCTTCTTCTCTTTTTCTCCTCTTCTCTTTTTTGTTCTTTCCTAGAACCAGGCTGAAAATGGCAAAGAAAAAAGGAAGCTCTGAACAATGTGAAAATTGCCAAAAAAGTAGCTAGAGAAAAACAACGAAAATCAGCTGGGTTTTCAAAATAAAAGTCAATAAAATCAATGCCCTACACACAAAAATGGGTTCCAAGGGCGAAAGCCATTGGACGGGGTTTGGGGCGGTAGCCCCGATGAAAATGTTTTTTGGCTTTTGACTTGCTTTGGCTTTTGCTGTGCTTAGCCTTCAAACGCAGTGATGATCCAGAGGCTTTGTCAGGGATCGTAGGTTTTTAAAAAGTTTTATACAGTCTTAAGCACAAATTTAAGGAGAAAGCATGTCTAAGGTAGAATCCTTCGAATTTCGTTCAGAAACCAAAGAGCTACTTCAATTAATGGCCCATGCGCTTTATTCGAGCAAGGACGTGTTTTTGCGCGAGCTTATCTCGAATGCATCTGACGCGCTAGATAAGCGTCGTTTTGCGGCACTTACGGATAGCAATGTTTTGGCTGAAGTCGAGGAGTTGCAGATAAAGATCTATGCCGATAAAGAGGCAAGGACGCTATTTATTGAAGACAACGGCATCGGTATGAGTCGCGACGAGCTCATTGAGAACTTGGGAACCATCGCGCATTCTGGCACCAAGAGTTTTATCAAGGAACTAAAGGCTGCCAAAGATAAGGACGAGGAACATAAGCTGATCGGCCAATTTGGCGTTGGATTTTACTCTTCCTTTATCGTGTCTAACGATGTGCGTGTAGAGAGCAGGCGTGTTGGTGATACGCTTGCGCATTGTTTTAGCTCAAAAGGCGATGGTCATTATACAATTGAAGAGATCGAGAAGGAAGGCGTCGGAACGCGGATTATTCTTCAGCTTCTTCCTGTAGACACAGAAAATAATTTGGAAGATTTTACTCAAGAGTATATTTTACGCAGCACTATTAAGAAGTACTCTGATTTTATACAGTACCCGATTTTGCTACAAAGCGAAGAGCGCGTGCATATTGAGAACGACGACCCCGAGCATAATATCGATGAGTGTAGTGATCCTGCACACCACGAAACAAAGCTTAAGTGGAAGCAGGCCAACTCTATGAAGGCTATCTGGCTTAAGAGCGCGTCTGAAGTTGAGGATAAGGATTACAACGAGTTTTACCGCCAAATTAGCCACGATTGGACTGATCCTATTACGCGAATTCCCATTAAAGCCGAGGGTGCCTTTGAGTATCGAGGCTTGCTCTTTATTCCGGGTCGCGCCCCCTTTGATCTTAATTATCGCGACGCCAAGTATGGCTTACGCCTGCATGCGCAGCACGTGCTCATTATGGAGCAGTGCCCCGAGCTCTTGCCTGACTACCTTCGTTTTGTGAAGGGTGTTGTCGATTCGGCGGATCTCAATCTGAACATTTCACGTGAGATTCTCCAAAAAGATCGCAGAATCAACACCATTCGAAAGCATTTAACGAAGAAAGTTCTTGATACCATTCAAAAACTGTCTAAAGACGATGCTGAGTCTTTTGGCAAGATTTGGGAGAACTATAGCCGCTACCTCAAAGAAGGTGTCGCTTCAGACTACGATAACCGCGATAGGCTTTTGAACTTGCTGCGTTTCGTGTCGACCCAAACCATTAATGATGACGCGCAAGCCGCCAAAAACAGTGAGGGAGAGAATACGGATACTGCGCCAAAGGCCGAGAGTAAAACGCCTAGCATGACGAGTCTTGAAGATTACGTTTCGCGTATGAAACTTGGACAAGACGCGATTTATGCCATTGCTGGCGATTCTCTAGAAAGCCTTAAAAAATCCCCACACATCGAAGCGTTCCTTAAGAAAGACTACGAAGTGCTGTTCTTGGTCGATCCTTACGACGAAATACTCTTTAGCCAAGTTCCCGAATTTAAGGAGAAGAAAATCCAATTCATTGGGCGCGGTGAAGTAGAGCTTGGAACGGAAGAAGAACGCGAAGAGCAGCGTAAAGAGCGAGAAAGTCAAGAAAAAGACTTTGAGAATTTGATCCAAAAGCTGGCGGAGATTCTCAAATCAGATGTCAGCAGCGTTCGGATTTCAACGCGTCTAACGTCGTCACCTGCCTGTCTTGTGGGTCTTGAAGGTGACGTGTCGCCGCATTTACACCGGATACTTAGCCAAATGGGTTCTGCCGATTTGCCCGCTTCCAAACGCATATTAGAGATTAACCCCGATCACCCACTGCTCCAGAAACTGCGCGACAAACTGGCGAGTGAGCCGGAAAGCGAACAAATTGCCAAATACGCGTCGCTGCTCTTTGGTCAAAGCTTACTGGCTGAGGGCTCCCCGCTACCCGATCCCGTCGAATACACCAAACTCGTGACAGAACTCATGGTTTCGGGGATCTAGATGCAGTTTGGGAATGTTGAGAACTTTTTTTCTTTCCAAAGGTCGTTGTAGCGCGAAGCGCCGCAAGTATTCGAGGGGGTAGCCCAAGACCCCTGAAGCAAATCGGCCTAGAAGCACAAAAAAAGCCTTGGATGCGCGGTTTGAGCGCATACAAGGCTTTTTTTTTATGTGCTTTTTGCCGATTTGCGAAGAGGCTTGGGCGAGGGGGAGACTTCCCCCCACAAAAAAATCATTTTATCCGCAGTTTACTTCTCCGTTTTGCTTGATGCATTTTAGCATTAATGCCTCGCAATCCAAGCGGTAGACGGTTTTGTCGTCAGCGTTGCAATACCACATGATTTCGCCGACGCAGTGGTCTTCATAATTGGCGTCGCATGAGATTTTAGTTTTACTGCATTCGAAGTCGTCGAGGCAGCCACTTGGGCAGTCTTCCTCATCTTTGTCGGTGTAGAAGGCGTATAAATTTCCGTCGGTGGCGTAGGCACATTCGTAGAAGGAGAGGTAGTCGCTGCTGCCTGGAGCCAGGCTGTGGCAAACGCTGAAGTTTTGCTCGGCGCTTTCGCAGATTTGTGGGCGTACGCAGGCGGCGTAGTTTTTGTCGATTCGCATGGCGCAAGTGCTTTTTTCGCACTGGTGAGCGGTACTAAGTGCTTCGTGGCAAATGTAGAGGGTGTTGTTGGCGCCGCAATACTCGATAAATTGCCCTGCTACGCATGGCTTGCCAGTCGAAGCGTCGCCTTCGCGTTTAATGCATACGCCGTTTTGGCAAAACTCTGTGCCAACGCAGAGCGCGTTTCCGCAGCTCCTTGGATCTGTCGCAGCCTCGCACACGTCGTTTTGGCAAATCTCGGTGTCGTTACAAACGCGATCGCCGCATTTTGTTTTGCACTCCTCGTTTTGGCAAAGCTCTGTGTCGCTACAAACGCGTTCGCCGCATTTTGTTTTGCATACGTCGTTTTGGCAAAGCTCTGTATCGCTACAAACGCGTTCGCCGCATTTTGTTTTGCATACGTCGTTTTGGCAAAGCTCTGTGTCGCTACAGACGCGTTCGCCGCATTTTGTTTTGCACTCCTCGTTTTGGCAAAGCTCTGTATCGCTACAAACGCGTTCGCCGCATTTTGTTTTGCATACGTCGTTTTGGCAAAGCTCTGTATCGCTACAAACGCGTTCGCCGCATTTTGTTTTGCATACGTCGTTTTGGCAAAGCTCTGTGTCACTACAGACGCGTTCGCCGCATTTTGTTTTGCATACGTCGTTTTGGCAAAGCTCTGTATCGCTACAGACGCGGTCGCCGCATTTTTGGACATCGGGGGTTTTCCCGCTTTCGTTTGCACAGGCTAGCATTAATAGGCTAGTAACTAAGAAGATACCAAAGTGTTTCACTTCTACCTCGTTGTGTTGTTGCAAAGAGCGCCCTCAACCTGCGAGAACGCGATCTGTGGTATCTTAGCGAGATCATGCACAGGCTTCAAGTTCGGGAAGCTGTGGGAGCGACAGTGAGCAAATTAGGAAAAGCTCTGATTTACTGGGGGCTACCGCCCCAAACCTTGTGTAAGGACTTTCGCCCTTGGAAGCCGTTTTTGTATGTAGATTATTGATTTTATTAACTTTACTTTAAAAAATCGCCTGACTTTCGTTGTTTTAATCATGGGGCAGCTTTGAAAGCTGCCCCTACTGTTTTTGCATTGTTCAGAGCATCCCTAAGTCTGTCATGCCTAAGTTGCGGCTCTGCTCCGACGTATATGCTTTGTACTTCGTTAACAGCATGTTTCGCATGCTAGGCTAGGAAAGCTATCAATTCTGATTATTCTTCGATTTTAAGGTTTAGAAAGCCCGCGCTTTAGTCCATTCTTCGTTTAGCTAAGAAAATAAACAATAAAACAGATTAGTTAATCGTTATTTATAAAATATGAGCTAGACCTTGGTTATTGGTGCATTCTTTTGTAATTTTGCGAAATTCAAAATAAAGCACATAGAACCACTCGTTTTCTAGAATTAAATGCCGCCATTGCGCTAAAATTCTATTAGATGTAGTTGCGTGTGCGTTTGACAAGTCAAAAAAATCTGCTTTTATGCGTTAGGAAGCTAATTGAGTGCCATGATGGTGCTTAATTTTTTTCGAACTCTTTTTTTAGTGAGGAAAGTATGTACAAAAAGATTTTATGGTCAGTCCTGCTAAGCGCTTTTACTTTCGGAGCCTATGCTTGCGACGAAGGTAAAGATAAATTGATAGCAGACGATTGCGATGTCGATACGCACGTTGCGATTTGTAGCACCACGGGACATGCGATTACGCAGTGTATCAACGGTCGTTTGCTTGACGTTTTGTGCGAAACTCAGTTGAACAACAGCGTTTGCGAAATCGTCGATAGCGTTGCGCGTTGCGTACTCAAGGGCGATCAACAGTGCGGTGCTGAATATAAGGCGAACTGTGAAGGTAATGTTGCCAAGACGTGTGTCGACGGCAGCATTCAAGAAACAAGATGTGAGGCGCACGAAAAATGTTCCGATGGCGCCTGCGTCCCCGATACAAAAACCTGTGATGAAGCGACACACGTTGTTGAGTGTACTGCTGAAGGAAAACTAAAGCTTTGTGAAAGTGGTAATATTGTAGAGCAAGCCTGCCCCGCTAATACAGATTGTCGCAGCGGCAAGTGTGAGTGCGATCCCGTTAGCTTTAGCCCAGTTTGTAAAGGCGGCAATACGCTCAGCGTTTGTGAGAATGGCGCGGTTGTAGATAAAACATGCGAGGACGACGAAGTATGCGATAACAATGCATGTGTCCCTGCTACAGCAACATGCGATGAGACTACGCACGTTGTTGAGTGTACTGCTGAAGGAAAACTAAAGCTTTGTGAAAGTGGTAATATTGTAGAGCAAGACTGCCCCGCTAATACAGTTTGTCGCAGCGGCAAGTGTGAGTGCGATCCCGTTAGCTATCCAGTTTGTAAAGACGTCAATACGCTCAGCGTTTGTGAGAATGGCGCGGTTGTAGATAAAACATGCGAGGACGACGAAGTATGCGATAACAATGCATGTGTCCCCGGGACAGCTTCCTGTGGCGAGGATTTTGAAGCCGTTTGTCGAAATGACTCCAAAGTTACCTGTGTAAGTAATGTCGTTACGGCCGAAGATTGTACTGCAAGTGGTAAAGCTTGTAGCAAGGGCGAATGCGTCGACGTTCCAGCGGAAGGTACAGCGTGTACTGGTGATGAACCAGAGTTTTGTAATGGGAACTACGCAGTTTATTGTGATGGAGGTGAGGTAGTTTCAGAAAGCTATTTCTGTGATCCAGATATATACCCACCCTGTGATGTCGTCGATGATGTTGCTGATTGCTATAGTACGTGTACAGAGGCAGAGCTTGGCACAAATAAACTAACCTGCTTCAATTACTATGGTTATTTTTACTCGCTTGAAGAATCTTGTGTAAAATCTGATCGTGGTAATCCTGTATATCAACTCGACTATGAGAATGCAGTTTATTGCGATGATGCCTGTGACGATACGACTGGCAAATGCATTAAATTGCATGACGAAGTGGGTAATGATTGCGATGATAACTATGACGACAAATGCGATGGAGCAATTCTACTTTCTTGTATTAATGAAAAAGTAAAAGCTGTAGACTGCGGCGAAGTCGAGAACAGCACGTGTGGTGTGAGTACTGATGGCGTAGGTGAATGCTATCAAACTTGCGACAACGTTGATGATACCAAATGGGTATGCGATGAATTTTGGGGCATGCACTTCTCTGATTTATTCAAGTGTGAAGAGCTGAGTGACGGAACGCTTGGATATGTTTACCAAGAAGAATATGAAATGTGCTCCACTACCTGTAACGAGGCAACAGGCCAGTGTGTTAAGCTTCATGATGACGAAGGCAAACCCTGTAACAGTAACTACACTCGTGCTTGCACAGGTGATATTTTAACTCTTTGCTACGAAGGTACCGTTCGAGCTGTTGATTGCGCGGAGGACGGCAATTTCTGTGCAACATCTAAAGAAGGAGCAACGACTTGTTATCAGACTTGTGCAGTAGCGAATGAAGAGACACTCGTATGTGATCATGATTATGGTTCATCCGACACCTATAAGTGCTTCGAACTCGAGGGTGATAAACTCGGTGCTACACTCGTGAGCTATGAAGAGTGTGCGAACGAATGTGATGATGCCACTGGCTTGTGTGTTGAGCTTCATGATGACGAAGGCAAGGACTGTACCGAAGCGACTTATCCCGACAAGTGTACTGGCGAGGTTTTGACCTACTGTTTTGGTGGCAAAGTCGCAGCTTTGGACTGCGCAGGCGGAGTGAATCAATGGTGTGGTATTGACACTACTGGTTACGGCGATTGCTACTCCGATTGTACAGCATTGGGTGATGATGAACTTGTTTGCGACGGCTACTATAATGCATCTGTGACTTATGGATGTGTTTCAATAACGGAACCAAGCTCAAAGGAGTTTGGTCGACGAATGGTCGATTTTGAAAACTGTGGAACCGAAGGTTGCAATGACGACACGGGTCTTTGTGAATAAGAATCCACGAAGATAGTCATATGCTAGAATAAAAAAGCGCCACCCTAGGGTGGCGCTTTTTTATTGTGCGTGCGCACAATAAAACGTGTAAACGCTAGATCTCATGAGGCATTGCGGGGGAGCATCATTAAAAGAGGAAGACAGCGCCTAGAGAGCTAAAAACCTTCTTGGGCAATGCACTTAAGGAAGCTCTGAACCATGTGAAAATTGCAAAAACAGTAGGGAGGGCAGGATTCAAAGCGTCCTTTGATTAAAACAACGAAACTTAGCTGAGCCTTCCAAATAAAAGTCAATAAAATCAATGTCTTACACACAAACGGCTTCCAAGGCCAAAAGCCCTTGGACGGGGTTTGAGGCGGTAGTCACAATAACTCAGAGCATCCCTAAGTGTGCATCTCAAAGGCTTTGCCACCAAGGAGTCGACGAGCATCGCGTAGCAGGGCGTCGCTAAGGCTAACAGGATGCTTTTCTAAGGGGAGTGTGGATTCGTAGCCTTTATAACTGTTGTCGAAGCAAACGCGAAGAGAGCTACGGCAGCGGCCTCGGTTGGCTTGGAGTAAGGTTTTGAGTTGCAGGAGTCGCTCGGAGCTCGCATCTTCGGCGTTGACGATGAAGCAGATTTGTTTAACTAGGCGCTCGCGAAGTTCTTCTAGGCGTTCGATGCTATCGACGGAGACTTCGACTTTACTTTGCTCCTCGTCACCTTCAACGCGTGCGCTACCCTTAATAATGACGGGCTCTTCACTCGCGAGCAGTTCCTCATGTTGGGCGTAGGTTTTCGGGAAAATAAGGATCCCCGCTTGACCAGAGCAGTCTTCAAGACCACCGACCGCCATTTTGTCGCCCTTGCGTGTAGTCTTCGTCTCGATGTTGCACAAAAGCCCGCCCATGGTAACTTGTTCGTTATGTTGTGCAAACTTGATGCTGTTGGAGTCATGGGTGATGTATAGAGAGAGTTCGTGGGCGAAGGCGTCGAGGGGGTGACCCGATACGAAGAATCCCAGTATTTGTTTTTCAAGCTCTAGGCAGTACTTCTCTTGCCATGCTTCCGTTTCGGGGAATCTGTCCTTAACGATGTCCGCGTTTTGTGTGCTACTTTTTGCCATAAAGCTAAAGAGCGAACTTTGGCCAGATGCTTGATCTTGTTGTTCTTTCTGTCCACGTTCTATGGCCGAGTCAATGGCTGCAAAAATTCGCGCTCGGGCTGCCGATATCTCGGCGAGTGTTGTAAGCGGCTGCTCCCAAGTGCTGTCGAAGGCGCCACAGCTAACGAGCGACACAATAACGCGGCGGTTAATTTTTTGTAAATCCACGCGTTTGCAAAAATCGAATAGGCTGCTAAAGGGTGCTTCCGCGCGTGCTTCTAAAATATTTTCGATAGCCGCTGTACCGATTCCTTTAATTCCACCAAGACCAAAACGAATCTTCCCGTCCACCGCGTTAAAGGCAAGGCTAGACTGATTCACGTCTGGAGGGAGTACAGCGATAGCGTGCTTGCGCGCATCATTAATAAAGAAGACGACTTTGTTGGCATCATCGCTATCGGTGGTCATAAGCGCGGCTGCGAACTCAACGGGGTAGAAAGCCTTTAGATAAGCGGTGTAGTAAGTGATCAAGCCGTAGGCGGCGCTGTGGCTTTTGTTAAAGCCGTAGCCTGCAAACTTTTCAATATTATCAAAAATGGCGCCCGCCTTTTCGGCGTCTACACCGTTTTTAACCGCGCCATCAACGAAGATGCTGCGTTGTTCCAGCATCTCCTCCACCTTCTTTTTACCCATAGCGCGTCTCATGATGTCTGCAGCGCCAAGGCTGTAAGAGCTCAATATTTGGGCGCATTGCATGACTTGTTCTTGATACACAATAACGCCGTAGGTCTCTTTGAGCACGGGCTCCAAAAGCGGGTGTGGGTACTCAACGCGTTGCAAACCGTGTTTACACTGCACAAAGTCGTTGACCATGCCAGACTGCATGGGGCCTGGGCGATAGAGTGCCACGGCAGAAACGATGTCTTCAAAGCAGTCGGGCTTAAGCTGCAATAGCAATGAGCGAAAACCGCTCGACTCAAGCTGGAAGATCCCAGCCGTATCGCCGTCACTGATGAGCTTAAAAACCTCCTCCTTATCCATCGCAACTTGCCCTAAAATAAGGGGAGGCTCCGCCTTTTCGGCGCGCTCTTTATTGACCATCTCCAAGCATAGCTCGATCGCCGTTAAGTTTTTTAGCCCCAAAAAGTCGAACTTTACAAGACCTGCCTGCTCGACTTCGTCTTTGGCATATTGGCTAACGATTTCATTCTTTGCTCCGCGGCAAACAGGTACGTACTCCCAAAGCGGTTCATCGGAAATAACGACTCCAGCTGCGTGCATACCCACGGAATTAAAGCAGCCTTCGATATCGCAGGCTAGGGCGTAGAGCTTCGAAATTTGTGCTTGCGTTTCGACGATCTCGCGCAACTTCCTCTCTTGTGATAGTGCCGCACTCAGCGTGATATCGAGCGCGTTTGGCACAAGTTTTGAGAGCGCGTTGGCTTCTGAAGGGCTAATGCCCATGACACGGGCAACCGCTTTGAGCGCAGCCTTTGCCTTAAAGGCGCCGAAAGTCGCAATTTGCGCCACGTTGTTAACGCCGTACTTCTCGCTGACGTAGTTGATCACTTCACCGCGTCTGTTCATGCAAAAATCGATATCGAAGTCGGGCATGCTGACGCGCTCTGGGTTAAGGAAGCGCTCAAAGAGCAAGTTATAGGGCAGCGGATCAATGTCGGTAATTGCTAAGCTATACGCCACCAAGCTCCCCGCGCCACTACCTCGCCCGGGGCCAACGGGAATGTTGCGATCTTTCGCCCAACGGATAAAATCCCAAACAATTAGAAAGTAACCAGGAAAATCCATCGAACAAATCACCGATATTTCACGCTCAAGACGTTCTTTGTACGCAGTCTCATCGGGTTCTTTGCCCATGGCTTTTAGCGTGGAAAGGCGCCATTGTAGACCTTCGCGCGATTTTTCGCGAAAGTATGCGTGAATGGCTTCGTCGTGATCACTGATATTGTGCTGCTCGCAAAACGCTTTTGGCACAGCGTAGTGGGGTAAGAAAACCTTGCCAAGCGGCAGCTCAAAGTCAATGCTCTCAGCGATCTTTACGGTGTTCTCGCATGCTTCAGGACAGTGGGCAAAGGCTTTATACATCTCATCGTCGCTCTTGAGGTAAAAATCTTCTTTGACCACGCGCTCAAGCTGCTCAATAGCTAATTGCTTAGAGAGGGCATTACAGACTAATACCGCTTGTGCCAGCGCTTCTCTGCGCTCTAAGTAGTGGCAATCGTTGGTTGCGACGAGCGGCAGCCCAAGTTCGCGCCCAAGTTCGATAAGCTTATCATTGACTACTTGCTGCTCAGGGAAACTGTTGTCCATCAACTCCAGGTAAAATGCGCCATCTTCAAAGCTATCGCGATACATAGCAATGAGCGCCTTCACATCGTTGTCGGCCAAAATCGCCTGAGAGATCTCGCTGCCGAGATCCCCCGACAAACAGATTAAGCCTTCAGAATACTCTTTGAGCCAACTAAACTCCGCGTAGCCCGTTTGCATAAAGTTGTCATAGCCCTCTATGTTGGCTTTGGAGTTGAGCCTAACCATGTTCTTGTAGCCGACAAGATTCTTAGCCAAAAGCGTAAGGTGGTAGCGTTTATTAGGATTTTTTGGCGAAAGAGCGCCGTGCATATTGAGCTCAATGCCAAGGATGGGTTTTACACCTGTTTTTTTGGCTTTTTTGTAAAAGTCGACAGCACCGTGCATGTTACCGTGGTCGGTAATGCCGACGGCTTTAATCTTTCGACGCGACACCGAATTCACGAGATCTTGTATGCGTATTAAACCATCCGAAATGCTATATTGTGTATGCACATGTAAGTGCACAAAGCCATTGTTCGCCATAAGTCCTTGTCCTAGAAAATTGCATAGCACGCGCAGATACACATTTGCGGGCTAGGTAGCGCTGAAGCTACTACGCAGCTTAGCCACAGCTATCATACACTAAAAGCATTTAATTCTTTAGCTTTGTACAAAAAAACCGCCCCTTTGGGGGCGGCCATACTCATTGCAAAAGCTATCTTTTAAGAAGCTCTGATGAATGTAAAAAGGTGAAAAGCTCTTTAGGGCAACATAACATAACCCCGTAATGTGCTCAAAATAAAGTCAATAAACTGTATACGTTACACACAAAACAGATTCCATAGTTAATAACCCTTACACGACGTTTACTGCGCTAGCCCCCATGAATCAGATTATCCTTAGGGTAATGGATTGATTTCGCCGTCGCAGTTTGCGTCCCAATCTTCCACGTCTTTTTCATTTTTCATTGCATCATGACTGGTTATTTGCTTATTTTTACTATTTGTGCAGATGTAATCCATGTTAGCTGTACCACCGCAAGACGTTGTCCCCACGCAAGCACATTTAGCAGAACTTATGGCAGCACAAGCTCTTTTATAGTCCGCGTCATCTGCGCTACCCGTAAAATTTAAAGTACGAGGTGTAAGATAGCATAGATTATTTTCGCCATCCACCACGTTACACTTAACGCAGCCGAGGGGTGATTTGCCTACTTCTTCGTAATAATCGTCAATGATGCCATTGCAATCATTGTCCAGCCCGTCGCAATATTGACTATTTTTGTCGCTACCAACGGCTTCAAGTTCGTCGACAACATATTTTACATCATCCGCGGTTTTGCAGTCTCTATCCTGAAAAACACCATTCGCATCATCGTAGCCATCGACAAACTTACCACCTTTACAGAGCTTGTATCCCGCAACAGCTTTTGCGCAAACGCCCTCAAAAGTAACACCCACGCAAGGTCTTATAATAGGAATGCACTCGCCTTGATTAGTGTAGCAGTCCTTCCCCGCGGGACAAGTTCCATCGACACAGCCATCGCAGTTATTATCAATGCCGTCACAAGCGTCCTCGGTCTCGGCTGGAAAAATATTGGGGTCATCGTCGTTGCAGTCAAGCATTGACGGTGGCAATGAACCGCAAGCGCCTTCAAAACCTTTATCCGCCTTGAAGTAACCATCGCCATCGTAGTCATGACAACGCTTCACATTCTCTTCTTTTACGCATTTGCCTAGGGGGGCAGAATCAGAGCGCTTTACGCACTCAGACCCCTTAAGACAGTCGTCGTTGCTGCTACAAAGAAAAGCCTCATCCTCTTCGATGTTGCGATCTTCTACAATGCAGGCCGTTGAAACTAGAAACAAGCTAATTCCTATGCTTAATGCCCAAAATACGCGATTCGATGTTTTCATCTTCTTGTCCACTTAAAACTATTAAACAATGGCAGTGTCACAACACACAAATTCCCCACCTACCCACAAGGAGAGTAGCAAAAGCTTTTCCCATTGGCAAGCTTTTCACGCCATTTAGATTAAATAGAAGCTCGAGAATATATAAACCGAGAAACGCGTTACTAGGCATGCGCAAAGCCATATATTTGGCAGTTTTTAGCTTTTTTTTTGCTGGGGGAAGTCTCCCCCTACGTGTCAACCCCGCGCTGTGCGCGGGTTTGCCACTACCCCCTTGTAAGTAATCTATTGCTATGTTTAGCTAGCATAGCACGAAGTGCGGTGAGCGTTTC
>JBBAEA010000080.1:0-17156 GCA_041656175.1 Bradymonadales bacterium | reverse complement strand
CCAACAAGCTCGCCTAGCCCCCAAACCACCCCCAGCTCTGCCAAAAACGCTATCTCTGCCCCCATCCCTGGACTCATTACAAAACTACTCTGTGAAGTCGGAAAATCCTACGCACAAAATGATACCCTCGTCATTATCGAAGCCATGAAAATGGAAACTGAACTCAAAGCGCCAAAAAACTTAACGGTTAAGAAAATCTTAGTAAACGCCGGAGATAACGTCACACAAGGCGCAAGTATCATCGAATTTGACGAATCATCATCATGACCCAGAGCGCTGGCGCATCAAAATAGTGAATACCATGGCGCAAAAATTCGCCGTTTTTCAATAAATTAAAAGTTTTAAGGCGAATTTAAGCCCTAAAATGTGAATAAAAAGAGAAAGAGTACATTAAATAAACAGTTCGCACGATATTATTCTAAGCCAAGACAGCTTTTTTTGGGACGCGGGAGAGCGCGTTTTCTTGTGCAAGTAGCACTTTTGCCCCGCGCAAAGCTCTCTCACACTTAACGCTTTAACGCATAAAAAATATTATTCATGGAAATTCTTGCAGATTTTTTTGACAAGGGCCTTGGTCAATTTAGCTATCAACAAGGCATACTCATCTTACTAGGCCTACTCTTAGTCTGGCTCGCCATCGCCAAAAAATTCGAGCCCCTACTCCTTGTACCCATAGGATTTGGCGTCGTTTTAGGCAACATCCCCGTTTCCGCCGATATGGGGCTCAGCATCTACGACGAAGCCTCACCGTTTTACCTCATGTACCAAGGTGTAAAACGCGGTTTGTTCCCCTGCTTAGTATTCCTAGGGATTGGCGCGATGACCGACTTTTCTGCGCTTTTGGCAAGACCTAAGCTTATTTTATTAGGAATAGCCTCGCCGCTTGGCATATTAACAACATTTTTACTTGCCAACTTACTGGGCTTTTCTCCCAACGTTGCCGCCTCCATCTCTATTATTGGCGGTGCCGATGGTCCTTCCACTATTTTTTTAACGACGCGCCTTGCCGAAGTCTATTTGGCACCCATCGCCATCGCAGCTTATTCGTACATGGCACTAGTCCCCGTTCTACAACCAAATATTATTCGGCTATTAACCACTAAAAACGAACGTCGCATCAAAATGAGCTCGCCGCCACCGCCACCGCGTCGCGTACTCATACTCTTCCCCATCGTCGCCTTCCTCATTATTGGCTTACTCGTTCCCGCCGCCGTCCCCCTACTCGGCATGCTCTTTCTCGGAAACCTCCTCAAAGAATCCGGCCTCACCGAACGACTCGCCCATACCGCGCGCACCTCCCTTATCGATATCGTGACCATTCTTATTGGCTTTTCCGTTGGCGCGTCGACCAAGGCCAGCACCCTGCTCACCGTCGATGCCCTGCAAATCTTCGCGCTGGGCGCCGCAGGTTTTTGCCTCACCACCGCCTTTGGCGTTTGCGTCGCCAAACTCATCAACCTGCTCTCGCGCGACAAAATCAACCCCATCATTGGCGCTGCCGCCCTTCCCGCCGTCCCGCACGCCGCCCGCGTCTGCCAAAAACTCGGACAAGAAGCCGACCCCTCCAACTTCCTCATCATGCACGCCATGGCGCCAAACGTCGCTGGTGCCATTGGTTCGGCCGCCACCGCTGGCATCTTGCTCGCTGCACTTTACGGAGGATAAGTTTTTTGTGGGGGGCAAGCCCCCCTACGCGCGGGCTTCTTCGCAAAATGCGACAATTCCCGCATGATTGTGTGCGTTGTATTTGCTAATCGCGCATCCAACGCACACAATGCGGTCATTGCACCTTTTGCTCAGCGATCCCGCGCTACCCCCCAGTATCACCTCTTACTGAGCTAACTAGCGCCGAACGGAGTAAATGGCTATATTGGCACTGTACTCACGCTTTTGAGTGCTAGTACCAAGAAAATAGCGTAAAAACTTAAGCCTAAGAGTTAGCATGGCAAAAAAGAAAGCAAAGCAGCAAGCAAAACAAAGCAATGTAGCCAAAGAAGCAAGCTTCCAGGTGGACGCCTTCGCGGAGCTTCAAAGACTTGTGAAAGAAGAAAAACGCAGCGTAAAAGCTAGCGAAATTCAAGAGCAGAAAAAGTTTATCGAAACAAAAGCCCCAAAACTAAAAGATGAGCCAATCAGCACAAAACGCGTAGAAAGCTACAGCGAGTTTGAAGCCATTTTTATGACCCAAGAAGAAGAGATTCAGATCTTTGAACAAAGCGTCATAAGTTTCGATGAACAAGACATTTATCGTTCTAAATTTGGTCAAAAAGAAACAATAACGACAAAAACCCATAAAGAAACGCGTTTAGAACTAAGCGATGAAGAGCGGGAATTCGCAATCTTTACGGGCGAAATGCTCAGAAGCGGAGTAAAGCGCCTAGACTCTAAAAAGGGCGAAACAAAAAAGCGAAAATTGGCAAAAGCCAAAAGCGAAAAAACGAAAAAAACGAATACTAGCGCTGCTGTAGTATCGAATTTACAGCCAGAAATTACGCTGGAATCCAAAGAAAACGAAAAAAATACGAAAATTCAAGAAAACATCGAAGAAATAAACGAAAACGACAGCAAAATCCTGGACGAAAAAAAAAGCGTTCTTCCCGAAACATTCAGCAAAGAAAGCCAAGCGGATGCAAAAAAAACATCTGAAGCTAGCCCTGCAAAAGCCGTACTAAGGCAAGCGCTAAGCGCAAATCACGAGAATCGTGTTCCGCAAAAGATAAGATTCACCCCTAGCCATACGACGTTTTTAACTGCGCTACGCGAGTACGAAAAACAATACGGCGAGGTACTGTGTTTACGACTTCGCAATTATACGGTCCGAGCAGCAAAGCGGCGCATTGCTGAATTTATCACCGCGCTTTGCGAGGATAAGAAGAAGTATGGGCAACTCCTAGTGCAGGACAATGCCCTAGAGAAGAGAACCGGCGACTTTAAACGTAGCATTGCCGAGTTTTTACAGGCAGATTCGCGTGTTCTGGAGCACTGCGAGCTAAAAAAAGGACAAGTCTTTTATTTGCGATTATCCGCATAAACATGACGAAAATACGATGAACGACCTAGAACAGCGATTAAAATTTCTTGAAGAACACTGTAGAGCCTTCGCAAAAACAAAGGATAATGCCTTTAGTACGGTTGCGGCTTATCTGGAAAAAGTAAAAATCTATGAACAGAATTGCAAGGAAGAGGATTCCATTTTTTTGCGATTTTGTCGCGATTTTAAGCTAGCGCCTTTCGAGTCCAATGTTGTTTTGCTCACTCTAGCGCCGCAAGTAGATCAAGAGTTTAAAGCGCGCATCACCGATATACGCAAAAACTTCTCCCTCCCTCAAATCGACGTGGGGCTTTGCCTTAGCCTATTTTCACCGAGTTTTAACGAAAAGGTCGCTAATCGGCGCGCCTTTATGCCGCAGTCTACGCTGCTAACGCAGCGCCTTATTCAGCTTAAACCTCGTCTAGGCCAAGAGTCTGATCTGGCCGAAATGCAGCTCAGCCTCCCGACGCGTATTTTGGCCCACCTCCTAGAACAAGAGGGGGAAACGCAGATCGAAGGTTTTAGCCGCGTATTGTGGCCAAAAACAAGTATTGACCAAGTTATTTTGCCCGAGAAGCACAAAAAGCAGATTTTAGCGCTTATTGAGCAGTATGATCGTTATTTGGCACTTAAAAAAGAATGGGGTTTTGAAGAAATAGGGGCTGGCGGCCGCAACATGATACTGCTCTTTAACGGCAGTTCGGGTACAGGAAAAACCCTGCTATCCCAAGCGATAGCGCATGTGCTAAAACGCCCCCTACTCCTTGTCGATGCTCACGAGCTTCAATCACAGCGCGGGCTAGAGGCCAACCTCGACATACTCATGCGCGAAGCGCGCCTACAACGTGCTGTGCTGCTTTTTGACGATTGCGAACTTATTTTTGCAAGTCGCCTCCAAGGCAACCGCGATCTTCCCCTGCTTTTGGCGGCCATCGACGCTTATGAAGGTCTCATTATCTTGACCACTAACCTCCCCACCATGCTCGACTCCGCCCTAGAACGACGCATTACCCTCAACGTCGATTTTGAGATTGCCAACGCCAAACAACGCGAAGAGATCTGGCGACTACACATCCCCAAAGCTCTCCAACTCGCCGATGACGTCGACATTGCGCTTTTAGCCGAAAAATACGAGTTCGCAGGCGGCACCATACGAAACACCATTGCTGTAGCCATCAACCAAGCGCTAAGCGAGAACATGAAAGATCCCGTTATCGTTAATATGCGCCATTTTGAGGAAGCCGCGAAATCGCAAGTTCGCAATAAAATCAAGAAATTAGCCGATAAAACGATGACTAGCCTTACGCTGGATGACTTAGTTTTACCAAGGAAACTCAAAGAGCAGATGCGCGCCATTATCGCCTCGGTGCGAAACCGAAGAACGATTTTTGAAGAATGGGGGTTTGGCGAAAAACTCACCACGGGCAAAGGGCTTTGTATTCTTTTTAGGGGGGATTCGGGTACAGGTAAAACCTTGTCCGCTGAGATTATTGCCAACGAACTCGGTATGACTCTGTACCGTGTGCGTATTCCAGCGATCATGTCCAAATACGTCGGTGAAACCGAAAAAAATCTCGAAAAATGCTTCAAAGAAGCGGGGGCTTCTGGTGCACTCCTATTATTCGACGAAGCCGATTCCATATTCTCCAAACGTACCGAAGTACAAAGCGCTAACGACCGCTACTCCAACATGGAAGTGAACCTGCTTTTGCAAGAAATTGAGCGTTTTGAGGGCGTCGTAATTCTGACGACAAACCTTGATGCGGCCATCGATGATGCTTTTGAGCGGCGCCTAAACCACAAACTCGACTTTCCCTTCCCCGAGGCAAAGGATCGTGCCTTTATTTGGCGCCGCCACATACCTAAACAGGCGCCAGTCGATGGAGACATCGACTATGAATTGCTAGGACGCGACTTCGATCTTTCGGGGGGAAATATCAAAAATGCCGTCATTCGCGCGGCGTACAAAGCCGCTGAGCTCAAAAAGAATATTAGCATGGCGCTGCTCGAAGCATGTGCCATCCAAGAATATCGTGAAATGGGTAAACTCATACCAAGACGCAGGAATCCTTGGGATTAGTGATGGAACAAAACTGGCCAAAAAAGCATAGCTACCTCGCAAACGCGATGGAATTCCTCTACCCCGCACAAAACTTAAGCCATAGCGATACGGTTCTACGCCGTGCACGGAGTTTGGGGATCTTCCCTAGCGTTCACGAGTGGGCCAAAACAAAATGGGGAGAAATTCCACACTGTTTTGAGCAAGAGCACTGGCACAGCATTGCTCGAAGAAAATGGCTATCACTAAGTATAAAGCATATTTTACGCGATTTTCCCGATGTTCCCTGTGTTTTACTCAAAGGTGCGCTATGGGGAGAGCAATTTTATTCGCACTCACAATATCGCGAGAGCAGCGACATCGATCTTTTGCTGCGGGTAAACGACATGCCGCTTGTCGAAAAACACTTAGAGTCCCTAGGCTATCATCGCGTAGACGGGAGCAGGGACTGGGCGAGTAATCAGCATGCGTTTTTTCATGAAGGGGGAAGGGCGCCAGTAGAGTTGCATTGGCAATTGGCGCCGCCACCTCTTCCACAGCCCCCCATCGATCTGTGCCTAGAACTCAGCACTCCGCACCCCCTCTACCCAAAATTCTTAAGCCTAGCTGGGCACTACGTGTATTTACACATGATATTACATGCTATGCAGCATTGGGGCGCCCTAAAACCTATACTCGATCTCATCGCGTTTTGGGATAGTGGCGTCGATGACTGGGAGAAGCTACACGAGTTTGCCAAAAGCTATCATTTAGAGAAGGGATCGCTCTTTTTTGCCCTTGTTGTTTCTCTTATCGCGCGAAGGCCCCACCCCTTGTCTTGCCAAAATCACGTACTTTATGCTTTAGCCAAGCGCTATGTGCAACGCTTTGAGGCTGTTTTAGTACAAAGTTCACCATGGCGAGAAAATACGCGTTTAGTCTGGGGCGAGGATTCCCATGCCCAAGCTGCGAAGGGGGTGCTGGAGCGCAGCTTTTCGATGTTTTTAATCGACGACCGTCGTCAAGCGTGCCAAGCCTTTTCGCGAGTTCTTTTAGACGGCCCACATTTTATAGGTAGACTGTTTCACCAAGGTCTTTCGGCGATCAGCTCTTAGAGCTCGCTATTAGAGAGCTTTGCACGGGGGGAAACCCTTTTCTTTGTGCCAAAGAAAAGATGTTTCCCCCCGTACCCCCCTTCCCAAAAGAAAGCAGTCTTTTAAGCGCTTTTCGAATAAAATGTCATTTTATCTTCCAGCTGCCTTATTTAATTAGCATTCTTAACTTGTGCTTCTCTACAAAATATCTCATTTTATTTAAAACTGTATCGGATTTGTAAAATTAAATTCACAATTTTTGGCCGTGCAAAGGTCTCTATTATATAGAAGACGTTTTGCAGGAAGTTCGTCTTTAACTAGCTGGCGCTAAGGCTGCTTGCAGAGCTATGCGCGAATTGTGGCAAGGCGCTGGGGGGTAGCGCGGGATCGCCGAGCAAAAGGTGCAATGACCGCATTGTGTGCGTTGGATGCGCGATTAGCAAATACAACGCACACAATTATGCGGGAATTGTCACATTTTGCGAGGAAGCCCGCGCGTAGGGGGGCATTAGCCCCCCAGCCAAAAAAGCCGTAAAATTCCGCAATTTACGTCAAAATAATGAGTATGGACACGACAAGTATGAGTGTTAGGAGGCAGATAATGGCGATGAGGGCGGCGAAGTGGCAGTGGTAGATTTCGCCGACGATGTGGCGGAAGCGAGCGCCGATGCGGTATGAGCGGATTTTTTGGGCGAATGAGGATGCGTAGAATTGGCGCCAAATTCGCGATGAGGCGATGCTCATTTGGATGCGGTTGTGTAGGCGCGTTTTTTGGACACCTGTGGGGCGGTGGAGCAAGTTTTTGCCGACGAGGACGCGGGTGCGTTTTTGGTGGAATTCGGCGCTTTGGGGGCGAAGTGTTTGCTGCTCATGATACAGGGCGCGCAAGTTATCGTCGGGGATGACAATGGATGTATTGACTTCGCTGATGTTTGGGACGCTTTGCTTGGGGAAGATGTTTGTCATTTCGCTGCTTAAATCAGAGGCTGGAGCGGCAGGAGCGACAGGGGTATCGGCGTTGGTTTGTCCGATGTATTGTGTGACTTCTTGGTTTTCGATTTGCAGGGGGGCGACTTCGACGGTGGTAGTGCTTTCGTTGGAGTAGTTGTTCTGCGTTATGTCCGCGCTATTGGTGTAGGCGCTCGCTTGTGGGGGGGCGATGCCGATGGCTTTGTTTTCGACCGTGGGTGCATTGTCGACGGTATAGATTGAACTGTCGATCAGCGAGGTGTCGGCGTCGCTGAGGGAGCTTGGGGCATTGGGTTGGGTACTTGGAACGGCGCTGTCGTATTGTTGGACAAACTGCGGGTAGCTCTCAAAGATGCGAAGGATGCTGTGCTTCATCTCTGTGGCAGACGCAAAGCGCATGCTGGAGTCTTTCGCCATGGCTTGGAGCAAAATATCTTGGAGGGGGCCTTGGTCGAATGGCGCGGGGATGGAGGGGACGAGCTTGAGCTGTTTGTAGATAATGTCTGAGAGCGTGGGCCCCATCATGGGCTGCGTGCCAGTCAATAATTCATAATAAAGCAAACCTACCGCATAAATGTCGGTGAAAGGCCCAATTTCGCCGCCAAATATTTGCTCCTTTGCCATATACTGCGGCGTACCGAAGCCAACTTCTTTGCTCAAGTTCTGTTTGGTGAGATCGGGCTGGGAGCCGTCGAAGGCTTTTGCGATACCAAAGTCGAGCAGCTTCACGAAATCGGGGCGCCCATGGATCTGGCTAAGCATGATGTTGGCAGGCTTTAGGTCGCGATGCACAATTCCCTGGCTGTGCGCGACGTGAAGTGCGTCAAGGATCTGTATAACGATGTTTGAGCTGCGGCTAAAACTCAGCGGTGCTTCCTTTCGCATGATGTCTTCGAGCTCTAGCCCATCGATGAACTCCATCACGATAAAGAGCACACCGTTAGGGAGCATGCCATGCTCATAAGTCCGCACAATATTGGGGTGGTGTAAGCGAAGTGCGCAGGCGACTTCTCGCAAAAAGCGCTGATGCATATCGGGGAGCACATCCGCGTCGGGGCGTGAGCATTTGAGCGCTAATTCCTGATTTGTGCACAGATCCTGCACTAGGAAGACATCGCCGAAGCCACCCTCTCCGATTTTCTGCTTCAGAAGATAGTGCGATATGGTTTGTCCAACATCCATAAGAGCTACAAATCCTCTGCACCATTCCTTGGAGCCTCGTCGTATTCTGGGCTCCACTCACCTTCACTATGCAGTTCGGCGCCTTCAAAAATACAGGTCACGCCAAGCACTTCTGCACTATCAGAGCATCTCTCCGCGCAGTCATCAAGCAAAGATTCTATCGTTAGCACATCGATATCGCGCTCTTGGTAGCGTTCTGCACAGAGGTTACGGCAAGCATTAAATACCGCCGCATCGCGCGCCTCCTCTAGCGTTGGGCTAGGAGCAGTCCCTATGCTACTTAGCCCCTGCTCCGCTACTTTCGCGTCGCAACGAATGTAAGCCTCGATCGCATAATCCTCGTCATCAACGAGCGCGCCAAGTGTGTTCTGCGTCTCCGCTTCGTCACTCGCAGGGCTATCACTCTGTTGCGCCTTCGTCGTTTCAGGCTCTTTCACAGGCGCCGTTTGCTCCGCCTTTATCTCCAGCACAGCGTCCTCTTTGGGCTGCGAATTCTGTATTTTGCTTGCACAGGAATACGCCGAAAAAATGCACAAACTAACGATGATCAAGAAACTATATTTCATTTAATCCGATAAACCTCGACACAAAGCGCTCTTAGCCTTAATGCCCCGTTTTGGGGCTTTGTATTAGTACAACTACTCTCTAGTTAGTGCAATGTTTATAGCCATGAGAGCATTCTCTTTGCACTTGATAGCAAATTCTCAATCTTTATCTTCGTCCTTTGTTGCGTCCGCTACTTCATCGTAGTTTAGTGCCACTAGTAGGACGTCATCGTCATCATCCGCAACGCTTAACTCGGGTTTCGCTTGCGGCTCTGTTTGCGCCAAAAGATCGTGCACCGTGATATCCTCTTCTAGTTCAACTCGTTCTGCAATATTTTCGTGGATCATATCGAGTTCGGTGTAGGTATATGGAGAAATAATCAGTTCCTCTGGCTGTACCTTCTCTACTATTTCGTCGGGATCTGTCGTTTCGTCTGGGCAGAGCTGTAAGCTCTGCGTCACGATCTCTTTGGGGCCCTCTTCAGCTATGCGCGCGAGCTCGGCAAGTTGGCGCTCACGCTCTTCTAGCGCGGCGGCCTTCGCTGCAGCGTCGCGCTCTGCAATGAGGCGCGCTAGGCGCTCCTCCGTCGTCTCGGGCGTCTCAAGCAGCTCCTCCTCTTCGAGTTCTAACTTTAGTGCCGCATGCGCTTCAGCCTCTAGGCGCCGCTTCGCTTCTTGAGCAGCTTCCAGCTCTTTGAGTAAATCCGCATGCTCCTTCTCTTGCTCTATCCTAGCCTCATCATCGAGTTCATCAAAGAGCGCCGCATAGTCTACTGTCTTTTCGGGACTTCTAAGCGCTTCCCCTTCATCTTGTAGATCCTCGATCTTCAATTTGGCAGTCATAGGCACTACTGGCGCCGATTCGTCATCGCTCATACGAAGATCCGTCGCAATCACGTCCTCTTCTTCAAATAATGCTGCATAGTCCACCGTCTTTTCGGGGCTCTTGAGTACTTCGTCTTCGCGATCATCTTTTTGTGGCACTGATGTTATGGCGATAGGCGCTACTGGCACAGAACCATCATCGCTCATACGAAGATCTGTCGGAATTTTATCATCTTCTTCAAATATTTTACTAAAATCCCTAGTTTTTGACAGATCTTGTTCAACGATATGAGAGTTATCACGCTCATAGGCAGGAGTCTCTTTTTTGGGCTCGGGCTTGGGCGCATCCTCCACTTCTTCATCATCATCTAGCGTCATCTTTAGCGCTGGCTCACGACTCGCCGTAGGGCTAAACAGCTTTGTAAAATCACGCGACTCATCGCTTTGTAGGTCACTTTGCTCCCGCTCCTCAAGATCTGCTTCCATCTGAAACGCCGGCACTTGTGCCGCTTCATCAAAAAAGCTCGCCGAAAATTCTTTAGCTCCAGCCCCGATATCGTCCGCCGAACCATCGTCGTACTTTGGTATTGCCGCTTCGTTGAGGTTCTCAAAAAAATCGGAGTAGCTCTGACCTACATCTGTTTGCAAACTATCTTCGTCTTCGTGTCGCTCACGCGATTCTGCATCGTCTTCGTCGTGGCTTTCAAAGAAGTCCGAAAAGTCCTTAACTTTAGCTTTTACTTCGGGCTCAGACTCTGGCTCATCTTCATACACCGGCGGTTCATCTTCGGGATCATCAAAAAAGGATTGAAAATCTTTTTTTGCCTTTTCCTCGTCCTCCTCTTCGTCATCCTCACGCAGTTTCAGGCGAGGCTGATGGAAGTCTTCTGTACGTAATTCTTCCTCGTCCTCTTCATCGCGTTCTAGCAATTTTTTACGCACCGCTTCTTGCGCTGCTCGCTGTCGTTCGAGCAAAATCTCCAAGGCTCTAGCTTCGCTCTCCGCCTTCTCGTCTCTGTAGCCCGTATCTACCTGACCCTGGTCTTCAATCGCGTCTGGATCTATGCCCGCTTCTTGTAAAATTCGCCGCGCTTCTTCGTCTAAGCCCGGAATCTCTATTCTGCGCTCTGGCATCACGGTAAACCCGCGCTCAAAATCGCGATAATGCGAGAACGCCCCCGTTTCGGGGAAAGGAATCGATTTACCGCGCAGAGTGACTAAGGCCAAAATCGTCAAGATGGAAGAGTCGAAATACTTCGGCGTGGGCGACTTCGTAGGCGCAAAAAATTCGGTATCTCCTGCTCTTTTACGACTATCCTCCAAAAAATCTTCAGCGACTGGCGCTAAAATTTCACTCATGACTTCAAAATCGCCGTTACACATGCAGGCCAACGCCGCGTTAAGAGCATCGTAACGCTTGATTTTAGCCAACGCCGCCGCGGGCGGACTACCGCGCAAACTATCTCGCGCTTTGGCGTAGGTATTAAGGGCGAGTACCGCTTCGTCGTCAAAACCGCGACCAATCGCAGCTATCACGCCAGCGTAGATCACCGCCGATAGCCCCGCCAACTCGTAGAAGTCGCCTACCAAACCACTTCTAAAAAACGTCGAAAATAGGCAAGCCTCACTCATTATTTCGTCAGGCGCAGTTTTGCTCAAGACCATCATAAGCGGCAAGCCATAGGTCGCGGAAAACTCTAGCGTTAACATCGGCATACCGCTAATAATGCCAAGTTCTACGGGTATAATGCGACGCGTCATAAACATTTCGGGCGGCTTGAGATCTAGATGCATCGCATGTCGATCATGCAAACAGCGCGCCGCCATGAAAAAATCGTCTAGCACCTCGTAAATATCGTCGCCCGCAGCATACCGCAGATTCGCTCGCTGCATATACCACTCTAAATTACGGTAATCCGTCTCCTCTACGTGTTTATGGAAAAACTCGACACACTCGAATAAGCGTTCGTCGATCTTCTCTAAATCCACGCCTTCAACTCGCCTTTCTTTCCGTGGAGCTGCTACATACTCTGTCATCCCCAATTCGCCGCTCATCGCCACCTCACCTGTTTATTAAGCAGTGCCCACTGCCAGCGAAATATTGTACCCAGTGAGGCGCTTTAGCGCAATTGATTGCGAACTGTTAGCAAAGGCACAAAAGATTTTTTACCACGAAAGCCACAAAAGATTTTTTACCACGAAAAACACGAAAGCCACAAAAGCTTTTTTTTACCACGAAAAACACGAAAGGCTCGAAAGCTTTTTTACTACGAAAAACACGAAAGGCTCGAAAGCTTTTTTTACCACGAAAAACACGAAAGGCTCGAAAGCTTTTTTACCACCAAAAACACGAAAGGCTCGAAAGCTTTTTTACCACGAAAAACACGAAAGACACTAAAGCTTTTTTTACCACGAAAAACACGAAAGGCTCGAAAGCTTTTTTACCACGAAAAACACGAAAGACACTAAAGCTTTTTTACCACCAAAAACACGAAAGACACAAAAGCTTTTTTACCACCAAAAACACGAAAGGCACTAAAGCTTTTTTTACCACGAAAAACACGAAAGCCACAAAAGCTTTTAACGAATCAAGCTGGATATGTAAAACTAAGGTATCCTTTAATCTTATAAAAGCATAAAAACAAGAAAGAACTTTTCGTGAATTTTCGTGTTTTTCGTGGTTCAAAATTTAATGCACGAAAGGCACGAAAGTCTATAACCAATCAAGCTGGTTCTGTAAGAATAAAAAAGATTTTTTCGTGAACTTTCGTGTCTTTCGTGGTTAATAAGTTTCGCCATATCCGGAACTTGAGCTACTCCACGCGAACAACTACAGGTTTTTTATTCTTTTTAGTTTTGTTCGGCTTAGCAGCTTTAGGCGCAGCAGTATTCTTGGGGGACGGCGGTGGCGCTATATTCTGCTTTGGCGCCAAAGTTACCGCGATGGTCTCGCCGCGCATCGACGAGATCGGGAGCGGATAATCGATATAGCCCGGATGTTGAATGACGTAATTTTCCATCATGCGACTACGAATAAGCGAGAGTTTTACAGGCGTTGCGCCAAAGTCTTTACCATCGCGAACACGCACGAGCCGAGCGCTCACAGGCGAGCTTGCGACTGTGATTTCTACGCGCCGAAGCTCAATGGTAGCTGCGCCAGCGCCTACAACGCTAGCGAGTAAAATCTGTTTCTCGCGTTCAGTCAGTTCTTTTTTGGGCTGCAAAGCTGCTTGAACTGCCGCCTTCACCGAAGCATCGTTCACCACAGCATCGCTCGTTTTGGCAGTCTCTGGGTTAAAAATTTTAAAGTAGAGCTGCAAGACCAAAAGAATGACCACAATAAGCCCCACCGCGATGATGGCTGAATACAGCAGTATGTGGCTTTTTGTAGACACTGCGCCCACAGCGCTCGTTGTCGCTGGTCCCTGCCCCGAGATACCCCCTACTCCAGCGACAACCGGCGCCGTCGTCCCCGAAAAAAAGTGGCTACGTTGCGCCTTGCGATAATCCTCCTCTAAAACCTCCAAATTCAATTCCACAATATCCGCTAGCAACGCCGACGCATCTGCGTAGCGATCTACCGCCTTCTTCTGTACGCAGCGTTCAATAATGCTACCCATCGCACTCTGCTTTACCCACTCTGGCAAAACGACGGCCAAGGGCGAGAGTTGCTGCAAAGCTACATCGAAGGCGGTGTTGCCCTGAAACACCGGGCAGCCCGTCAACATCTCCAGCATTATCAGGCCAACCGCATACACGTCTGATGCTGCGGTCAAACTCCCAGAACTAACCTGTTCAGGAGACATATACGCTGGCGATCCGAAAGAAGAACCTGTGCGAGTAAGTTTTTCGTTGTAGGCTTCATCGCCATCTTGAGTAATTTTTGCTATGCCAAAGTCCAAAACTTTAATATAAAATTCATTCTTTGGCGCTTCACACAAAAATATATTCGACGGCTTAAGGTCTCTATGTACAATCCCCTGCTTATGCGCCTCGTCCAAACTCCGCAGCACCTGCTCTATCACCGTAGCAACTTCCACAAAGTTGTAGCGCTTCCCGTCCTCTAAGTACTCATCCAGCGTCTGTCCGATGAGCAATTCCATCACAAAGAAGTGAATCCCGCGCTTGGACTTGCCGTAGTCCAAAATCTTGAGCGTGTGCTCGCTGACCAAACTCCGCGTCAACGCGATCTCTCGCTCAAAGCGCTTCTCGGCAATTTTGTACTCTGGTAGCGAACGTCGCAAGGTCTTGACCGCCACCACCATTCCAGTCTCGCGATCCTGAGCCCGATATACAATCCCAAATCCACCTGCCCCGATGCACAACTCCACCTGATAGCGCTCTAAAAGCATCTCCCCAATCGCCAAGCTATCGACGTTGTCAAGCTCATCATCTCCATCATCTCCATCGCCTTCATCGCCTTCATCGCCCGCATCCGCTGGCACTTGCCCCCATGAAGGTCGCGCTGTCGATGTAAAAACGTCTGACTCTATCCCAATGGTGTCGTCCATCCCACCGCCTATGCCCAACAAAGGACTTGGAATCCCGATCTCCGTCTCTGCCACATCAAAGTCATCCTCTTCAAGGCAGGGCTCTGCATCCACCTCATTCATCGCCACCGCATCCGTCTCATGCTCCTTTGGAGATTCGCCAAACAACTGTTTCGTTTCCCGCTTTTCATTCACTGCTTCAGCCCTCAAATCGCCCACACTGTCCACCCTCAGCCAGCGCAAATCATAACACCAATATGCCGTTATTGGCAATTCCCGCGCCTCTAAGCGCCCAAAAGCTCCATCTTTTGTAGAACGCGTCTATTTTTGTGGGGGGAGTGCCCCCTACGCGCGGGCTTCCTCCTAAACTCTGCAATTCTCATACCATAAACTGCGCGGTCTTTGCTATTCGCAAAGCCAGCGCAGTTTATATGCTCATTGCAGCCTTTAGTCGGCGATCCCGCGCTACCCCCCTGCGCTACAAGCCGGCACAGCAAAACAAATTTCTTTGGCCGATATCTAGTGGGGCGTAAAACAGCGACTCGCCGATAGCTCAGAGCTTCCCTAGCGCACAACAACATATCGCGAATAACTCCCGCAATCGCGCAGTAGCACAAAAAACAGACGAGATCTCTAAACGGCATCCGAAAAACCGTAAACATCGAAACTTAAAATTGATACGCTATATTACCCACATCCAAAAAAATCGGTTAGAAGACTACCCATTACTTGAGTAGCCGCCCCCTACAGCAGCGTACATACGATTCCGCCTCGCGGCGGACACCCTTGGTGTTCGGCTATATCCTTCCCACTACCGGGCGGATTCGGGACTTTCACCCTTTAGAGCGTGCGCTCGCCGAGCGCACCAAAAAAAAGACCGCGCGAACGCGGCCTTTTTGAAACTAACGACGTAGAATCGTTAGCTGAACACTACAAGATTCGGAACATCTTAAGGTGAAATCGGAACTCCAGTTACCGCAATATCATCAAGTCGCAATGTTCCAGCTCCAGCCCGTTTAGCAGCGATCCTGACCTGCAATGCTGTCTTGGGTGTTTCATTGGGGATACTCAACACCGCCCTATGTGTAAATATATTAGTAGTGGCGAGTTTGGGTATTTCTGAAACAGTAGTTATTGTACCCACGAGAGTATCACCATCATATACGGCATAGGCCAAATCAGTGATTGCGACATTGTTACTGGCATATTTAAAGCTGACTTGAAGATCTTTGTAGTTATTAACATTGGTAACTTTAAAAACGTTGAGTACAAAAGCATGTGCCGTTAAATCCACATCTTCTGTGAGACCCGCAACATTGTAATGTGGATTATTTTTATCTGGATCAGAACTTTCGCCCGCAGTTCCTATCGTAACTCCAATCTGATTAAAAATCTTATCCGCACCAACTTCGGCAGAATTATACGGACCTGACTTCATCAACAATTCCGTAAAATCAGTTACCCCAGCAACCTCGACCGCATCCGCTGCTGCCAAAGTACTTAGATCTTCAACAAGACCGCCAGCGCCACCCTTCGCGTACTTCCAGTTCGCGCCGCCGTCACCGCTAAACGCCAATACACAATGACGATCTTCCGTGCTGAGCGAAACCATACCACTAAACTCGAAGTTATTGTTATTCTCTACACCAGTAAGAGTTGCCACACCAGAATCATCCCAAACCGAAGGCGATGCAGTGATATCCTCGGTACAGAAGATTTTCGCTTGCGCACCAACAGGATTTGGCGCATCATTGGTTTGAGCCTCATGATTCGCATAGTACACTTCACCCCACATAATGAGGGTATCAGCATTATAACCTGTGGTCTTACCCCAACTCACATCTAACGCCTCACAAACCTTGGGATCGCCCGTTCCGCACTTTGTCGCGGCAGCATCCGTACAATCAGCGTCGGTCGTACAAGCTGGTGCTGGATCCTCGCAACCGCTTTCGCGATTACCTAAATAATCGAATGTATCTTGGGGATAGGCTACCCACTCTGCACTCGGATCGAAAGTATCATCGCCGATTTTGTCGCCTGTATCAATATTACATTTGCGAACTAGGGTCATGTTTTGCGTGGAAACGCCGTCGACCGACCAAATCCCGTTATGACCGATTTGCCCGATAACATCCATAACAACTTCACCGCACTCTAATACAACAGCGTCGTTTCCGTTATGCATCAATGCCCCTTCTTGTTTTGAGGCGCCCGCAGCATCTTTTAGAGCTTCGTTGGCATCCGCGTGGATTATTACATGCACGCCCTTTACAGCTACCGTTCCAGTCAGTGCTATTGAAGATGTTGACTCCATGTTACCGTCTGTATACGTCAAGATCTTACAAGCAGCGGTTTCCAAATCCACAGCTTCCGTACCAGCATTGTAAACTTCCAATGCCTTATTGAAACTGCTTCCCTCAATATACTCACTAAAGAACAGATTAATGACTGGCTCTCCACCTGGCTCCACACAAACATTATCCGTTCCGCACTTTGTCTCGGCAGCATCCGTACAGTCAGCATCCGATGTGCAAGACTTTGCACAAGCTGTCAAACCCGCATTGCACTTACCGCTTGTACAAGTTTCATCCGCACTCCAAGTGTATTCAGCAGTACAGGTATTGGTTGCAGCTATACTGTACTCTCCATCATCAACTTGAATACAACGTGTTTCACCTACTGTATTACACTCCTTACAACCGAGAACATCGTCTCCCTCTACAACACAAACTGGCGTTGAATCTTCACAGTCATCCGTCATCCATGTGCCATCAACACAAGTTCTGTACTGGGTATCAGAGTTACACTCTTCGACATCATTCTTACACACACCGCATGCATTATCAGCACACGATCCTAAACAACTTGCTTGAGTTAGCACATTATCGACACACTTCGTTACAACGCCGTAACCTTCTTCATTATTTGCGCAGGAATCAGGCGTACCATCAACACAATAATCTGGGTCTGTTACGCACTCAC
>JBBAEA010000079.1:0-17214 GCA_041656175.1 Bradymonadales bacterium | reverse complement strand
ACCAGGTTCCAGTTTTTCGGGATCCTCTGGGCATTTATCGTTGCAGTCTAGAACCGTGTCGCCATCGCTATCTACATCGGGGACACCACAGCCACAAATACCAGCAACTACCTTTAAGGGATCTTCTGGACAGAGATCCAAGCTATCAGACAAGCACTGTGGTAAGCCAAAATGTCCCGCTTCATCGCTTTGTCCGCAACCACAAATGCCAGGCAGCGTTTTATTGGGATCGTCTGGACAAAGATCGAGTCCATCCGACAAACACTGCGGTAGCCCCGTTTCGCTTGCAATGGTATCAGCTACGCCACAACCACAAATGCCTGGTAGCGTCTTTTGGGGATCGTTTGGGCAAAGATCGATGCTTGCCGCAATACAAATGGGCAATCCCGTTTCGGTGACAGCATCCGATACGCCGCAACCACAAATTCCGGGTTGGATTTTATCGGGATCATCTGGACATAAGTCGCCATTGATTTCGTTCTCGTTGATACAAGAACCTAAAGAGACAGCAAGAGCCAAAGTAGCCAATAAAGGGATAAGTTTTTTATAATATTTCATGCATTATCCTTACAGTAACCCCCGTTATGTATTAAGTACTTAACAAAATACTTAAGAAAATGGAATAGGGGAGCGCAATAATATAGATATTCACCGAAGTCCTTGGGCAAAATTGAGGTAATGCCTTGTTGGAGTTCGCCTAGTCTGTTTTTAATTTTGCATCAAGTGGGAGCGGCGTGAACCGCACAAGAGCGCGTATAAACTGCATTTTGCAGCTTACAGCGAGTGATAACTGAAGCCCAGCGAGTGGCTCTTTTTACGGAGTTCTAAATTTAATCAGGGTTTTTGTGAGTTATCAGCAGAGTTTAGCGCGTTTTCTTGCTCTGCCTCGCGTTCGCTGACGATGTCGGGAACATCTGGTCTTTGGGTGACGATCGAGATTTGGTCGGAGGGTGGGATGTAGCCGTTTGTGGGCTCGCGCTCGCGGCTTTTGGGGCGAGGGTGCTCTTGTTCGAAGTCTAGTGGGCGTTGGATGCCTTCACCGATTTTGGGCTTGGTAAAACCTGCTTTGATGGTATCAAAACCAGCGCCAAAGACCGACATAACGTTGGAAACAGCGATGAAGGCGCGCTCGTCGATGCCCTTGACGGTTCGGAATATTTCGTTGGATTCGCGGCGGCGAGCTACGAGGTAGATGGTTTTGGTTTCTTGTTTGGTGTACCAGCCGATGCTATCGAAGATCGTCGTGCCGCGGTGGTGGCGTAAGATGATTTGGTCGGCAATTTCGCGGTATTTGCGGCTAAAGATAAAAATTTGGACGCTTTGTCGCATACCAGAATGAACGAGATCGATGGCGTATGCGGAGACGCCCATGAACACGAAACCATAGGCAACGTGCTCTAAGCTGCGACCAGGGAGTAGCCATGATGCTGCAATGACGCAGGCGTCAAAAAGCACATAAACCTTACCCCAGCTGAGGTTTTTGTACTTTGAAACGATGAGTACCACGATATCGGAGCCGCCGGTTGAGCCCCCGTGCAGAAGGTATGAGCCAACACCGATGCCAGCGAGTATGCCTCCCATAATCGCGCTGAGAAGGCGATCGGAAATAATGGGGACGCTAGGTTCTGGGATGATGGCCAAGAGGACGATGAGCCCGAGGATGCCAAAGACGGTTTTGAAGCTAAAGACTTTGCCCAAGATACGCAGCGCGGCGCTAACGAGTATGACGTTTAGGGCTAGGTACCATGCGGATAAGGGAATACCTGTAATGAAGTAGAGTAGAGCCGAAATGCCACCAAAGCCACCGCCTACGAACTTGTGGGGTAGAACGAACATGTTCCAAGCCGTAGCATAGAGGGCTAAGCCTAAGGTGATGAAAAAGTATTCTTTGAGCGTGCTAAGTAGCCGTGGGTAGCGCTGCCATAAAATCATGCCAAACCTCCCTGAAATTAGAGCACCCAATCGCGCAAACTATTGCGCTTGTCGGCTAAAAGCAAGCAATATTGTTCGTAGCTTGCATATACATGATGCAAATACGTATGGCGTTCTTTCGTGCCTTTCGTGCTTTTAAATTTTGAACCACGAAAAACACGAAAAAACACGAAAAATTCTTTTTTAATCTTACGGATCCGACTTTATTTGTTATGGTCTTTCGTGCCTTTCGTGCTTTTAAATTTTGAACCACGAAAAACACGAAATAACACGTAAAATCTTTTTTACTCTTACGAACCCGACTTGATTCGTTATGGTATTTCGTGCCTTTCTTGCTTTTAAATTTTGAACCACGAAAAACACGAAAAAACACGAAAAAATCTTTTTTAATCTTACAGACCGGACTTTATTTGTTATGGTCTTGCGTGCCTTTCTTGCTTTTAAATTTTGAACCACGAAAAACACGAAAAAACACGAAAAATTTTTTAAGAAAGGGTTTTATAAGATTTAGGCTGATCTAGCCCCCATAAATCAGAGTGTTTTTGCTGTAGGGGCAGGTTTCAAACCTGCCCTGGATTCATGTGAAAATTACTAAAAACTCACTATGCAAAGTAAAGAAAGACAAGCAAGCGTTCAAAATAAAAGCCAATAAAATCAATATGTTACACACAAAAGAGGGTTCTAAGGGCGATAGCCCTTAGACGGGGTTTGGGGCGGTAGCCCCAAAAATTCAGACTTCCCTAAAGGGTGTTTTTTAGTCAAATATTGGGTTTGGCGGCAAATCGTCGGTGTTTCTTCGTGTTACGCGCCCTGCTGCAACAGCTTCGCTAACGCCTGCATCGTAGAGTAGGTCGTTGTCGAGGTACTGTCCTAGGGTCGCGGCTTTGTATGCGGCTGTTAGAACGGCGTTTTTTATTTCACCACCAGATAGTTCAAGTTCCGAAAGCCAATCGTAGTCGATTTCTTCCTCGGTTTTGATGTAGGGAGGGCAAAGGTATTTCCAAAGTCGTTTTCGCTCTGCTTCCTTGGGCATGGGGAAGTAGACCTTGTAGGTTATTCGTCGTTCAAAGGCGGGGTCAATGGCTGTTTTAAGGTTTGTGGTAAGTACCGAAACGCCTTCGTAGCGCTCAATCAGCTGCAAGAGCACGTTGATGCTCATATTGGAGTAGCGATCCGTCGAGCGCGATACGGAGCTAGTTCGCTTTGTAAATAGCGAATCCGCCTCATCAAAAAGCAGCAAGGACATGTCAGGGCGCGCTTGCTCAAAAATTGTCGTCAAGTTCTTCTCCGTCTCGCCGATGTACTTATCGACCATAGATGCAATATTGATCCGCATCAGCGACAAACCGAGTTCGCGGCAGATAGCCTCGGCAGAGTGGGTTTTACCGGTTCCAGGTTCACCATCGAAGAGTGCGATGATACCCGTACCACGTCGAATGCGCTTTCCAATCCCCCAATCATAGAGAACGCGACGCCGCTGTTTGGCGGAACCGATAATCTGTCGCAGTTTCGCGTCGATATCGTTGTTGACGATAACATCGGCAAGCGAGACCTCGGGATCTGAGATGAAGGCAAGTCCACCGATGTTCTTGGAGACTTGTGCGGATGCCGCCTTCTCAAGCGCTTCGTTTGAGATAAGCACTCCATCTGAATCCTCGTTACTTGCACTTGAGAAGTACGCGAGTTTTGCGGCTTTCTGAATTTGGAAGGGTTGTAGCGATAGTTTGTCGGTGAGCTTTTTAAGATCGATACGGCTCTGGTCGATGTTGGGAAGCTGCACGTGTGGCTTCCAGTAGGCAATGGCGTTCTCTTTGAGGTCTGTGTCGATCTTGGTTTTAAAGGTAATATAGGGATCTAGGCAGCTGTGTGTGGTTTGCGCAAGATCGATGCAGAGCGCCACCGCCACCGAGTGTTTGGCTAAACGTTCTGTTAAACTTGATGCCATGCGCGCATCGTTGAGCATTGGACCAGCGTTTCGCATACAGATTATACAGCCAAGAACCTCGGCATCCAAAAACAACGCTTTTAAGTAATCCTCAAAACTTACCACGTCTAAATACATCAGAGGGCTGCAGTTCACGATGATGACGGCATGTTCTAAGCGGCTCGCGATGATTTTTACTAAGGTACTGCGACCTGATCCAGGAAGACCTTCGACAAAAAACGCCAAGGAGGGGAAAATGTTGAGGTTGCTTGCGTCCATACCCTGTAGCGTCGCAAGTGAGGGGCGACGCATGTAGTTCTCAAGAATAGTCAGTGTCTCAACGTGGTAAGGAGCTAAGAAGATATCTTCACTGATGCGCGGGGCGAGGAGTTCTGCGTATTCTGCAATTTCAACAGATATCGAGGGGTAGCCGATGAAGAGCTTGAGGACTTGTTCTGCTACAACGAGTTCGTTGTACAACATCAGCGTGGGTCGTTTGTACAATACTGAGCTAAGTAGACCTGTGCTCAACAAACGCGATGAAGCTGAGAGTATAGAGTGGTAAAGAATTTGTTCTTCTTGAGTTTCGCTAAGCATGCGCAATATAAGTGCAGGGTTCACGTAAATAAGCTGCCCATATGGTGTGATGGGCGCCATGAACTTGCGAACGTCGGGATCGATATGCAGTGAAGCTACGATCCAAAGAACAATCAGCTCTCTCATGTGCAAACCGTACTTTTGCGCTAACCTTTGATCGGGTAGTAAGAAATCATGTGCCTCTGCGCGTGCAAAGTTAGTGCTGAAAATATTCTCAAAAATCTCTAGCCGATATTGTCGTGGAGACAAGAGGTTAGGTGAGGGCGGGTAATTCTCGATGTGCTCAAGCTTATCGAGCCAGTCTTTGATCAAAACCAAGACGTGCTCACAATGTGCGGTAATATGCGCACGCTCGCGTTCGATGGGGTCGCTTATGTTTAAATACGAGGGTAGCGCTTTATCGATACACCGAAGTTTTGCGCCACGGTGATGGACGTTTCCGATAATACGAAACGGGAACTTTGCCTCTCCACGAATGGCGAAGGGATCCTGCGAAAAATCTTGCGCCGAACGAGGAGAGACGGCTTCTAGCTGCTCATCCTCACCGTCGCCTGCTTCTCGTGCGTTTAGCCAGCTAGGGAGCAACTTGGGTGTGTTTTGAGCGGCATTTGAGCTTTCGGATGTTTTGTCCTCGTCTGTACTAGGGACTGCGCTTGTTCCAAAACTGGCGTGTACACTTTGTACTCCATCCTCGGCTTCGTCAGCTTTTAGCACAAAACTCAGCTTTTTTGTTGGCGCATAAAGTGAAGCCATCGTAGCGGCGCTGGGGGGCCTTTTTAGATTTTCCGCGATTTCATCTTGCGTATCATCCAACGCATCTTGCGTCTCATCCAAAGCCGCTTTTTCAACGCTTTGCGTAGCTGGGCTGATTTTAGCCTTAGAGCGCGTTTTAGCTTTTTCTCTCTCTTCTGCGTCGTTTTCAGTGCTAAGGGCTTCGTCGCTTTTTTTAGCGTTGTTTTTGCGCTTCGTTTTTACTGCTTTACTGCTACTAGCGTCGTTCTTCTCTTCGCTTGCGTTTGTAGATTCTAGCGTTACTTCTCTCTCTTTGCTGTCTTTGCGCTTCGATTTAGAGGGACTTGGCTTCTCTGTGCTTGTGGACGCTTTTGTGCTTTTCGCATCTTGCGCAGTAGCTGTTTTGCCGGGGCTTTGCTTCTTCTGTTCTTTTTCGTTCTCGCCTTGCGCCGAAATATCCGTCGTTTCTAAAGAATCTGCTTTCCTCTTCTTAGCCATAATCTACCTACAAAAAAGAGGGTTTAAAACCCTCGAAGATCGGAACCCGCTCTTGCCCTTTTGAGGGAGAAAAAGCGGGTAGAGCTCAAACAAAGCTACTTCGATATCATGAACTCCACGCGGCGATTAAGCGCGCGCGCTGCTCGTGTTTTAGCAGGATCCAAGGGTTTGTCAGGCCCGTAGCCAAGGTGCGATAATCGATCAGCGCTTACGCCTCTAGAAATCAAGAAATCCATGACCGATTTTGCGCGCTCTCGGCTTAGTTCTAGGTTGTAATCGCGCTTTCCTCTATCATCGGTATGCCCCTCAACGACGACGTGCTTTATATCGCGGTGCGCTAAGATCGTAAGAGCGACTTGGTCAAGTAAGCTAAAGGATTTCTTCTTTATCGTCGCTTTGTTCGTGTCAAAAAAGACTTTGTCCTTAATCTCAATGCGATCTTCCGTGACGATAACGATTTGACGCCCTTTATCGGGACAACCGTCGTCGTCTTTGTAGCCGTTGATGGTTTCGGGTTCGTTTGGACACATGTCTATGCCTCTACACGGATATATAGAAGGATCAGGCAGTTTACTCACCCAAGGGTCGCAGATTCCATCGTTATCGTTGTCGAAATCTGGGCAGCCATCATCGTCTTGGAAGTCATCAAAGTCCTCTGCAACATCTGGACAAAGGTCTACGCCAGTGCATAGGAAGTGCGCAGCAAGGTTCAATTCCTCGACGAAGGGGTGACAAATTCCGTCGCTATCGGCGTCTGGATTAGGACAGCCTTGGAACTCGTCTTCGCCCTTGAGCAGTGGACAGAGATCCGTTCGCTTGCACTCAAAAATCGTTGCTAACTCATCGCTGTCTACCCACTCATCGCACCAGCCATCTTGATCAGTATCGGAGTCTGGGCAGCCGCGATTCTTATCAATACCCGAAATGGTGGGACAAAGATCTGTCATCTTGCAAGATAGCGTTTGCGCGAGCTGTTCATCATCAACCCACTCCTCACACCAACCGTCCTTGTCGCTATCTGCTTCTGGACAACCTTGATAATCATCAATACCCGCCGTTGTTGGACATAAATCCGTCATCTTGCAAGAAAAGAGTTCAGCGTAATATGGATCCTGAATCCATTCATCACACCAGCCATCCTCGTCTTGATCGGGGTGGGGGCAACCCTTGTACTCGGCGAGTCCTGGAACGTTTATGCATTCATCGTCGTCATCGTAAATGCCGTCTTTGTCGGTATCTTTGTGTAGAGGTTGGTACTCCAAGCCAAAGAGAACGCGGTAGCGTGGGCTGCGCACACCGTCGCCAATGCCCATACCCGCTCCCGCGGTGAGATGTACATTGACCTTGGTCATCCACTTTAAACCCAGCAACCACTCCGCATTATTATGATACTTCTGCTTAGCCCTCGAACTCATCGGCGTTTCCGCAAAAACCTCTCCCTTTATATCCAAAACATCTTTGATCGCATGATACACTATACCAAAGCCGTAGTTAAATCCGTGTCGAAGTTCGTAGTCCAAAAATCGAGAACGCTGCCGCAAGCTAAATCCGAGGTTTAAAAACATTTCAACAGGACCTATGCCGTAATCCAAGGCAAAGTAGGGGCGAGCAGTCACAAAACCATCACCGACAAAAGCTTCATCTTGACCCGTGGGAAGACCTAAAATTAAGCCAGCACCTAAGCCAAAACCGCCGTAACTCTCTCTATCTAAAATACGCCCTTTCACGCGGATTTGCATATCACCAATATAACCGCGTTGTGGCTTAGCAATTCCGTATATATCAAGCTCTTTATACGTCTTATTATAAGCTTCATAAGGAATGATGGGAAGCATTAAACCAAATTCTAAAAAATCCAATACGCCTAAAGCCGCTCCCAGATTCATACTTACAAGATGCTCAAGGCGCGCTTCGCAATCTTCACCACAGTTAAAGCGCAGCGTCCGATTGGCGTAGTCCGTCATGAGTTTTACATTGTAGTTAAGGTGCGGGATCGCTTCTGAAGATTCCACCGAAAATGCACCATTTGCACCTGCAATCGGATAAAATGCGCGAGAATCAAACTCTTGGGCGATAGCATTCGGTAAATAACAGAAAATGCAGAGCAATAAACATGTAAAAAACGACGTCTTTTTTGATAACATGGGTTCCACTCAATTTATGTTCGTACGCACCACACGATGCGTCATTGAGTTTAAATGAAACGACGAGCTATTTCCAGTATTTCAAATTATCGGAGTTTAGCGGAGTTACTACTCAAATATAAATCAAAATTCGCCTTAAAAGCGTATAAAGAAAAACCGCTCATGGCAAAATTGGCTGGCTTAAAAGAAGAGAATAAAACCAAGATGCTACGTTAAAAACAATATCCAAAGAGCGTGGCTCTCAAAAGAGATTTGGGGTGCTAGCCACGATAGCTCAGATGTTCCCTAAAGCTATGACGACGTTGCTAGCTTCATTGTTTTTGATTCGCTCAAAGTTCTTCAAAAAACTTAAAATTTGTACTCTAAGCCGAACTGCAGTGCGTCACGCTGTATGGATATGCCAAAATCAAAGGCTGAGTAAAAAAGATTGTTCTTGGCTTTTTTCTTGTAGAGAATAACATCCGTCACAATCATCGCTATTCCAGCCGCAAGCAGCCCACCGCTTATACCAAACATAATATCAGCCGACAAAGAGAGCCTATCTCGCCTTTGAATGCTTTCCTTCAGCTTTCCATCAGAGGCGCGGTTTTCGTAAATTTTGTTGAGTTTTGTGTAGTTTTCGTTCTCTTTTTTGGCAAAAACAGCCAAGGTCGTAGCAGCTATCAGAGTGGCGCCGCCAATGTAGCTTAGCGCTATTCCAGCATTGAGTACGGGGCGAGATGTCGCGCTTTCGGTAAGTTTTGTATAAGAGTCACCTGTCCATAACGAATTTACGAAGTCTTTCATGTTATCAGGTGGAATTAACTCCGCTTGCTTTGCTGCCCTAGCACGTATTCCTTCTTCTGCCTCGACATCGACCAAAATCGCAGTATAGCCTTCGGGCATAAAGGGATGATCCTCGGGCGCCATGCCAACACCAATAATATGCTTGGCACCAACGCGCTTGCCGATAAGCGCCAAGTGCGAAATGAGTATGTCCATCGTTAGGTTGCTAGCCGTCGCTCTGAGAACTTTGTTACGAGGGTAGGTAAAGGCACGTGAAAAATCATCCTCAAAATTCACCGTTTCAGAGCTGTAAATGGGCACAACAAAAGCGCGAACTATTTGGTTTCCGCATGTTTTGGAAACTGCGTAGGTACCACTATACAATTTGATGCCGTCTTTCGCCATTTCTGGTGGAATAATCTGTCCGTTAAGCCTCGTCTCGCACTCCGAACTCGTTTCGACCTTTAAATTGTGGCCCAAACGTTGGCTGGGCATACGCTCTCTGTATTGCTCGGCGAGCTCTTGCGGAAAATAGTCGCCCTTAGGTTCGCGCGTGGGAAATAAGCGAATGATGCGATCGATATTCTTTACTAACGAATCTGCATCGTCCAAACCGTAAAGATAAATTTGCAATAAATAAGCCCCGCCCTCAAAAACATCGTCAGAAAAACCAGGGGCTAAGGTCATCCAGATGATGTTTTTTTCCACCAAATCAAGCGCCCCCTCTAACTTTTTTACCGCATCTTCAAAATCGCCATTAAAATAGGCCTCCTTCCCCTGCACAAACAAGACCTTCGCCTCGCTGACATCGGGAACCGCTACATCTGGAAAGGCTTCTAATAGCATTCGCGCCTGCAACCAAGGCTCTGGCATTTCTATGCGCGGATCCATAATACTAATTTCGCTAAACAGCTTATCTGTGGCTGGCGCTTGAAAAGCACCATAATCCACCTGAACAATAATGTTTTCGGCAAAAGCGTAGCCAGCAAAGAAAAACACTAGCGATGTAAAAAACAACTTGTAACAAGTCTGGCGCATTCCGTACTCCAATTGACCCTGTCTTACCCCCACAAACAACCGTCAACATTATAGCATATCGTCCAATTAGCTTCAAGTTGTAGCACAAAATCACCTTCAGATGCTTGACTAAATTAACGTTTATTCTTAGATTTGCTCCTAACAGCGCGCTTAGTGCGCCGAACAATAAAGGGTCTAAGCATGGAATTTCTACAAAACAACGCTGAGAGCATCGTGTGGGCAGCCATACTCGCCTTCACTATTGTCGCTGAGCTCGCAACCGCAACGCTGGTAAGCGTCTGGTTCGCCATCGGCGCCGCTGCCGCTCTATTACTCGCCCTTTTAGGAGCCCCGCTCTGGCTACAAATTGGCACTGCCATTGCCATTAGCATCGCAACTCTTTGGTTCTTTCGCCACTTCATCATTCGCGTTGGAAACAAAGGCGACAAAACCGAAGTTGTCGCCAAACATGCACTTGCTGGTAAAAGCGCCATCGTTACTCAACGCATCTCAAATATCGAAAATATCGGCCAAATCTGCGTCGACGGCGACTACTGGACCGCAAAATCCGCAAGCGACACACCCATTGCCGAAGGCGCAGCCGTCATTATTCTACAGGTTGGAAGCGCGGTCTGCGTTGTCGAGCCCGACCCCATTCGCTCTGGAGATTGATAAAATTTACATGGGGGGGAAGTCTCCCCCTACGCGTGGGCTTCCTCGCAAAATTCGACTGTGAACGCAAAATGTTGTGCGTTGTATCGGCTATTCGCCAATCCAACGCACAACATGCGTTCACAACGAATTTTTCTCGGCGATCCCACGCTACCCCCTCGAGGACTCGCTCCAGCACGAAAGCGATGCTTAAAGAGCGAACACTAGTTAAAATATTGCGTTTGTCGTTTTTTTTACTCTATCCCTTTGTAAGACAAAGAAATTGAGGTTTTTTATGGGTTTTTACATACCACTGGCTCTTATTTTCCTCCTCGGCATCTACCTTGTATCACGTATTCGCATAGTACCTGAAGCGCGAGAATACGTCGTAGAGCGTCTCGGGGTTTACCATGCGACTTGGCAAAAGGGCATGCACCTGCTCATCCCTGTGCTGGACAAAATTGCAAAACAAGTCTCCACCAAAGAGCAAACCTGCGACTTCGAGCCACAGCCCGTCATTACTAAAGATAACGTTACTATCGCCGTCGATTCCGTTATTTTTTACCGCGTCAATAACAGCAAACTCTACAGCTACGGCGTCGAAGACCCCATCGTCGCGATGAACACACTGACCACGTCAACCCTGCGAAATATCATCGGCAACCTCGACCTCGAAGGCTGCCTCACTTCGCGTGATTCCATCAACCGACAAATTACAGCCGACCTCGATCGCGCCACAGATCAGTGGGGAATCAAGGTTTCGCGCGTCGAAATCAAAAATATCACCCCACCACGCGAAATTAAAGAAGCCATGGATCGACAAATGAAGGCGGATCGTGAAAAACGCGAGGCCATCATTAGATCCGAAGGAGAAAAACAATCCGCCATCCTCGAAGCCGAAGGCCGCAGAGCAGCAAGAATTATGGACGCAGAAGGTAACAAGGAGGCCGCTATACTTAACGCTGAGGCAGAACGACAAAAACGGATCCGCGAAGCCGAAGGTGAGGCTGAGGCACTCATGCTCGTATATAAAGCAAAAGCCGAAGGTATTCGTTTACTTAATGAAGCTAAACCCTCCGACAGCGTTCTTACCATACAAGCCTACGAAGCCTTCCAACACGCAGCCTACGGGAACGCCACCAAAATCATCGTTCCCTCCAATATTGCTAGCGTCACAGGTTTAGCCACTAGTATAAAAGAAATTCTGAAGTAGTGCTTATGCGCGCGTTTTCGTAAACCAAAGTTTGAGCTCTTAAGCCATTGTAGGGCGGCCTTTAAGGTCGCCCTTTTTTCTTGGCAATTTTGCGCCATCTCCCGCTCTCTTCATTTGCCTCCCCCAAATTGGTGCATAGCTTTAAGCTTGTTATGGACTTCTACTTTATGGAGGTAATTTATGCGTTTAGACAATTTAACGATCAAATCACGCGAGGCGATACAAGAGGCACAAAACATAGCTAACGCCGCGCAACACAACGAAATCACAAGCATTCATTTGCTCTTAGCTTTCGCTAAACAAGAGGGCGTGGCTAGGTCGATTTTTGAGAGACTGGGCTACAAGCCAGAGCAGATCACCGCTGCGGCGCAGATAGCGATGCAGAAGTATCCTATAGTGCGCGGCGCGGATGTCGGCATTTCTAAAGATTTGTCGAATATCATGCGGGAATCTCAAGCAATCGCCCATAAAATGAAAGATGATTATATCTCTGCCGAACATTATTTGTTGGCCATGCTCTCCACAGCTTGCGAAGCTCGGGCGGTTCTCGAAGGCTTAGGCATTCGACATGAAAACGTTTTGGTGGCTCTACAAGATGTGCGCGGTAACCAACGCATTAGCAGCGAAAACCCCGAGGCCACCTTTGAAGCGCTCAAGCAATACACTCGCGATTTAACGCAAGACGCACGAAATGGGAAGATCGATCCGATTATTGGCAGAAACGACGAAATCCGGCGCACATTACAGGTTTTATCGCGAAAAACTAAGAACAATCCCGTACTTATTGGTGAGCCCGGTGTGGGTAAAACTGCGGTGGCAGAGGGGATTGCACAGCGTATTGCCGCGGGGGACGTTCCCGAATCGCTCAAGAACAAACGCGTTTTAGCCCTAGATCTTGGTCTGCTCATTGCTGGCGCCAAATACCGCGGTGAATTCGAGGAACGCCTCAAATCAGTATTAGCCGAGATCGAGGCTGCCGATGGATCGGTGATCTTGTTTATCGATGAGCTTCATACGTTGGTGCGCGCGGGTGGCGGCGAGGGCGCGATGGATGCTTCGAATATGTTAAAGCCAGCGCTCGCGAGGGGAGAGCTGCGATGTGTTGGGGCAACCACGCTTAACGAGTACAAACTCATCGAAAAAGATGCCGCCTTAGAACGGCGTTTCCAGCCCGTGCTTGTGGATGAACCCAGCGAAAATGACGCGATCACGATTTTGCGCGGAATTAAGGAGCGCTACGAAATTCACCACGGCATACACATTACGGACGGCGCCGTTATTGCCGCAGTTCAGCTATCGAAGCGCTATATTGCCGATAGATTTTTACCCGATAAAGCCATTGACTTAATGGATGAAGCGGCGGCACAGCTCAAAATGGAGGTAGAGAGCCTTCCTACGCCTATCGATGAGTTGGAGCGCGCTCTTATCGAACTCGAAATTGAGCGCCAAGCGCTACTCAAAGAAGAGGATGCGGCTTCCCAAAAACAGCTTGCGGGCGTTGAGGAAAAAATAGCAAACATGCGCGAACGCTGTGAAAGCATGAAACTACAATGGAAAAAGGAGCGAGAAACGTTACAGAACATCAAGGATTTGCGAAAAAATCGCGACGACCTACGTATCGCATCCGAAAACGCGCAAAGGCTAGGGGACTTCAATAAAGCTGCGGAACTTCGCTACGGCAAAATTCCCGAAATTGAGCGTAGTATTGAAGAGGCGAACCAAGCATTAAAACGCGCAAACCAAGAAGGTACTTCATTCTTAAAGGAGGAAGTGCGCGCCTCTGATATTGCCGCCATCGTGGCAAAATGGACGGGGATTCCTGTGCAAAAAATGCTCGAAGGCGATGTAGAAAAACTCCTCAATCTCGAAGATCGCTTGCGCGAGCGCGTTGTTGGGCAAGATGAAGCTCTCAACGCCGTTTGCGATGCCGTGAGGCGATCGCGCGCTGGGCTTCAAGACCTTGGTAGACCCGTCGGTAGCTTTATATTCTTAGGGCCAACTGGTGTGGGAAAAACCGAGGTGGCGCGCGCATTAGCAGATGTGCTCTTTAACGACGAGCACAGCATGATAAGGCTCGATATGAGCGAGTATATGGAGAGACACGCTGCTTCTCGCATGATTGGTTCCCCACCAGGTTATGTCGGTTATGACGAAGGTGGCTTCTTGACCGAGGCCGTGCGTCGAAAACCATACGCCGTCGTTCTCTTTGACGAGATAGAGAAAGCGCATCCCGACGTCTTTAACATTCTGTTGCAGATCCTCGATGATGGGCGATTAACCGACTCCAAAGGACGCACTGTCGATTTCAAAAATACGGTGCTCATTATGACGAGTAATGTGGGCAGTAGCTTATTACAAAATACGGACATCGACTTTGAGAGCCGAAAAAAATTAGCCCTCGATGAGATGAAGCGGCTATTTAAACCAGAATTTCTCAATCGTGTCGATGAAATCATAAGCTTTGAACCACTCAGTAGTGAGCAAATCCGCAGTATTTTGAGCATTCAACTAAAACGTGTGCAGGCGCTACTTGATGCAAAATCGCTGAAGTTATCCCTTGCAGCCGACGCATTCGATTGGCTAGCTAAGCAAGGCACAGACCTCGTTTACGGTGCTCGCCCGCTCAAGCGCGCTATACAACGAGAGCTGCAAAATCCGCTCGCCAAGTATTTGCTTGCAACCCCAATCCCCTCGGGGAGTACGGTGTATGCGGAGTTAAGAGATGAAGCGCTAGAGTTTCGCTACGCGCAGAGTTGATAAAAACGAGGTTCTTGGAGGGGCTTTGGGGGGGCTAGCCCCAATATATCGGTAGCTCCAATGTTGAGTGTACGAAGCCAAGATCGCTTTTTTGCTCATGCAGAGACGTGGTTTTGGCTTTATTTTTGTGAAAACGCTAACTCATGAAGGGGGGTAGCGCAAGATCGCCCGAAGGAGCGGTGCCTGAGCGCATTTTATGCTTTGGATGCGCGGATTGAGCGCATACAAAGCATAAAATCATGCGCGAAGCCACCGAACATGAGGGAAGCTTGCGCGTAGGGGGGTAATCCCCCCACCCAAAAAGGCTGTGCAAATTGACAATTACAAGTAATATCCATTTTAACGTGCTGGAATATCGCTATGTTCTGTTACGTTTGCTGTTTGGGGGAATGTTGTTAGTTTTTTAGGGCTCATATTAAAGGATACTGTGATGGCGAAACGTTGGGAACACGATATTATTGGCGAACTTGAGATTGATGCGGACGCGCTTTGGGGCGTGCACACGCAGCGGAGCTTGGCGAATTTTCCTTTGACGGGGAGGCGCGTGCATTCGGCGTGGATAAGGGCGATGGGGGCGGTGAAGCGGGCGTGTGCGGAGTGTTCGCATAGTTTGGGCGCGTGGAAGGATGATGAGAGAAAGGCGCGGGCGATTATTGAGGCGGCAAAGCAGATGCAGGAGGGGGCGCTTGATGATGCGGTCTGTGTGGACTCTTTGCAAGGCGGTGCGGGTACTTCGTTGAATATGAATGTCAATGAGGTCTTAGCCAACCGGGCGTTGCAAATGATGGGAAAGGAGCTGGGGCAATATCAAATAGTTTCGCCTCTTGATGATATTAATTTTAGGCAGTCTACGAATGATGTGTGTCCGACGGCGTTGAAGCTAGCGCTTGTGTGGCTAATTGACGCTTGCGTGGCGGAGCTTTTGGAGCTTGAGCAGAGCTTTAGGAGGCGGAGTAGGGCGTTTAAAGACGTTGTAAAAATGGGGAGGACGCAGTTTCAGGATGCAGTTTTGACGACGCTTGGCATAGAAATGAAGGCTTATAGCGAAGTGATTGCGCGGGATGCGGCGCGCTTGGAGCGAGCAAAAGAAGCCCTGTTTGTGCTAAACTTAGGCGGTACGGCGATTGGTACATCGATCGGCGCAAGTGCCGAGTACGTGCGCGGGGTGGTGCCAGTTTTGGCATCAATTACGGGGCTGCCTCTTGTGCAGGCGCATGATTTGGTTGATGCTACGCAAAACTTGGATGCTTATGTGTTGGTGAGTAGCGCACTGAAGTCCTGCGCGCTCAGTTTGATGAAGATCGCATCTGACCTACGCTTTATGTCGTCGGGCCCGCAGGCGGGAATAGGGGAACTTAGACTTCCAGTGCGGCAAGCTGGTTCATCGATTATGCCAGGCAAGGTCAACCCCGTGATTACCGAGGCGATGAGTCAGGTGTGCATGCTCATTGTGGGGCATGATACGACGATTAGCGTTGCGGCGAGTAGTGGGAATATGGAGTTGAATGCGTATTTGCCGCTCATTGGGGATTGTTTGCTCAATGATTTGGAGCTGCTAAAAAAAGCTTGTGTTATGTTTTACAAGCTCTGCGTGGATGAAATGCAAGCTAATGTTGAGAGATGTAAAGAAAACGTGCAGGCGTCGACCAGTGTCATAACGTCAATGGTGCCGCTCATTGGCTATGACCGCGCGTGTGCGCTCGGTGAAGAAGCGATCAAGGAGGGCAAGACGGTGCGCGAGAAATTGCTCGAAAGTGGCCTCGTGACAAAGGAGCAGCTCGATGCATTTGTTAGCGTTGAAGCGGTCTATAAGACTATGGCCGATAAGGATAGGTCGCCATAAGACTGGCATGCGTGTAGTTAAAGTTTAGGGATAGTAGCATAGGTTTGGGCAGCCAGAGAGATTCTCATAGTTTTGCCCAGAAGCGCATTCGGCCGAGGAGCGCGGAGCGCAGAGATTGGCGTATGGGCTGCTGGTGCGACATATTTGCGATTTAGGGCATTGAGTGTTGGCGACACATGTGCATCTTCCGCTCTGGCGAGTAGAGCCACAGCTAGTATTGCTACTAGGTGAGCAGGTACGGCCAGTGGCGCATGCGAGACCGCAGCCGCCGCAGTGACTTGAGTTGTTGCTAATGTTTACAGAAACGCCGCCGCAACAACGGTTAACTATTGCGCCACTTGCATGCGTGCCGTCGGCTACAACGTCACTTACACAGGCGCCTGTGCTCGGGTTGCAGCGAGCGTTTTTGCGACACACGGGGTTTGTACAGGTTTTTAACGTACCTGCCACGCAAGCGCCGTTCACGCATTTGTCGCCTTGGGTACACGCGTTGTTATCGTTACAATTTCGGCCACAGGCGCCGCAATTGTTATAATCGTTGCCCAAGAGATACAACTCGCAGCCGTTTGCCCAGTTCCCATCGCAGTTGCCCCAGCCTGCAACACAAGAATTACAGCTCGCCATTTTGCGTGCATTCAAATCTACTTCGCAGCCGTTTGTCCAGCTTCCATCGCAGTTGCCCCAGCCCGCAACACAAGAATTACAGCTCGCCATTTTGCGTGTATTCAAATCTACTTCGCAACCGTTTGCCCAGTTCCCATCGCAGTTGCCCCAGCCCGCGACACAAGAATTACAACTTGCCATTTTGCGTGTATTCAAATCTACTTCGCAACCGTTTGCCCAGTTCCCATCGCAGTTTGCCCAGCCGCTAGCGCAGCTCGTGCAGCTCGTCATTCCGAGTGAACTCAAGTTTACCTCACAGCCGTTTGCCCAGTCCCCATCGCAGTTTGCCCAGCCACTAACGCAGTTTGTGCAGCTCGTCATTCCGAGTGAACTCAAGTTTACTTCACAGCCGTTTGCCCAGTCCCCATCGCAGTTTGCCCAGCCACTAACGCAGTTTGTGCAGCTCGTAACGTGGTGGTTTGCCTCGGATATTTCGCAACCGTCTCGAATGTCGTTGTTACAGTCGTAATATCTGCTG
>JBBAEA010000078.1:0-17643 GCA_041656175.1 Bradymonadales bacterium | reverse complement strand
GGACGGTATGTACCGTCCATAAGGCTTTGACGGATTTCTGGAGCGTGCTCTTTTAGGTATGGCAGTAGTTGCGCCATCTCTATCTTGTCCACGCCCCCAGAGCCTTTTTAGAGCGTGCGCTCGCCGAGCGCAGCAAAAAAAAGGTCGAGTAAACTCGACCTTTTTTTTGCTTGTTCAAGAGTCCTACTGCGGCTCAGCAGCTTCTTGCTCTTTCTGCAGCTTCTCCATTTCCTCGATCATCTTTTGCATCTTAGCCATGTCTTCCTCAGCCTTCTTCTTGGCTGCCCAGATATCCTCGATCTGCTTTACACGCGTCTGCGCTTCCTTAACGCGTCCAGGGATCTGCTTTTGTGCTTCGGGATCTGCGATAAAATCCTCTAGCATCTTCTTGGCTTCCTCTAATTTGAGATAATACTCCTGATAAAGTATGGCCAAGTTAAAAGCTGCTGCGACGTATTTGGGATTCTTCTTTTTGATGTCGCGGTAAATAGTCTCAGCTTCATCGAGTTTATTCAAGCCACGCGCGGCAACACCCTTAGAGAGATAAGCTTCTGTATTATCAGGCTCAAGTGCCAAAACCTTGTTGTACGCATCATATGCCGTCGTGTAATCCTGCACGTTAACAGCGATTCCAGCAACGTTAAGCCAAGCATCGACTAGCCCAGGATCAACAGCTACGGCCTTCTTAAACTCCGCGTTCGCAAGCGCCACTTGGCCATTAGCCAAATATATTAAGCCCGAAGTGTTGTAAACCGCGCCCATGCTCTTGTCGCTGATGTATTTCGCGTCGTGGTCAAACTGCGAAATAGTGCCTGCTTTGAGTTGCTCGTCTAGCTCTGCATTGCGCTCGATCTGCTTTTGAATCGCTTGATCGTTAACAAGTCGCGCAACCTCTAAACTGTTCATCATATAATAAATAGCGCTTAGATTTTCGTAGCAATATATGTTGTTTGAGTCTCCAGCGAGCGCACGGCGAACGTAGCGTACAGCTTCGATAAACATGCTGTTGGCTTCTTTATTCTTGATTACGCCCTTATCGGTAGCCTTCATGCTGAACTCGGGCTCGACACCACCAGAATCGCGATCGATAATCTCCACACCACGTTTTCGATAGAGCATCCCCATATTGAGGTTAGCTTGAGCGTTGTAGGGATCTAAGCCGTTCTTATCGTCAACGACCTTGAGAAACAGTTTTTCGCCTTCTGCTTCCTTACCCTGTTTAACGTAGATTACGCCAAGGTTAACGTAAGGGTCTGGCCATTCAGGGCGAAGTGCGCTTGCCTTTTCGTAAGCCTTAACAGCTTCATCCTTTTGGCCACTTCGCTCATGTAAAACACCAAGATTAAACCAAGCCTCCGCAAAACCCTTGTCCTCAGAAATCGCCTTTTGCAACAAAGACTTTGCCTTCTCAGGATCACTAGTGCTAGCCGCTATCGCCTCTTCAAAAAGCGTAATAGCGCTATCCTTTACAGCGGTTCGTTTCGTTCCGCCACCTTCAACAACCGTTGTTGTCGCCGAACTTGCACTCTCTGCACCTGCACCTGACTTGCTCCCGGCACAAGCACTCAAACAAAGCAAACTCACGCACGCAACGGCCAACACAATCGGTTTAAAAGAACTGGCGCGACTTATTTTTGACTTCTCATTCATTCCTATTTCCTCATCCAAAAACATAGTATCAAAGCGATAGCATTGTTTGCGGGCACAACTAGGCGATCACCATCGCCATTGCGCACCCACAAGCTAATTCGTCGCACCTACGGTTGCCTCATCCTCAGTCATGGCCTTCTCGACGTTCTCTACATCCTGCTCAGTGATAACCTTACGGCGCTCACGCACGACTTTGCCGCGCAATTCATCAATATCACTATAGAACCTAGACTGATTCCATGTGACAATCGCCTTGTTGGGCTGCGCCTTAATCTCGGAAGCAGAGCGGTACTCTAAAGGACGTAAGTCAAAGAGTCGTCTCTGTGCCTCAGTTGTGTACTCGCTAAACCAACCCGTTTCCTCAGCAGTCTTCACGGCAAAGACGTAGTACTGAATCGCTTCTTCCTCGAACTGGCTAGCATAACCAAGTAAAATATCTTCATAAATTAAGCCCTGCTCCTCCGTTAGCTGCTTAGGAATCGGTGCGTTGCCGATTTGGTTAGCAATATCGTGGTTGAGCATGCCAAGTCGAACCAATGAGGCCAAACCCCAGCGAGGGCTAGAGAAGCGGTTAATAACGTCTAAATAAATAGGCTGCGCCTCTTTTACTAAGGCGAGTTTCTTTTGGATCTGCTGCTTGAGGTGGCTGTCCATGTTACGCGGTGAGATGTTTTCGTTAAACAGCTGTACCGCCATAGCTTCACTAAAGATGAACTCACCGCGCATGAAACGAGCCTCCGCCCCCGCGTCCATCGCTAATTGTAACTCCCCAGCCTCTGCCGTCTTTAACCAGTTCTGTACCCCACGCTCCTCAAATGTCTTCTCCGCCTTCTCGAAGGTTTTCTGTGCACTGCGATAGTCGCGTTTTGCCCAATAGGAACGCCCAATTGCGGTGTAGGCTGCTACGCGCCTGCCCGCACTACCAAATTTCGCGAAGTTGCGTAAGTAGTCATTAAAGCGATCGATAGCCCTGTCGTACTCTTTCTGATCAAAATAAATACGACCAGTGTTGAACTTCAGTGTCGCCATCTCTGTCTTATCCCTAGGATACATGCGAGCAAACAAGTCGTAGTTCTCTACCGCTTTCTCATACTCTCCCAAACCAGAGCGGAAGACCGCAGCGTTTTGCAGCGCTAGCTTCGCACACGGATCTGCCGATTTCTCGCCAATCGCTACACAGGCTTCGCGATCAGTGGGGAAGTTTTTAACAAACATTTCGTAAAAACGTGCCGCTTCCGAAAACACCGCGATACCGTGATAGTTCTGAGCAATCGCATACATCGCGCGCGGCGCTAAAGCCTGCGAAGCCTCCGACTCTTTACCCGTTAACAACGAAACGCGAGCGTCAATAGCACGACCGACCTCGGATGCATTCTCCCAGTCCTGGCTAGCATTCCACAGCGCCTTCACAGCATCTGGCGATTTGGGATAATTCTTGGCAAAAGCCTCGTAACAAAGCGCAGCCGCTTCCCAAAGTTTGCCCTGCTCCTTCTGCTCGCACATCTTGAAAGCCAAGTGCTCCTCAGAGCCATTGAGCAGTGCCACCAATTCTGGAGTTGCGGGATCGGGATTGTTCATCAAATCGTTGTTCGCCTTCAGCTCCTTGATCGCCTCCCACATCCCTTCGTAATCTTGCTTCATATTGTAAATATCAAGCAAAAGGTTCGCAGAGTATATGGCCAAAGAGTGCTTCGGGTTCTCTTGCGTAATCTCCTTAAACAATGGCGCCGCCTCATCGAGGTGGTTATAGTCATAGTAAATCTTTGCCGCCTCGTACTTACTATTGATCGCATACTCCTCGCTCGTGTCGATCTTCGAGAAGCGCTTACTCGCCGCGATGAACTTCAAACGACATTCTGCAATCGGTGCGGGAGGCGCGTCCGCTGCAAGTTCTGGCGCTGGCGGGCAAGAATCATCATCCGCAGACTTGATCAACTCGTGGTATGCCAAAACCGCACCATGTGCTGCTTCCTTACTAAACTCGCCCTTCTCATTGATATCGAGCACTCGCTCATAGCTTTGGGCGGCTATCGCGTAGTTCTTACGGAAAAACGCCATGTCAGCGTAGTAGTACATAATCTCGTAGTTATCCTTAGCCTCCGGGAAACTCTCCAAATAGGCTTTGTAAATTTCAAACGCCAAAGAGTAGTACAAGGGGTTCTTCGTCGTTTGGTAAGTCTGGTGATACCACTTACCCGTTTCACGCGCGTACTCCTCAAGCTTATCATACTCGGTCTTTACTTTTTCGGCTGTCGCACCCTCGTACTTCTCATCACGCGCCTTTACAAACAGGCGAACTGTTCGGTTCAGCTCGGTAGCCAAACTTTGCGGATCGTTCTCCGTCTCGACGTTCAGCATAATTTCGTGTTGGTAGCGCACAATGTCGAACTTTCCAGGGCTATTGGCTATAAGTTCATTATACACAAAATTTGAGTTTGACGTCTGCCCATCCTCTGCATACAAGCGCGCCAAGCGCTCCATCAATTCGTTGAGCTCTGCATCCGTTTTCACAAACTTAGAAAAATACTTGCGCGCGTTAGCGGGTCGCGCATCCGTCCACATGCTGTAAGCCTTAACCAAATCTTTCAAGGCTTCTTTGCGCATATCGCCACGTCGCTGCGAAGCACCCGCAGCATCTGCCTCTTTAATGACAAGCTCAAACTGCGCCAACGCCTTTTTAGGCTCGCCCAAGTTAAAATAACACCAACCCATCTTGTACATCGCAAAAGAAGCCGCGCTGCTTTTAGGGTCTATGCTCACAACTTTTTGATACTGCTGAAGCGCAAGCGGCATGTCCTCTTCGATCGTAAAGGTGTACTCCGCCATACCCAAAAAAGCATCAGCCAAATACTGCGAATTGGAATGTTCCCGCACTATCCCCGAGTAATGCTCATACGCCTCGCCAGCAAAACCCATCTCGGCCAAGTTAAACGCCAAGTAATACTGCACCTTGTCGATTTGCTTGTAATCCGGAAAATACTTAATAATTTCCCTATAAAGCGACAACATTTCATTGCGTGAATCGCGCGACGTCTTTTCATCTGCCTTTTGAGCTTCATGCATCTTGTTGGCCGCATCCTTTTGACCCGCATCGTTCAAACGCCTTGCTTCATTCAACTTATCGAACGCGCGCAATTCGTAGTACTTGCCTTGCTGCCAAAGCATGTCACCCAAACGCTCCATCAACTCAGGTTTCGCAGGATCGTCATCATCCGTCTGCTTAATCCGCGTCTTCAACTTCTTAATCGCCGACGCCTGAAGCTCAATCTTCTCAGCCTGCAAAGCCGCTGCAGCCATCTCATCCGTTTCAAAGCCGAGTTTCGGACCCGAACCCTCAAGCTGCTCAAGCGTCTCGCGCTCAGTCTTTTTGCGCTCCTTCGCTCCCTTTAGCTGTGTTTCCTTCTTGCCCTCAAACGCAGCATCCTGCGCCTGAACAAACGTTGCACTCATACCAAAACACGCGAGTAGCAACGCCGATAACACTAAGCGTACCGTCATTCCCTTCATCCTAATCTCCAATAAACACGCAGACTCCATAGCCCCCCCCCAACACAACACCGGGAGCATAGCATTACTTTCCGCTAACTACCACAATATAAGCTCAAGCGCAAATTGCCATAAACAACTTTCCTCACTTGGCACAAAACATCCACAAATCTCCACAATATCTTCGCTCTGTGGGGGGGCTTTTCGCCCCCCTACGCGCAAGCTTCCCTCACCATGCGCCTGCAAGCGCAGTTTTTTTTTGCGTTGTTTCGGCTAGCCGCCAAACCAACGCAAAAAAATGCGCTTGGCGTCGCCTGCTTCGGGTGATCTTGCGCTACCCCCCAAATAATTTCGTTTAATGTCTGATTAATTTGGGCTAACCCCTTAAATTCCGTCCCTAAATTATCGCTCTTAAACCTTTTTTGTGCGTATCACCCTAGTTTTTTGTGCGTATCACCCTAGTTATTGAGTTTTTTTAAACGCTTGACCGACGTTACATGCTTTACATTAACTATTTTGGTAAAAACTGGACGGGGCGTCGCGGGGTGTCCCCGCGGAGGGGGTAGTGGCAAACCCGCGCACCGCGCGGGGTTGACACGTAGGGGGACACTTCCCCACAAAAATAAAGCATAAAATATCGCATTAAACAGATTTTCGTCCGTAAACTTGTGTTAATACAAACTACAACGAGAATATGTATTTAACTACACACTCCAAAATTACAATACGTACCACCATCACACCCGATACCACAGCCACCGCAATTATCATTATCATAAAAGGTACTTGCTTCGCAGCCATTCTCAGGAATATCATCGCAATTAGCATATGCAAACTCGCAAAACAGCTTACAAACCCCACGCTCACAACTTGCATCAAGCACATTATTCATGCCACTATAATCTGAGCAATTCTCGCAAGAAGCACCACAACAAACGGAGCTGTCAGCAACACTTCTCCTGTCTTGAATATGATAATTCACTTCGCATTCAGTAGCCACACACACCCCTGCGGGAGTACAAATGCCATACACCCAACCCGCTAAATTAGCACAATTATTTCCCTTGCTCCCACATTGTGTATCCGTGTTTTTTTCGCATTTACCAGCATGAAGAAAATACCCTGCAGCACATGCCGCCGCTTTACACACCCCAGCAGAACAATACACTGAACTTGCATTTGCAATTTTACAAACTTTATTACATGCAGAGCAATGGGCTGGATCCGTTTTGACATCCACACATTTCGAGTCACAGAGACTTAAACCTTGACTACAAGACAATGTACACTCTCCTGCTTTGCAAATCATACCTGCTTCACATTTACTAGCCGAAGTGCAGCCATCCATCGCGCCACAATACTCGTTATCCGTCGCAGGATCTATACATTTATCATCGCAAAGAACTTGGTTTGCTAAACAAGAAATTATACAAAGTCCGTTCTCACATCTCGTCCCGCTTGGGCAAATCATCCCCATATTAGATTCCAAACAATCATACACCGCACCACAATACATATTATTAGTATTGGGATCTATACACTTGCCCTCACAAAGCACTTGTCCATCCAAACAAGTAGATTCACAAACTCCATTGATACACACCGTTCCATTTAAACACTTCTCACCAGCATTCTCGCCTAAACAATCTCCCGACGCACCGCAAAACTCATTGTTCTTCTCTGGTTCAACACATACGTCACCACAGTGCACCTGCATATCCAAACAAGATACTGTACATCTCCCCCCCGCACAAACAGTCCCACTTTGACACTCCTCGCCGCGACCTTCCCCATAGCAGGGGTTAAATGCGCCACAGTATTTGCGATCAAAGTATGGATCTATGCATTTACCATCACACAAGACCTCGCCAAATATGCAGCCAGACTCGCATCGCCCATTCCTACACTCCGTGCCACCTAAACATGATAAAAAGCACTCTCCGCAGTGCTCTTTGTCTGTCTCAAGATTAACGCACTCACCGCCGCATTCCGTTTGGTGCTCTGGGCATTCCGATTTAATACATTGATACGTTTCATCAAGCATAGTGCAAGTATAACCATCGTAACAACGCCCGCTACTCGCGTGCCGATTCTCTTCACTCCATTCACATGGTTCCCCAAAAACAAGCTCATCGGCAAAGCAAATCCCGTCTTCTTCATACTGGCAACAAATTCCATCTTCTAAAGGTGGACAAAACGGACCTTCCTGGAAATCGGGCAAGTCGCATGCCAACACTAGTGTTGTGGCCAAAAAAAGAAAAATAAATAAATTTATTCATATTAATCCAAAGTTGTATGTAACGCACCCCCAACATTCAGCGCGCAAATGCTATCACAGTTATTTTTTGAGTAAAGAAAAAACTCCGCAAGCGGCTTTGACTTTATCCTAGAATTAGCTCAATACTTTACACACAAACGGGTTTTTAAGGCTGCTAGCCCCAACAGAACAGAGTACCTTTACTGTAGGGGCAGGTTTCAAACCTGCCCCCAAGGCATATCCAGCAAGGCTTCCAAATAAAAGTCAATAAAATCAATATATTACAAAGAGGAAGGATTTTAAGTGCGCAAGCCCTTAGACGAGCCTTAGGGCGGTAGTCACCATGAATCAGAGTATCGTTTGCTACTAGCAAAGCTAGAAAAAACATGCGATACCATGACATACACCTAGTAAATTAGGTGTTTTTATAGCTACGATATGCATATTTTTAGGGTACATGATGGAATCCACTCGACATAGCGAAAGCGCACAAAATTTAGACAATCGCGGTTATTTCTTGCAAATTATTCCGCTTTTCATATTAATCGCCTTATTTTACACGTCTTGCGCTGGTACAAACGCAGCGTGGAAGGCCTACGAAGCTAAAGACTACGAAAAGACAAAACAACTCGCGGCGCGCATCCTTATAGAAGAGCCAAAGAACGCTGAAATATATCGATTGATCGCCCTAACGCACATCGCCGAAGGTAATCACACCCAAGCTATCGCCGCAGCGCGCCTTGCCGCCTCGTTCTCCGACAACGCCGACGAAAACTTAGCCGTTCTGCAAACCGCCAACGAGCTAGCGCAAGATTGGACCGCATTTTGCGATCTCGAACGCCTGCGCTCGACATCAAAGTCGCGCCGCGACTACGATCAAGCGCTCTATGAGCGTGCTAGCAAAGAGTCGCTTAAACAAAATCCAGCCGCCGCATACGGTTGCTACCTTCGAGGCGCTGAGCAAAACGCAACCTTGCGCTCCAGCGATGAATACCAAAAATCTGCCGCGAGCTACGCTGAATTATTAGCACAAAACGGTCAATATCGCCCTGCCATAGAGCTACTAGAAACACTGCAAAACCCGCAATACCGCGACTTTCAGGTGGGGAAATACCAGTATGTACTGCAAAAGCGCGATGATGCGCAACAACGCTTTGACGCATACCTCGCCGCGGCTCAATCTAGCGAGGACAAAGCACAATATGCCGAAAATATAGCGGACTTTTACGCTTTGGAGCGAAGCTACGATCTTGCTGCAAAATACTACGCCCAGAGTCAGCTTAGCTCCGCATCGCACAAACGTTTAAAACTAGCTCTTGAGCAACGCAAAGCCACAGAAGTCGATGCCGCTATTGTCGCGATCGAAGCTGGATCACCTATGGCGTCGCCCGAATACGTGGATTTAGCCAAAACCTTGGCATCCAATGGCTATGCCGACAAGGCGAGTAGCATACTTGAGCGCGCTCAAACGAAGTTCCCCCAGAACGGCGAAATAAAGTTGCAGTTAGCCAGTACCTACGAACAGCTCGGGAAAGTACGGGAGCGCGAGGCTCTGCTTAACGCGTGGGCAAACGAGCCGAACGAACAAGCCAAGAACTTGGAGCAGATTTTTTATTGGTACAACGCGCGTCAATACTGGAGAGAAGCACGCGCCACTGGTGAAAAACGCATTGTTTTAGGCGCTGCTGAGAGCAAATTTTTGATGGACTTAGCGCAAGTGTATGCACACAGCCGAGATTACGACGATATGGAACGCATGCTCGATCAAGCCATAGCCACAGCGGCGGCAAAAAACGAGCAAGTCCGCGAAACTCGTATCACTGCAGCCAAGTTAGCGCAAAAACACTATAGTTGGCGAAAATCTGCGCTCTACCTTGCTAGCGTCATAAAAGAGGAACCCGCAAACAAAGAAGCCGCTTGGCTCTTGGCTAAAGCCTACGAGTATGAACAAGCGGAGGAACGCGCCTTTGAAACGCTTATGTCATGGGCCAAAGCCAGTGATAATGAGGCTCAAGCGTTGTTAGAAATAGCTAGGAGCTACGATAAACAGCAATATCACGAGCAATTTGAGCGCTCGATGAAAGTACTATTGACGAAAGACAGCCTGCAGTTTGAGGCGCATTTACTCAACGCGCAACACGCCGTTCGCCTCGGTGACGATGATGCTGCACTCCAATCCTGTATGAAGGCCATCGACGTTTCTAGCGATAAAAAAAGCGCTTACGAACACGTCATAGAATTCCTCGATCAAAGCGTTGGTTCTGCAAAACTTGCCATCATCATGGCTCATAACGCCATTGCATACGATCCCAAAAACCCACGCTTTTACTACACTTTAGCAGACTTGCAGCTGCGCAGCGGCGAAGGCGAAATGGTCTACGACAGCCTGTCAAAATATCTTGAGTACTCTGACAACAAAGCCGAAGCCACGCGATCTGCGATTTTAACGCTTGGGCGCTTTAAGCGAGAGGGCGAGGCTTTAGATTGGGTAAACCAACAAGCAAAGAGCTACGCGAGCGATCCTGAAATGCTCGTCGTTTTGGGTAATTATTACAGCAGTATGTACTTGTCACATCAAAGTAGGGAGCCAGTGCTCAGCCAAAGCTACCGTGCGCAAGCCTTTAAAGCATACGACGCCTACATCCATGCGAGCAGCAACGTATTGGAGCTGCAAAACTTAGGGGTACATCTGTGCGCTCAAGAAGACTACGCGAGCGCAGAGCGCGCCTTTGCACGTGCTAGGAGCCTTGCTGAGCTTATGCCTAGCGCAAAGAGCTACGAGATTTATGCTTTATTAGGACTTGGCAAAACAAAAGAAGCCAAGGCAAGAATCGCCGATTTCGCCAAAAGCGAAAATGAGACGAAAAACATTTTAGCTTTGGCGCAAGAACTATCCAACCGCAGATACATCGATGAAGCTGCGCCCCTTTTCGAGAAACTCATCAACGCAGATAGCGCTGAACTGCGAAGCATTGCGTACCGCCGCGTAGTTTCGCTGGCGATTGACCAAGGCGCAAAGCATAAAATATTCGAGCTCTCAGAACGTTATAGCCGCCAAAAACCGCTTACGATCACAGCGCTAGAGGACCTCTTTTACACTTGGATGGAGATCGAAGATTGGCAACGCGCGCTCAATGTGTGGGAGCAAATGGCGGTTATGCGACCAAACGCAGGTGACCTACTCACAAAATTGCTCAACATACGCGCGGTTGAAGGTGAAAATGGCTTAGCTCAACCCATATTAGAGCGCCACTTACAGAACATCGCAGTACTTGGACCCGCCTTATATGAGATGGGTAGCTTCTACGACAAGCGCGGAGAGAATATAAGCGCCCTACAATACTATCGTCGCTCACTCGCCGTGTCGCAATTTCCGTCGCCAGACCTACTACGACGTAGCCTTATACTCGAAATATTACTTGGCGATGATCAAGTTACATCGAGCTTGATCCAAAAACTTAAACAGAGCGGTGCATGGGATCTAGACACTGTGCTAGCTACAGCAGAAGCCTATCAAGAGAGCGGGAATACCGAGCTTGCCCAAGATCTCATTGACGAAGCCTTTGCAGAGAAGCCCAAAGCCATAAAGTTGCACGCGCTGCGTATCGATCAAGCCTTCCAAAACGGCGAGAAGAACAAAGCACTACAGTACGCACAAGAATATATCGACGCTGGGCTTCCCAGTACCTTACTCATTGATATTCTAGCGAGGAACAACGCAATTGATGAAGCCATATTCCTCATTGATGAACTCAAAACGGCGGCACTCTTCGATGAAAGTTTGCATAAAACACTAGAGTACGAAGCTGAAATCGCACAACAACGCGGCAACACGGCTTACGTGATGGAACTACGCAGTCTTGCACAAAATAGTGCCTATTCGCTGCCTGCATACCGTAAACTCGTGCAATTATCTTTAGCACAAAACAATACCTCAGAAGCGGCGAACTATGCCCTAGATTCTTCGAGCAGCGCACTGCAGATCGAAACGCTAGCACTTGAACCCACTCAACATACGCGTTTACTCGACGTCATTGAGGCAAAGCAGAACGAACTACGTTCTAGTCAACGACTCGACTTTAGCCAAAAAACCATCTCTACTCTCCAAAACTTAGATCAAAACGAACTCGCCTTTGACTTAGCTTTTCAAGGAAGAGAAAATCGACAAATCGAGCTCAACACCGCACAAATCGCCTTAAACGAAGGGCGAATCAACGACGCAATGTCGATTTTTTATACGGGTAGCTTCTCCGATTTACTGACAACAAATCCGTCGGCAGCAAGCAGTACGCAGTTTTTTCGCGTACTAGAACTGATAAGTAGCTACCAATACCCAGCCTACGCAGCAGCACTCGCAAAAGACTGGTACCAAGCACAAGGAGAAAATCCGCAGCTTGAAGAAGCGCTGTGGAAGGCAAACATAGTGCTGAGTAGCCAAGCAAAAATCGACGTCAAAGCACCCGAAAATTCGCGTTCACGTCTGCTATTTTGGGCTGAACAATTCCCTCATAAAGTCAACGATAAACAGCTTGAACTTATGCGTAAATCACCTTTACCCCAAGAGCATGCGCAGATCCTAAAAGCACATGTCATATACGCGGCGAATAATCCAAAGGAGCGCCATAAAATCAAGGACATTTTGGAGGATTTCCGCCATAAAAGCAGCAACCCGCTATATGTTGAAAGCCCCCTCCTTGAATATTCGCAAGAATCAGAGCTACACGATCTGGCCTACCATTTTGCTAAAGCCTTAAGTTCAAAGCGCCCACGTGTTGTAGCCTTTTATCTCGCTCAGATGGAAGCGCTTCGAGGTGCCGCTAAGAGCGAGGAAGCAGTCCAGGCACTCAAAGAAGCGGCAAAGCGCGATGCACACCCAATGCGTTTACTCAAAGAGCAGCTGCAAAAATTCGATAAGCCCGAAGAAGCAGCGCTGGTTTTGCCGCTTGTCGAGCAAATCACGGTGAATGAGCCACATAACAAAAACCTTGCCCTGCTAAAACTGGCATTGCTACTACGCCAAGAGCAATTTGCAAAAGCCGAGGATGAAGTAAAACGATTGGTAAAATACAACAAATCACCACAGCTGCTCGCGCGAATTGTACAGTGCTACGAAGAGAACAACTCGCTTCATGCAATACCTGACGTTTACCTTAAAACGCATAAAAACAACGACGAAAGCCTTGCACTTATCGCGGCTGTCGAACTTAAACGAAACAACTACGCACAAGCCGCGCATCATTATATTATGGCAGCAGAACAATCGCTCAACGCCCTCAAATTCTGGAACATGGGCGCAAATGCCTTTGTTGATGCCAATAATATGCAGTACGCCGAACAATTATCAGAACGCGCGCTCTTAAATTACCCCAACGCCCCAGCCCCGCGACTCATACGCGCGAAAATTCGTAGCGCCCAAAACAACACGCAAGCTGCCCTAGAAGATTTTGCCTACGCTCTGACGCACAGCTCAGAACCCACCCAAATACTCGCAGATTTTGCCTACTTTTTGATCAGTAAAGGAAAAGTAAGTGAACTACCCAAGACCATCGATTTTGCCAAAAAACAAAGCGTTCTTAGCAAAAACGATCTCAAAGACGCCATTACTAAAGCCTTTGGGCGCGCACAACAAGAGAGGGAAGGTGCTATATTTCTTGCCCAATATCTTGAGTAAGCGCTGTGCAGCAAATACTTTGCACTTCCCAGCATTTACCATAGGATAAGCGCGCCCATGCAACGCGCTTGGGACTTTGCCATTTAGCTATAAAGACGGTTTATTGTGCAGCTTGTAAAGAATAAGATCGACGCCATCATCTATAAAGCGGCTTGGCGCATCCGCTTAAATCGCCTGAGCCACTATAGTATGCTAGCACTAAGCATGGCTTTAGTTTTAGCGGCACTCGGCGTTCTGCTACACCGCGCTGAAATCTGGCCTTGGTCGTTTTACCAAACGCTTCTTTCTGCTATCGCGCCCCTTGTACTTTTGGCTTATGCAGCGTTTTCACGCGTGTCGAAATTAGGCATCGCCCAAAGCATCGATAGCAGCCAAAACCTGCACGAACAGCTTTCGAGCGCATACACGTTTTTGCAAAAAAGTGAGCTTAACGACTGGGAAACAGCCCAAGTTAAGCACTGCGCTACACAAGTCGATGCTATCGATCTTGCCGCGGCAATACCTTTAACAAAACCTAAGTATTGCGGATTTGGCGCCGTTGCGCTTTTGCTCTTTTTAACAGCAATTTTCACACCGCTACCTAGTTACAGCGACATCGAAATAGAACAACTCGTCACCGTAATTCACGAAAACATACCCGAAGTAAAGTATAGAACTAATATTGACGCGGGTACGGCAAAACTACGTGAAGAACAAATAGCGGAGCTCGTTCGCATCGCTGAACTCAGCGGCGATGATGAGCAAATCCAAGCAGCCCGCGAACTTGAAACTCTCATTAAAGAAGACCAAGAAAACAAAGTGAGCCCCGAAGAATTTGCTAAACGCTTGAAAGAGCTCACCGAACGCTTTGCGCGCACGCCCGCTTTGCCACCAGAATCACAAGAAAAATTCGACGAACATTTGCGAGAAGCCGCAAAATCAACCCCTGAACTACAAACAGAGCCCGAAACACAAGAACTTGCCGAGGCGCTTAAAGAAAACGACTACGATAAAGCGGCAAAAGTACTTGAAGATCTCCTCAAACAGATGGAGGACGGTTCATTAAGCAGCGAAAAACTACAAAAACTAGCCAAAGCTTTTGAAAGCCTTGCCGAAAAACTCGATCCCACCGACCCGCAGCTTAAAGAAGCCATCAAGAGGAACAAAAGTTTACTAGACACGCTAAACAAAAAACTAGAAAGCGGCGCAAAACTCTCACAAAAAGAGCAAAAAAACCTCAAGGATGCTGAACAAAAAGCAAAAGAGATGCAAGAAGCCGAATCAGAAGCCAAAAACACAGCCGAAGGAAAGGCACTGGAAAAACTCCAAGAAGCCTTTAATCAAAGCGCTCAAGACATGAAAAATCAGGCTCAAGCACAAGAACAAGGACAAGAGCAAGAAGGCCAAAAACAAGAGCAAGGGCAAGAGCAAGAAGCTCAAAAACAAGGACAAGAAGGACAAGAAGGCCAAAAACAAGGGCAAGAAGGTCAAAAACAAGGACAAGAAGGACAAAAACAAGGACAAGAAGGACAAAATCAAGGACAAGAAGGTCAAAAACAAGGACAAGAAGGACAAAATCAAGGACAAGAAGGACAAAATCAAGGACAAGAAGGACAAAAACAAGGACAAGATGGCCAAAAACAAGGACAAGATGGCCAAAAACAAGGACAAGAAGGACAGGAAGGACAAGATCAAAGCCAAAGCGGCGCAAACGATGCTTACGAAGAAGTAAAATCGAAGGCTAACGATAGAACTGCGCAAGAAAACGCGAAAGAGCTCGAAAAACTTGCCAAAAAGATTCAAGAAGACGCCAAACGCTCTGAAGGTGATGAGCAGAGCTCCGATGCACAACAAAATGAACGCGAACGCGCAGTCGAAGATTTTATGAAACGCGCTAAGGGGCAAGAACAAGGCCAAGAACAAAGCCAAAATCAGCCACCCGATGCTCAAAGCGGCAAAGATCAAGGCCAAGGTGAAGGCCAGGGCTCAGAACAGGCTACAGCCGCCATGCCAAGTAGCGGCGAGAACCCTGGCGTAGGACACAGCGAAGGCGAGGGCGAAGAGACGTCGCTAGACGCGAATCTGCAACAATCTCACGTTCAAGGCATGAAGGGAGACGGCCCCAAATCAACATCCGAAATCATTGAAATCGTTGGCCAAACAGGCTTTGCAAACGTCGAATACAGAGATGTTTACCAGAGCTACGAAGAAGCCGCCGAAGAAGCACTCGAAAAAGATAAAGTTCCCCAAGGATATCGCCACTATATTGAGCGATACTTCGATTATATTAGGCCACAAAATTAAAATATCGCAGTTATTAGCGTTACAAGGAAGCATGATGACAGAAAAATCGCGCGACATCGCTCGCGAAATCAAACAGTTTCAAGATAAAATTGCCGAACTCAAGGCGGCAATTGCTGAGATGATGGTTGGACAGCGTCAGGTTATAGAGGGCGTTATTATTTGTCTTTTGGCCGATGGACAAGTCTTGCTCGAAGGTGTTCCGGGCTTAGGCAAAACCATGCTTGTTCGCACTTTGGCGGAAGCACTTGATTGCAAATTCAGCCGCGTCCAATTCACGCCCGACATGATGCCAAGTGATATTATTGGCACCAATATGATTGTCGAAGACGAAAAGGGAAACAAACATTTCGAGTTCCAGCGCGGTCCCGTGTTCACCAACATCCTCCTCGCCGACGAAATCAACCGCGCAACCCCCAAAACTCAGGCTGCCCTCCTTGAAGCCATGCAGGAAAAAAGCGTTACCGTTGGCACCCACACCTACAAACTGGAAGCGCCCTTTTTCGTTCTAGCCACACAAAATCCACTCGAAATGGAGGGCACTTACCCGCTTCCCGAAGCCCAGCTTGACCGCTTTTTGTTCAAACTCAACGTCCCCTTTCCCAGCAAGGACGAACTGCACGAAATCATGCGCCGCACAACATCGACCGATCACCCCAGCGTTCGCCGCGTCATGAACCGAGACGATATTCTCAAGCTACGCGCGCTAGTCCGCGAGGTTCCCATCGCCGAGCACGTCGCCGATTACGCGCTGCGCCTCGTTTTAGGCACACACCCAGAACTTGAAAACCCCAACAAAATGGTTAAGCAATACCTGCGTTTTGGCTCCAGCCCCCGCGGCGCACAGGCTATTATTATGGCCGCCAAAATCCGCGCACTCATGGAAGGGCGCTTTAACGTCGCCAATGAGGATATCCGCTTCGCTGCTATGCACGCGCTACGCCACCGCTGCATCCTCAACTTCGAGGGAGAGGCAGAAGGCGTCAAAACCGACGATATCCTAGCCGAGCTCATCAAATCCACTAAAGTTCAATCTCCCTAATTTTCCTTCGGTGGGGGGAGTTCCCCCCTCGCCTAGGCTTCGCTCAAAATTCGCCAAAACTCGACAAACATCATGCAATGTTTCGGCTGATCGCCAAAACATTGCATGATGTGCGAGTTTTGGCGAATTTTTCGCGCGATCCTAGGCTACCCCCCCCAGCGGGGCCTCAGACGCCGGCCCCGCAACGCCCCGGCTAAGAGATCGCAGTGCCATATTAGGCAAAAGCAACAAAGACCAGGATCACGTTTTGCAAGACATCAGATTGCTCGAAGAAAAACTTAAGTATCAGTTTAAAGACTCATCTTTATTGGAGCTTGCACTAACGCATGCTTCCTACACCAACGAAATGGCTAACAGCCCGCTAGAAAACTACCAACGGCTAGAGTTTTTGGGCGATGCGATTTTAGATAGCATTATTGCGCATACTTTATACAAGCGTTTTCCAGAGTTTCGAGAGGGCAAATTAACGCAGCTTAAATCGAAGTTAGTCTGTGAGCGCAGTTTGAGCGAGGTCGCCAAATCGCTGGATTTCCAAAATTTCATCCGCATGGGACACGGCGAGCTTTTAAGCCAAGGAAATGAACGCGCTAGCGTGCTCGCGGATGTTTTTGAAGCCGTCGTAGCGGCAATATTTTTAGATGCTGATCTCGACGTAGCTCGACGGTTCGTACTTTCCCAATTTGAAGCAAAACTCGATGAACCAGAGGCATTGCTTCAACAAAGAAACGCAAAAAGCATGCTCCAAGAGCTTGCGCAGGCGAAGAGCTTAACGCATGCCTACGTCGACGTAGAGAGTAAAATAGATGCAGGAGAAGCTTATTTTGTGGTAGATGCTTTGGTGGGGGAAGAAGTGTTAGCAAGAGCTCAGGGTCGTTCAAAAAAAGAAGCTGAGCAAAGTGCAGCAGCAAAAGCCATTTTGCGCTTGCTAGAGCGTGAAGGGCTTGAAAGTTAAACTAGCCTCGAGCAAAGCCTTTAAGCGAGCAAAATCTGGGAACGAGGAGAATTTAAAAAACATATTTGCTTGCATCATTAATATAGTATGCAGGTATTTTAAGTTATAGTGCGATAACTGTCTTTGCTACGGCGAGATTCATCGCTAAGCGCAGGATTTCATGTTTTTGATAACGCAAGTGGAGTCAAAACTTTAATATTCAAGAGCAAAGGCTGCGTTTGGGGGGTAGCGCGGGATCGCCGAGGAAATAGGCCAATGAGCGTATTTTATGCGGTGGATGCGCGATTTGAGCGCATACAACGCAT
>JBBAEA010000077.1:0-17752 GCA_041656175.1 Bradymonadales bacterium | reverse complement strand
GTGGGGCGCAGTGCCAAACGCCAATTTGCTCGCCAGCGTGCGGAAGCAACGCAACTTGCAGTGCACCAAATACTTGCACATGCAATGCGGGTTGGGGTGGGGCGCAGTGCCAAACGCCAATTTGCTCGCCAGCGTGCGGAAGCAACGCAACTTGCACTGCTCCAAATACTTGCACATGCAATGCTGGTTGGGAAGGTTCGCAGTGCCAAACGCCAATTTGCGAACATGAATGTATCAATGGAGGGAGCTGTATTTCGCCAAATACCTGCGAATGTCCAGAGGAGTGGGAAGGACAATACTGCCAAAGACCCAAATGTCAAATTACTTGCAAGGAAAGAGAGCAGTGCGTAGCGCCTAATGAATGTGGCTGCATTATAGGTTGGCAAGGTGCGGATTGCGATCTTCCTGACCGCATCCCTATTCACTTTGAGAATATTTTTAAGATGGGTGCACTTGAGGAAGACAAATGGGCTACAGACGAAGAGAAACCGCGACATCAGGTAAAACTTTCTCCGTACTGGATAGATCGCTACCCAGTGACGGCAGCTGCCTATGAAATGTGCGTCAAAGCTGGGGCATGCCGCGACCCTAGGGAAGGTGAGTATAGTACTTTCAAAAAACAGCTGGATCACCCCATTAACTACGTTACGTGGTGGGATGCTGAAAGCTATTGCAAATGGGCATCGAGTAAAGGGCGTCTGCCCACAGAAGCGGAATGGGAGTACGCAGCTAAGGGGCACAACGACATGCGTTTTGTATGGGGTGAGCATTGCCCAAAGTTTTGGAATGGGGAGTATTGTTCTGAGCCAGATAGCATCCTAGAGACTATGCTCTTAGCTAATTGTGAAAAAGATTATTGCAAAGATCCCTTTGAATACACTAACCCAGTCAATACAGAAAAGCTCAGTTCAAACATGTCGGAGTTCGGGGTGATGGGTATGACGGGGAATGTAAGGGAGTGGACGATGGATTGGCACGGGGTGTACGAGGAGCATGAACAGGAGGATCCCAAAGGACCAGAGCATGGCCCAGGAAAGGTTGTGCGCGGTGGGAGTTTTAAAGATAATCCAAACAAGCTTCGCAATACCGCGCGCATGGCATTCGAACAAGACTATAGCGATTCAACTATCGGTTTCCGCTGCGTTCATACCGACTAAGAAGACTCCGATGCATTCACTTTTTATGCGTTGTGCTTTGGTGGGGGAAGTGTCCCCCTACGTGTCAACCCCACGCTTTGCGCGGGTTTGCCACTACCCCCTCCGCGGGGACACCCCGCGACGCCCCGTTCAGTTTTTGCCAAAATCAGGACTTTGCGCTGGCTCTGCGTAACGCCCCCACAAAGATTATTCAGCGCTTTCTTAGGGATGTTCTAACTATGGCAAAAACAGTAGGGGGCTGCTTTCAAAGCTGCCCCTTGATGAAAACAAGAAAGCTAGGCGAGTCTTCAAAATAAAGCTAATAAAATCAAGACTCTACACAGAAAAACGGGTTCTAAGGGCGATAGCCCTTAGCGGGGTGTGGGGCAGAGCCCCACAAATAGATCAGAGTTTCCTTTATTGATGGATAAAAACGCCAAAAGGCTTAGCAAGAGCTCCTGCTAAGCCTTTGAATTTACTTTTTAATTTAAGTATCGGGGCGACAGGATTTGAACCTGCGACCTCTTGCACCCCATGCAAGCGCGCTGCCAGGCTGCGCTACGCCCCGTTTGGCTATGGCTAAATATACAAAAGTCATGTGCTTGTCAAGCTATATTTAGGATATTTTCTAGTGCTACAAAAAGAAAAAACCAAAAACAATAAGGAATAAGCCAACAACAAACATAAGCCTGACTAACGTGCCTAACAGGCAAGTGAACAAAAGTAGCACGCCAGCTAGCAAAAGGGAGGCAAGCAAGAAAACGTGAACAGGCGAGAAGAAGAAAAAAGCAATGCCGAAAACGGGTACAAGTAAGAGTAGGATAAAAACGTTGAGCGGGGTTAAGAAGCGCTCCAAATCAAAGTTTTTAAATCCCATTGTTACTCCTTATGCGGCGAGGGCAATGCCTGCGGCGCTTTAAAAATAACATTTTAGCCTGAACAATGCCAAGAAAAAACGGCCGCGCAAAGCGCCCATGCTTTTATGAAATAATGCGCTAGATTTTTTAGCGCAGTTTTACAGCACTGTGCTGCCGATTGACTTCATTATTGAGACCTTTGCACGGCTAGAAATAACGAATTTAATTTTACAAATTCGATACAGCCTTAAACAAAATGAGATATTTTGTAGAGAAGCACAAGTTGAGAATGCTAATTAAATAAGGCAGGTGGAAGATAAAATGACATTTTATTCGAAAAGTGCTTTCTTTTTTGGAGGGGGGGCGGGGGGAACCTTTTTCTTTTGCAAAAAGAAAAAAGGTTCCCCCCGCGCAAAGCTCTCTTATTTTGATTCGCATAAAGGTCTTTCTTTGCTAGTCTATTAAATTTTGTTAGTATGTACCTTGCGTCTGTGTCATTTTAATTGGCACAGCTTAGTCACAATCCCTTTATGGTGTAATTATGAAAAAAGTACTTGTAGCCATATCTTTTGTTTTTGGTATCGGGCTTATGTTGTCTTGCTCCCAACCCGTTAAATCCGCAAAATCCGCCAACGATGTAGAGCAAACGCAGGAAGCAGCAGAAACCGATATTCTTGCTAACATAAGTTGTGAGCAGCTCATGACAGATATCGCGACCGATTGCTTTAACGCATCTATCGTTGACGAAAACAATCAAGCCGTGCCTGAATCTGAGCATCAGTGGCTATCTGACTACTGTGAGTGTTTTGCTCAACTCTCCTTCCAAACCTTTGGATGCCTATCGGTTGTGGAGCACCAAAAGCTGAGTGAAGAAGAATTTCAGCAAACCTACGAAGTCGTCTTTAATGAGTGTGAGCAGCAACAGATACAGCTTTACGCTCCGCAGGATCAGCCTATAAACGGTGAGTACGAAGCCCAAAGCGATGAGAACAGTGTGCCAGACGAGAACAGCGTGCCAGACGAGAACAGCATGCCAATAGAAGCTGAAATTAGAGCAACTCCTGTGACGACAGATGATAGCGCCGATCCTAATGCTCCCAGCGACGCCCCTTAGGATGCTCTGATCAGTGCAAAAACAGTGAAAAAGCAAAGAGATTAAAGCCAAAAAATTGGCAGCATTCAAAATAAAATCAATAAAATCAACATGTTACACAGAGGAAGGGCTCTAAGGGCTCAGTTCCTTAATTTCGACTACGATTTGCGCTGCACTCACGCAGGCTTGCGTTCGATTGCGCAAATCTAGTCTCATGAAAAACCTACGGTTTTTTTCTTGTTCGCATGTCACAAGCTCAAGCGAGCTTGGCTTGGACATGCTCACTGCGAAAGCGGGCCATCAACTCGTAAAACACTTAGTTTTACTCGTTTCGGCCCCTTAGCGGGGCGTGGCGCAGCGCCCCACCCATAAATCAAAGCTTCCCTTAGCGTAGTAGAGCAGTCTAATTTCTGCTCTTCATAGGGTGTGAGTACTGCGAAGCAATGGAGGCTTGAGCTTGAGGAAAATTAGTTCAAGCCATCTGTTTTAAGCGAAATGTTCGGAAAACCATGACTTTTGATATAGAAAACACGACAATTGCTCTGCAGCATTACTACGACGTAAAGCAAAGACGGCGCAAACATGCACTTGCCTATGTACACACAGCGATAGAGCAGCCCTTCGGCGCGGAGTGCGAGCTTTGGGTGCTTGCACCTCTTCGAGAGATGGGCTTCTCCAAATCGGTGAATGAACGCTTGGATGCATTGTTTTTAGGTAGCAGGAACTTGCGATCCACAGTATGTGCCCGCGTACTCGACGTGGGAAACTTGTCGGAGCAGGGACATTTTATCGTGACAGAGGCGCTTGAAGGCATAAGCCTTCGTGAGCACTTGCGCTTGCATGGCGCGCTAAAGTCGTGGCAAGTCTTGTGCATCGTCGAGCAGCTGGCGAGCTTAGCCATAGAAGCGCAGTCGCATGGATTGCGATCTTTAGCGATTTCGACTGACAATATATTTTTGAGCTCCCTAGAACGTGCGCGCATTAAAACTGGCCCCATCGGCTTAGGTCTGCTGCGCTCTGAAATTCTCAATGCAACAGCAGCCATGCCTTCTAGTGAAATATCGCGCACCATCCCGCCGTGGGAGTATAGCAGCGCAAACACGAGCTCAGCCACGTGCCAAGCCGATGACGTGAATGATGAGCTTGATTCTACAAGTGATGCCGCCAGTAAAGGAGAAGAAGCAGAATCGCTGCGTGACTCCGAAACAGGGAAAAGCATGCAAGATCTGGAAACGGAAGCGCTCGTAGAAGAGCAGAGTTCGCCGTACTGCAGTGATTTTTACACCATAGCCTGCGTCGCTTACGAGGGTCTTAGCGCGTTGCATCCGTATTTTATGGCAGACAATGAGCTAAGTGATGCCGTTTTAACGATGAGAGAGGAGAAACCCAGCACTTTATTCGAACTCGGCGCTTGCGATGAAGCACTAAGCAGCGTCGTCATGGACGCTATACTTCGCCCAAAGAAGGGGGGAATCGCCGAATTTGTATCGAAGTTTCGTGCAGCAGTTCCTGAAGCTGATCGCGAAAATGCTGACCGCGCTTCACGGCTTTTTGAAGAAGCGCCAAAAGTTTCTAGCGCAAGAAAACAGAAGCGTATACGCTCGCGCAGTACTGTCACTGCGATGCAAATACTCACTTTGTGTTTTATCGCGCTTGTTCTCGTTATCGTTAGTGTCATGCTTGCGCGTTACCGAAAACCGATAGATCTCTTTGCACTTCCCGAAATTATTCCGTATAGCCAAGCGTCGGACGCATGTGATGTGGTACTCGTCATGCGAGAAGGCTCGGCGATACAAAATGAGGCACCACGCGTCTTCATTGCGGCAACGGATGGAGAGCTCCTCTACCTCGGGCATCTTCCCTACATCCTAAAGGGTCAAAGTCCAGGCGCCCAGCTTAATTTTGTTATCAGTAATGCTGAGGGCTACTCGAGGCAGCTCCCCGTTTTGGTTGAGTCTAACGCGAATCATTTAATGGTTGTTGAGGTTTTGCCCTAGTGGCGATGGAGAACATGAAGATGGCGCAGTACTCACACAGCGGCGACAGCGGGGAAACCGATCTAAGCTGGGCAAGAGTCTCCAAGGCGTCGGAAGAAATAGCGTTGCTCGCCGCGTTGGATGACTTGGATGCTATGCTGTGTTACTGGTGTGTCGAGCTTCGAGAACTCAGGGGAGAGTGTTCTTTGGTAAAAAATCTGGAGCTCTGCCACAGCGATCTTGTTAAGCTTATGTCGAGCGTCGCTGGATATGCACCATTCCCAACAAAGTGTTTAGCTCGCCTTGATGATGAATTAGCCAAAACAGGCGCTTTACAAAACTTTAGTGGATTTGTTGACTTTTCGCGTAGCTCCCCTCTGGCTGCTTTAGGGAATTTGTGCCGCACGCGCTGTCGAATTGCCGAGCAGAGCAGTGCAAAACTGGGTGATCGCGCAAAACCTTGGCTTTCGTACCTCAATCGCTTATCAAGCTGTATTTTTGCATGGGCTAAGTCTATAGACGATCCAAGTCCAGCGGAGTTTAAGCAGTGAACTTTATTTCCCGCATCATTATATTTTTATTTTTCTGCTCTTTTGCAGCCTGCCAAAAAGCGCCAGCTGAAGGCTTAAACGATTGTATACAGTTGAGTTTTGGCGTGGAAATGCTAAGTGAATCCTTTGATTCCTTAGAAGAGCAGCGCTTAAAATGTGAAAAAGCTGAAGATATTGAAGAACTTCAACGGGAATTGTTGATATTCGTAAAACAAAGTTCTGATATTTTGGCTAAAACCGATAATTTATACGCGAAGCACGAAGTGGCGTGTAAACTATCATTTATCTATGAAGATAAATTCGAGGAATGCTACGAACGCGTTTATGAACCCTTTGTGCAGGTGCACTCAAAACTCATCGCTGCTTTCGTCTCGATGCAGGGAAAGCTAGGAGAACGGGCGAGCGATAATACGGCGTTAGAAGCTCTTGTACTGGCGATGGAGCAGTTTATCAAAGAGCTGCGCCAAGCGCTTAAATCGCAAATTTCTGTTTGTGTGGCCGACTTTGGCGTGCTACGTTGCCAAGCGCTCTCGCGCTTGATCGATGAGTCTATTCCAAGCATAAAGTCTGATGCGCCAGATAAGGCGCCGATTGCAGTAGGCGAAGAGCCGCAGTAGGGCATAAACTTTTATGCACTTTTGTTTCACATTGAATGTTTATAGGAAAACTGATGAAAAACCGCTTATTGATGGTATTGTGCAGTGTTTTTTGCATCTTATTTGCGTCTACGGCGCTAGCTCAGAGTTTTGACAGCGTTGAAGCGTGCAGCTCACTAGAGACCGCTGTAAAGAAAGCGACTAAGATTTCGGAAGGATTGTCGGCGCTTTTGGTAGACGAGAATATCGTGGCCAAAGACTATTTAGCGCAACTCTATGAAGGCTCTAAGATTTTATCGCAAGCTGGTGAAGCGTTTTTTAAGGCCAGTGATGATTATGAGTCCGCCTGTCGCAATGCATTGCTACAAGCCAATGCAGGTGGCGAGCTAATGCAACTGTATGAGATTTACTTGCAGCCCCTAGATTATGCGCAGCAATTTTTTGTCCGCGCAAAAGCCGCTGCTGTTTCTTTAAAACGACAGGGAGATGTGGACTCTTTAACACAGATGTCTGCTGAATTTCAGGCTGCGTCGCTAAAAATCATCGATATGTGCAAAAACGACGTAGGTGAAGCGAATGTATCGGGCTGCCGCGCTTTGGAAACGCGTTTGATTAAAATAATGCCATAAAAACGATGCTGTTCATGCGTTGTAGGCGCCCGTATAGGCTTAGTTCGCGAGTTTTTGTGGGCGTCGCGGGGCTGGCCCCGCGGAGGGGGGAGCGCAAGATCGCCTATAAAAGAAGGGTGTGAACGCATTTTGTGCAATGGTTAAGCGAATAGCTTAAACATTGCACAAAATTTGCGTAAACAGCCTTATTTTATAGGAAGCTTGCGCGTGGGGGGAGACTTCCCCCAGCAAAAAGAAGCGCTGGGGCATTAAGAACTATATCGTTTTATGTAGAAAAATAAAACAATGTAAACACTGGCATGCATTTTGCTTAATTTAGCGAGAAATAGCCGCGAGCCGTTGGTTCTCGCTGTTGGTCAAGAGTTTGATGGAGGTAGTGATGTTACGGTTGAAATCTTACATAGTAGTATTAAGCGCTTGCGGTTTCTTGGGTGGTTTTGCGCTTGCTTGTGGTGATGACTCGGCGAAAAGCTGCAACGTGGCGGAGTTCGTGGAGGTTTGCGATGCGGGGCGCGTGGTGACGTGTCAGGCAAACGACAAGGGCAAGGGCAAAGTCGTGTTTGCAACGCAGGTCTGCGACGGAGAATTGATAGTAAGCTGCGACGGGGATAAGTTACATCGCGGTGTCATTTGCGACGCGGGGAAACTCAAAGCATGCGTGGACGGAGTGCCAGCGTTCATTGAGAACAACTTGCTTTGCGATGGCGACAAAATCGTTTCGTGCAATGCAAATAACACGATAGTTACGCATGATCGCGTGTGTAGCGCAGGTTTAATCCGCAGCTGCTCGGGTGGGAAGTTGCTTTCGCACACGCAAAACTGCAAGGGCGCGCAAGTCGAACAATGCGATGATAACGGCGAAATACAAGCCTACGATTGTGGAAATGGGATGTCGTGCGAGTCGTATGAGAAGGGGGGAGAGCTATTTTATAGTTGCTTTGAGAGTGGGGGCGAAGGCTGCGGCGAGGTAACTAATGTGGGAACTTGTGATGGGGAGGTTTTGAAGTTTTGTAGTAAAAAGACGCAGGGCAAGCTCTTGACGCTCAATTGTGGAGCAACTTCGCGCAAGTGCATGAAGATCGAGGACGTTTATGGCTTTGACTGTGCAGTACAATGCGGCAGTAACAATCAGTACACTGATTTTGGTTCATGTGAGAACGACAGCTTGAATTATTGTACGCAAAGTGGGGATGAAATGTCGATAAGTTGTAAGTCAAATACATGCAAGTTTAACGGTACATATTACAACTGTATACCCAAATAGCCGTGCATAAAGGCTTGTAGACAAGGAACCGCTCTCTAGTCCTTGTCTACGCAAAGGAGAAAGACCAGTGGTTTTTCTCCTTTTTTTTTGACTAGTGAACTCTGATTCATTGGGGCTACCGCCCCAAACTCCGTCTAAGGGGCCGAAACGAGTAAAACTAAGTGTTTTACGAGTTGATGGCCCGCTTTCGCAGTGAGCATGTCCAAGCCAAGCTCGCTTGAGCTTGTGACATGCGAACAAGAAAAAAAACCGTAGGTTTTTCATGAGACTAGATTTGCGCAATCGAACGCAAGCCTGCGTGAGTGCAGCGCTAATCGTAGTCGGAATTGAGGAACTGAGCCCTTAGAACCCGATTTGTATGTAGATTATTGATTTTATTGACTTTATTTTGAATTCTCGCCTGACTTTCGATGTTTTTCTCTAGCTATTATTTTGGTAATTTTCACATTGTTCAGAGCTTCCCTAGGGATATAAAGCTGTTTTTGTGGCATCCTAAGGGCTATCGTCCTTAGAACCTTTCTTTTCTTAAAAACTGAAACGCGCCTCAAACTTGCTAAGAAAAGGCTCATTGTTCCATCATTAACGCTAGCTATCTTGTGAAAACTCTTGCATTAATCAAAGTTCCCTTAAGTGGGGAGGACCTTAAGTTTTATGTTTATGAGGTGGTAAATAGATGTGGCGCAGCATTGCTCTTTTTTTGCTTCTTAGTTTTGTGTTTACTTCTTGCGCGAGCTCACGCGCTTTTCAGAAAGATGACGCTGTTTTTACACTCTATGTAGATGCGCAGCCACAGGATAGTCTAATATATATAGATGATGTGCTTTACGGTACGGTGAAAACTTTGCTTAAGGAGCCACTGCGTATCGAAGCGGGTACCAAGCGCGTTCTCATAGAATGCGCGGGTTATCACAGTTTTAGAACGAGTTTAGAGTATATTCAGCCTGGGGAAGTTTATACCTTAAAGACGCGTTTAATAAAGAGCGATTTCTAGCACAAATTTGCTTATGGCAGCTATCGCGTCTAAAACCTTCTACTACGTAGTGTCTTGATTTAATTGCGAGAGTTTCTTGAAGGAACATATTTTTTATCGGATACGTTCGTTATCGATAAAAAAAAGCGCAGCGAAGTGCTGCGCTTTTTTTATAGGGTTTTGAGGTTTAGGCCTTAATCTCGACCTTCGCGCCAGTGGCTTCAATTTTCTTCTTCAGCTCTTCGGCTTCTTCTTTATCAACGCCTTCTTTAACAGCGGCGGGTGCGGATTCTACAAGATCCTTGGCTTCTTTGAGTCCGAGTCCAGTAATGGCGCGGATTTCTTTGATGACATTAATCTTGTTAGCACCGATATCGGCTAGAATAACTTTGAACTCTGTGGGTTCAGCATCAGCAGCGCTTGCGGCGGGAGCAGCAGCGGCCATGACGACGCCACCGCCAGCAGCGGCTTTGACGTCCCACTTCTCTTCGAGCTTCTTAACGAGGTCGTTGAGTTGGATAATATTGAGTCCCTCTAGATATTCAATGACTTGATCTTCAGTTATTGCCATTTTAAAATTCTCCAAATCGCCCATATTTAGGGCATGTTAAACAACCAAGTCCATGCTTGGCTATGTAGTGAATGAAACTTAAGCAGCTTCTTCGAGCTTGTCTGCTCTTGCGCTGAGCAGCCCGAGTATTTGGGTAACCATAGTGTTGCAAACGCCGACAAATTGAGTTTGGGGTGCTTTGAATACGGATAGTAATTCAGCGCGAAGCTCGTTTTTGTCTTTCATCTTAGCCAAGCTCTCAACTCCAGCGAGATCGAGAACGGAGCCAGAAACGTATCCGCCTTTAATTTTAAATTTAGGCGACGTTTTAAGGAATTCGATAGCAATTTTAGCTGGGCTTACGGGGTCGCCTTTTTTGAGTGCGACAGCGACGGGGCCACTAATTGTATCTGATAGCACTTCTAGTTCTGTACCTTGGATGGCCAGCTTAAAGATCGTGTTTTTGACGACTTTATAGGTGACACCCTCGGCTCTGAATTTTGAGCGCAGTTCGTTGATCGTATTAACGGGAACGCCAGAGACGTCCGTTAGCACGACTGCTTCAACACCATCAAAGAGCTCTTTATAAGCGCTAAGTGTGGCGTTTTTGTCATTGCGATTCATATTAGCCTCAGTGATAAACGAAAATTGTGGACAATACTTGCGCTATTTGGAGAGCGATAGTTTTATGGTCCGCACTGTGGCAACGAATTGCAGCATGCATCTTGACCAATCCCATCCGGCTTAGCAGGCGCCTTAGCATTAACCCTAACATGGGACCCACATCTCCGACGGAGCGCGATGGCCGTCGAACAAATCGGGGGATAGATAGCAGTCCCCCCACGGTGTGTCAAGTTAAATCGACAAAGGATCGACTTTTATCCCTGGGCTCATAGTCGAGCTTACGGTGACACTCTTGATGTACTGCCCCTTTGACGTGGCAGGTTTAAGTCTAACAATGAGTTCGCTGAGTGCTTTAAAGTTCTCAACGAGTTTTTCGGCGCTAAACGAGACACGCCCGATGGGAGCATGTACGATACCTGCTCTCTCAACGCGGAACTCTATGCGTCCAGCCTTTGCTTCACTTACCGCTTTAGCGATATCGGTCGTGACCGTTCCGATTTTTGGGTTAGGCATCAGACCGCGCGGGCCAAGCACGCGTCCTAATTTACCAACTTTACCCATCATATCGGGTGTAGCGATGGCTTTATCGAAATCCACCCAACCGCCTTGAATTTTCTCAACGAGGTCGTCAGCACCAACGAAATCGGCTCCGGCATCAAGCGCTTCTTTCTCCTTTTCGCCAGCAGCGAAAACGAGTACTCTCACCGTTTTACCAATTCCATTGGGCAGTACAACCGCGCCACGGACCATTTGATCTGCATGTCGCGGATCAACGCCCAGTCGGAAAGCTACATCCACAGAAGCGTCGAATTTGGTTGTGGATATCTCCTTAACCAATTCCATCACTTCTTGGAGGTTGTCGTAACGCTTCTGCCGATCGACTTTAGCTAGTAAGTCTTTGTACCTCTTACCTCTTTTGGGCATATGCCCCTCCTTATTAGTCGACGATGTCGACGCCCATGCTTCGACATGTGCCTTCTACCGTTCTCATGGCAGCCTCTATACTGTCGGTATTGAGGTCAGGCAGTTTAATCTCAGCGATTTTTTTGACTTGTGCTCGTGTAATTTTGCCAACCTTTTCGCGGTTCGGCACTCCACTGCCTCCCTTTAGTCCGAGCTCTTTCATCACGAGCACGGCTGCGGGCGGTGTTTTGGTGATAAAACTAAACGACCGGTCAGCATAAACTGTAATTTGCACAGGGATCAGCAAGCCATCGTCCTTTTGCGTCTTCGCATTGAACTGCTTGCAGAACTCCATGATGTTCACACCATGCTGTCCGAGCGCCGGTCCAACTGGTGGCGAAGGATTCGCCTTGCCGGCTGGGCACTGCAACTTAATTAATCCAATAACCTTCTTGGCCATGATTTATTCTTCCAACAAATAGGCGTCTACTCGCTCGACTTGCTTAAACTCTAAGTCAACGGGCACAACGCGTCCTAGGATTTCTACCATTACGGAGACTTTTGATTTTTCTCTATCAATACTGTTGACGCTAGCGGTGAAGTTCGCAAACGAGCCGCTAAGAATTTTAACAGTATCATTCACCTCAAGTGATGTAGTGATGTCAACTCTCTCGACTGGTGTCGTCACTCTATTGAGAATAGCTTCTACTTCTTTATCACTCATTGCTGGTGGTCGTGAACCACCTCCAACGAAGCCTGAAATTTTCGGGGTACCATGAACGAGATGCCAAGTTTCATCCGTCATTTGCATCTCAACCAAGATGTAGCCAGGATAAAACTTTCTCGTTGTTGTTCTCTTCGTCCCCTTATCCCCTTTTTTGTCTACCACGGTTTCGGTGGGTATGAGCACGCGCCCGAAGTGGTCTTTGAGTTTAGATACTCTAATCCTCTCCTCCAAAGCCGCTTTAGCTTTGTTTTCGCACCCAGAGTGTGCGTTGACAATATACCATTTCATCTCTGACATTGTTTACCTCATTGTAGAGCATTGCCACGAACCCCATTCCAACTTCGAGGCCTAACTTATCCCCAATATCAGTGCGGTCAACTCTTTTGCCACGATGTCGAAACCAAACAAGATGAGAGCAACGATAATCGATGTAGCGATAACAACTTTCATCGCATATTTGGTTTCATCCCAGTTTGGCCATGTTACTTTTCGCATCTCACGCGCTACGTGCAAACTCCCATCGTATACAGATATATTCCGATACATGATGATTGTCACAATCACGGCTAATACGATACCCACGAGGGTAGAGTAAGTAACGTGCTCACCTAGGAGCTGGGCATCTAGGATGGAGAACGTAGCAAAGATAGCCTTTGCAAAGTTCACCAACAGCCACGACAAAAGAATGGCGATGAATACAAAACTCAAATTAACCCAGCGTTTAACTTCATCCATAGTGCTTCCTAAAAAAAACAGCCTTTTTGTAACAAAAAGGCTGCCCTCGAACAGGGGCGGAAGGACTCGAACCCTCGGCCCACGGCTTTGGAGGCCGTTGCTCTACCAACTGAGCTACGCCCCTATTACCGAGCCTTGATATTATACAAAGCCCAGTAAAGTCAAGATAATTATGAATTACTTATCAAGAATTTCAGCGACAACGCCAGCGCCGACCGTACGCCCGCCTTCGCGGATAGCAAAGCGTAGACCTTGCTCCATAGCGATTGGGTTGATGAGATCAACTTTGATCGTAACGTTATCACCAGGCATTACCATCTCAATGTCTTTGAGTGTAATGACGCCAGTTACGTCTGTTGTACGGAAGTAGAACTGCGGACGATAGCCGTCTTTAAATGTCGTGTGACGTCCACCTTCTTCTTTAGAGAGGATGTAGACTTGACCCATGAAGGATTTGTGCGGGGTAATACTACCTGGCTTGGCCAAAACTTGTCCACGCTCAATTTCTTCTTTCTTTGTACCGCGCATCAAACAACCAACGTTATCGCCTGCTTCGCCGTAGTCTAGGGTTTTGCGGAACATCTCAACACCCGTGATAACGGTTTTGCCAACCTTATCTTGCAAGCCAACGATATCAACGTTATCACCAACGCGAACTTGTCCGCGCTCAATTCGGCCAGTGGCAACTGTACCACGACCTGAAATGCTGAATACGTCTTCGACTGGCATCAAGAAAGGTTTGTCGATCTCGCGCTCTGGTGTGGGGATGTAGCTATCTACAGCTTCCATCAAGCGATCGATTGACTGCGTTCCGAGTTCCGAGTCTTCGTTATCCATAGCCTTAAGAGCGCTACCAACAACGATGGGGATATCATCGCCAGGGAATTCGTAGCTGCTGAGAAGTTCGCGAACTTCTAGCTCTACTAGCTCTAAGAGCTCTTTGTCATCAACGAGGTCGGATTTGTTCAAAAAGACGACGATGTAGGGAACACCAACCTGACGCGCGAGCAAGATGTGCTCACGTGTTTGAGGCATGGGACCATCAGCTGCGCTAACGACGAGAATCGCGCCGTCCATCTGGGCAGCACCTGTGATCATGTTTTTGACATAGTCAGCGTGACCCGGGCAGTCGACATGCGCATAGTGACGGTTTGCCGTCTGGTACTCAACGTGAGAGGCTGCAATGGTGATTCCACGCTCTTTCTCTTCGGGAGCTTTATCAATTTCATCAAATTTCATGACCGAAACGCCAGGATCATACTTGGACAAGACCATGGTGATCGCGGCGGTTAAAGTCGTTTTTCCGTGATCAACGTGACCAATTGTTCCTACGTTTACGTGCGGTTTTCCTCGCTTAAATACTTCCTTGGCCATAGCTGGCTGCCTCCAAAATGATGATGTCTCATCAGACTCAATGTGCCATCCTCGTAAAAGGCACGTCCAATTAAATCTTGCTCAATTTTGTTAAAAACAAACTTAAGCACTACCAAGCCTGTATCCGGATTTGAACCGGAGACCCCTTCCTTACCAAGGAAGTACTCTACCTACTGAGCTATACAGGCAAATACAAAAAGCGGGAAACGGGGCTCGAACCCGCGACCCATAGCTTGGAAGGCTATTGCTCTACCAACTGAGCTATTCCCGCATGAGGGCGCAAAATGGAGAGGGCTGGATTCGAACCAGCGTAGGCGGTACGCCAATGGATTTACAGTCCACCCCTTTTAGCCACTTAGGTACCTCTCCCTTTATCTGTGCTTCACTTGCTGATGGAGGGACTTGAACCCCCAACCCCCTGATTACAAATCAGGTGCTCTACCAATTGAGCCACATCAGCCTACACAAAACTTTCTCAGTTTTCAACAGCACATCCCGTCAGGTTTTCTCCAAACCCGCGACTTGCGAACTTATAGCGACACTTAATCCAACTGTCAACTATTTTATTTAAATTTCAACTTTTTTCGCTACTTTTTAAAAAAACAGCTAAAGTATAGCTTTGCACGGCGGGAATATAGCTTTGCACGGCGGGAAACCCTTTGCTTTGTGCTAAAGAAAAGCTCTTCCCCCCGCCCCTTACCTCTAAGGCAGCCGCAAATTCGTATATCTTGCTGTTTTTAAGTTTTTATTTTTGTGGGGGAAGTTTCCCCCTACGTGTCAACCCCACGCTTTGCGCGGGTTTGCCACGTCCCACAATTCCGACTACGATTTGCGCTGCACTCACGCAGGCTTGCGTTCGATTGCGCAAATCTAGTCTCATTGAGCCATCAACTCGCAAAACACTTAGTTTTGCTCGTTTCGCCTCCCCCTCCGCGGGGACACCCCGCGACGCCCCGTCCAGCTTTTGGCGATACAGGACTTTGCGGGCGATACAGGACTTTGCGGGCGCCCTTCCCGTACCCTCATCATTACGGAAATCTTTTATGCCCAAATCAACAACATCTTTGTTGTAAGAAGAGACCTTTGCTCTGAAGCAAAAACTCACCATTAAAAACCTTTGCACGGCTAGAAATGGTGAATTTAATTTTACAAATTCGATACAATTTTAAACAAAATGAGACATTTTGTAGAGAATCTTAAGTTGATAATGCTAATTAAATAAGGCAGGTAGAAGATAGAATGACATTTTATTCGAAAAGAGCTTAAAAGAATGCTTTCTTTTTTGGAGGGGGGGGTGGGGGAACCTTTTTTCTTTTGCAAAAAAAAGGTTCCCCCCGCGCAAACTCAAAAGAAATACGTAATGCGGAGAGCCACCAATAGATCAGGGTCTTCTTCCCCCTCTAGCGCCCTGCTCCTCTGTTCGTTCGCGTAAAACTCGCTCAATGCGCTTCTTAAAATACTCGTTACGCTCTTGGTGCAAGCGCGTACGCAGTACTTGCTCTGCCTCAGACCCTGCAATATTCCCAATAGCATTGATCGTCGAAATTCGCACATAGTGCTCCTCATGCTCCATATAGGGGCGAAGCACTTCGAGCCCCCGCTCCCCAGCCATCGTAGCGTATGCGCGAATGATATTGACCAACAACGATCGCGGCATGTTGAGGGAATTGCGTAAACTCTGTCGCATCGACTCCTCGATCTGCGCATCATCAAAATACCCTAGCGCACGCACCGCCCTAGAACGCACCGAGAGTAAAACCCCGTCATCCTGCGCGATATCCGCCAAAAGCGTCTGCGCATCCAGCACCGTCGAAAGCAAATCCTCCTTCGACGGGAAAGCACAATGCGCATTGAGCAGCTGCAACAACTTTTCACGATCGTCAAACTCATCATCGGTATGCGAAATGCTCGCACTAAGACCACAAGACTCACACAAATCTAGAGCACCACTCTCATCGCTTTCCTCCCCAGCCACAGAGACTTCCACCTTCAACGGTAAGGAATCAAGCTCTTTAGCAGCCTCGCCTTGCTCTTGAAACTCGCCAGCAGCGCTCAATGCTTCCGCGGGCTCTGCGTCCTTCGCTGGCTCTGCGTCCTCCGCTGGCTCTGCCCCCTTGATCGTAAACATCAACACCCCCTGCGTCTCCTGCGAAAACCCAACACTTGCAGCGCTACACAATACTAGCGCAATTATGAGCCAAGCGAGTTTTAGAACAAAGAAACGCATCATTATATATTAGCCCACCACTGTCACGATCACCGTCCGCTCATGCGCGCGAACCCTGTGCTCCCACAAATAAATCCCCTGCCACGTCCCCAACGCCAACGCTCCATCCATAATCGGGATGCTCAAAGACACCGCCAGCAGCGCTGACTTAATATGCGCTGGCATGTCATCGCTACCCTCGTAGATATGCTCATAATCTGGATCGTTGTCGGGCGCTAACTTCTCCAAAAAACGCCATAAATCCCGTTGCACGCTACTATCGGCATTCTCGTTGATAAGCAGCGACGCACTACAGTGACGTATAAATAAGGTGCAAAGCCCCGATTTTATACCGCTTTCTCGAACTAAACGCGAAACGTCCCGCGTTATTTCGTAGGTTCTTCGGCCGCGCGTCGACACTCGTAAATGATAATGTTCAACCATTACGCCTCGGGCTTCTCTGCAATATGACGCTGGAAAAACTCCGCATTCTTCTTAAACGTCTCGGAAATACTCGAGAGCAAACTCTCCTCAATTTTCTTTCCCACCAGCGGAATTCCCACACTCAACAAGCCTTCCGTAATTCGCTTACACCCCGCGCCATCGTCCACAATACGAATACTCCCCTTCACCTCCACGCCCTTCACACTAATCTCCGGCGCGATATCCCACGTATTGGACGTACTCTCCGCATCCCACGTTCGCGTCTCCACATACGACAGCCTCTCGCCGATAAACTTGCGAAACAACACAGGAATCTCATCCGGCATCCTCAAACGCAGCACATACCGCGGCCCCTCATCGCGTTCATCATGCTCCAGCGTCTCCTTCTCAATCCCAAGCTCCGCCATCAGCGCATCATCCAACTCCTGCCCGCTCATCAATTCGTACAAATACTCCGCCGAACAATCAAAACGATCCTCAATATACAATTTCGTTGCCATATTACCTCCAAATTTGTAGCGCAAAGTTCGCGCGCTGCATTTTAACAAAGTTGTCAACAATTTACCAGCACCAAGACGGCATGGCTATTTTTGCTGGGGGGCTCTAAAGCCCCCCTACGCGCGGGCTTCTTCGCAAAATTCGCAATTCGCAAAAATAAAATGCGATGTATTCGCTTAAACCGCTCATTCATCGCATTTTATTTGCTCATTGCGAATTTTACTCAGCGATCCCGCGCTACCCCCCAGTATTCGTTGGCGCAAAACACTTGGCTTTGGCCTCTTCAACGCTTTGCAGAAAGGGGTGAAGTAGCGCAAGAAGCGCTAGAATCTTGCCCATTGAACACATACTGTGCATTTCTTTGGCAAATAGCCAAAACGACACACAAAGCTGCGATTTAGCCTCGAAAACTTGGAGTACTCTTTGCGAAGATAATGACCTTGCCAGAAACCTAGGCGCAAAAAACAAATATTTAGTGCGTATCCTATTGTTTAACAAAACGAGAGCTTTGCGCGGCTAGAAATTGTGAATTTAATTTTACAAATCCGATACAGTTTTAAACAAAATGAGACATTTTGTAGAGAAATATAAGCTAAAAATGCTAATAAAATAAGGCGGA
>JBBAEA010000076.1:0-17837 GCA_041656175.1 Bradymonadales bacterium | reverse complement strand
CCCCCGCACCCCCCTCCAAAAAAGAAAGCACTCTTTTAAGCACTTTTCGAATAAAATGTCATTTTATCTTCCACCTGCCTTATTTAATTAGCATTGTTAACTTGTGCTTCTCTACAAAAGTTCTCATTTTGTTTAAGAGGGATGCTCTGATTCATGCAAAGTTAGTCATAAAACGATTCAATGAAAGTTAAGAGATCCAGCTGAGTCTTCAAAATAAAAGTCAATAAAATCAATGCCCTACACACAATCGGGTTCCAAGGGCGAAAGCCCTTGGACGGGGTTTGGGGCGGTAGCCCCAAATGAATCAGATTTTTTTAAATACCAAAGTCATCACGCGGTATGTTATAGTTTACTACACGAGGGAAAAGCATCTCTAAAATCTTTGCCTGTTTTTGGGGATCCTGCTCATACAAGTAGATGTAGCGCAAGCAGTGTTCGGCGACTTTTCTGGCATAATGGCGCGATTCATCGAAGGAGAACTCCTCTATTAAAAAGTCCATGCTAGCGCCTTCATCTCTAAGCATCCACGGCCCAATGCGGTGCGGACCGCCATTATATGAACCCGCCGTCATCGTTAAATTATTCTGCCACATGCGAAGGTGCTTTTGCATATAATACGCTGAATACACAAAACCCACCTTTGGATCAAAGAACTGATCGGGATGATACTCTAGCCCCAGTTCTTTGGCCAAAACACGCGCGGTTTTAGGAATCATCTGTAAGGCGCCAATCGCGTCGGCCGAGGATACCTGCCACGCCCTAAAGCGCGATTCTTGCAACATAATGGCGTAAATAAACACGGCAGGAACCTCAAATCGTCGTTCTAGGCTTTCGACTAAAGGCCTAAATGCGCGAGGATACGCCATTTTATGCCGCGCGCTGTTGCGCTGTGGGTAAATTTTACTCATCGCCCGTACGGATCCAGAGGCGTCCTTCCACGCGTTGTAATAATCCTCGACCAAGGCGTTTGCGTAGGCTCTAAAATCATCGCGCTTTTTTGCCTCAACGCTGCTCAACAGTCGTTTTTCATGCTTTTGGTACAAGGCGCGAGCAACACTAATCTCATCCTGCCAAACCCAATTTAATATTTCACGCCAAATCTTTTCCTTGCTCGCGTCTTTCATATCTTTGGCGTAGCCAAACGGCGTCATCGCAAAATCGCTCGTATCAAGGCGATCCTCGGCATTACGGAATCGCTCTTGCAATGCCACAACATCGTTATCTCCATAAAACTCCGCTTCCCGGTAATAGGCTAAAATATCGTAGTATGTTAGCGGGAACTCCTCGTGCAAAGCGCTGTACTTACGTCGCGCTTCATCCGTTTTACCAAGTTTTTGCCAACAATACGCTTGCCAATAAAGCGCTTTTCCACGAACTATCGGATTGGAATTTCCCAAAAGCTCATTAAACGCTTCGATCGCTTCTCTCCATCGCTCCTCACGAACAAAAGTCCACGCATAAAAGCCCCAAACCGCGGTATCGCGGTAGGTCTTGGCATATTCTAAAAGATAGGGGCGCGCCAGCTCGTTATCGCGCAAATCAAAAAGATACCAGCCGCGCAAGTAAAGCACGCGTTTACTGTGCTTTCCACGTGGGTATGCTCTTGCATACACATCCAGTGCCTTGAGTGCGCCCCTGTAGTCCAAACGTCTTGAGAGCGACTGCGCAATACCGTAAGTCGCATCCTCGCGACGCGCGCCAGGACGCTTAGCAAAATCACGGTAAATTTCCTCAGATTCCGTTGGGTTCTCAGGATTTGACATGCTAATACGCGCAATCATCCAGCGCGCTTCATCGCGATATTTTGCTATTTCGGCAAGTTTGCGAAGCTCTATGCGCGCGTTATCATAGTCAAAATGACGGATTAATCGCTGTGCACGCGCAAAGCGTTGCGCCGCACTAAGCTGCGCACTTAAGTCCTCACCCAATTCCGGCCACAAAGACATCTGCGTCGCTGGGTAGCGCTCAAGAAGCTGTCGCTTTAACGCTCTAGCCCCCTTCTCTTCTCCCGCATCTAAAGCCAAATCATAGCGCGTCTTTAAGGCAATAGCCGCTTCAAAAGCGTTACCCTGATCTTGCAGTTTCATCAAAAGTCGATTCGCCTGCTTATATAATTGACGCGCACTTCGCCATTTTGGCGCTGCTCGCAAAACCAAAGCGTTAAACTTCACAGCCTCTCCCCCATACTTTGCAAACAACTCTATCTCGGCGCTTGCTCGCTCAATATCCCCCTCAAGCAATAATGCCCTCACCAACCAAAATCGATAATGTTCGCGCCACTCCGACAACCGCGACGCCTCCAACATGGCACTCAGTGACTCGCTCGGTGCATGCTCTAGAGTTTCACAGCCTTTTTTCTCGCATTCTAAAATTCGTGATTTTTCATATAAAAAACGTGAATTATCATCGCCAGACTCGTACAAACTTGCTAAGATCGTGTGAGCCGCCGAATTTTCATCGGCTCGCAAGAAGTACAAAGCAAGCTCAACGCTCGGTGCCGCCATTCCCATCTGCCCCTGTACAGCGCTTTGCAAAAAAGCTTCTCGATTTTCTTGAAACCATAAGCTATAGTCAAAAGGAGCCTCCGCCTCTTCTACGGGCAGCCGCACGGCACTAACCTGCACACTACCGTTGCTCTTTGGCGAGCTAAAGCTTTGTCCACAAGCAAGCCCCAAAATCGGCATTAAAACACAAAAGAGAACTATTAATCGTGCTTTATGCCAAAGCACAACAAAGATATTTAATTTTATTCTACCAATTAGCATTCTAAACCTTAATCTCTCTTTTAACAGCTATCCGCTAGCAAAGCGCTAGCCCTCAAAACATAACATAATTACACAAAAACCATGACTATCGCAAAAGCACTCCCCCTCTTACTGCTGCTCATGAACCTCATTTTAGCCTGCCAAGTCCACGAACGCTGCTACGACGACAAGGACTGCCCAGATCCCCAAATTTGCTCTGCGGCTGGCTCCTGCAAATACATCTGCAACAGCGACGCCGACTGCGGGCAAAACTTCGCATGCCGCTCACACCTCTGCGTACTCAAACCAAGCCCCCCTGAGTGCGAGCGCGACGAACACTGTGCCCAAGCTTACGTTTGCACACAAAATCGTTGCGTCCCAAAGGAGCGCGAATGCCAAAGCAAAGACGACTGCGAAGCCCCAAAAATTTGCAGCCTCGACGGTCTTTGCCGTTACGCCTGCGAACACGACGATGACTGCGACGACGACTTTGAGTGCAAGGCTCACAACTGCGTCCCAATCCCTACAATCAAACCTAGCTGCCCCGACGACATGGCGCTCATTGGCCAATCCTACTGCATCGACAAGTACGAAGCCTCGCGCATCGACGCCAGCGAAACATCCGCCGGCAGCGACGAATCCATGGCACAGTCCGCCCCCAACGTCTTACCCTGGCTACTCGGCCCCGATAACGCCAAAGCCGAAGCCGCATGTCAGGCAGCCGGAAAGCGACTTTGCACCCCCGCTGAATGGGAAACAGCCTGCAAAGGCACGCAAGATTTAGTCTACCCCTACGGCAACGAATACGAAGCCACCACCTGCAACGGTATCGACACCTACGGCCTCTCAGGCTTCCACCTCGCCCCCACCGCCTCACACACCGACTGCAAAAGCGCCCAAGGCGTCTACGACCTCAGCGGCAACGTCTGGGAGCACACCGCCCAAGGAAGCGGCAAAACCGTCCGCGGCGGCGCCTTCAACTGCGCCGACTCACGCAAAAATCACCGCTGCGATTACGTTCCACGCGTCTGGACTCCATCTGCCCTTGGCTTTCGCTGCTGTTCCGACGCAAAACTCACCCCTACTCAAGCTTTTTTGGGCGAGGGGGAAGCCTCCCCCTCCGCGCGGGCTTCCTCGCCGAATTCGATAATGAACGCAAAATTTTGTGCAATGTTTCGCCTAATCGGCGAACCATTGCACAAAATGCGTTCATTTCGAATTTGTCTCGGCGATCCCGCGCTACCCCCACTACATTCGCAAGACTCCCAAGCCCAAATGAAGCATCAAGATGAATTTGGGCTTAAAACGGCATTATTACACGACTTAAGTATGAAGCCAAAGACTAAAACGAAGGAGCAAGATCCGTTTTTTAAGCCCGTCGCAATCTTGGCAGAAAACGGCTTAAACACAGTAGCTAATGATCAAAGCGCGCATTTTAGCGAACAGTTCTTCAATGAAATACACCTTGATTGGCAAAGCGGCAACTTTCAAGAAGCGATATCAAAACTCAAGGACGCGCAAAAACGAGACGCCACAAACACGGATATTACGCGCGCTTTGGGAATTTCATACGCACGAGTACAAAATTTCCCGTGGGCTATGCGTCAATTTCGCGCTCTTCTCAAAGATGATCCCTACGACTGCCAAAGTCGCGCATGGCTCGCCTGGAGTTTTATACAAATGGCAGACCTTGATGAGGCCAACAGCCTCCTAGCGCGCGCGCAATGCCGCAGTAGCGCTTTTTCTGCGCGTCTTTCTTTGCTGCAAAGCTACCAGGCTCTGCTCCAAGAAAACAGAAGCCTTGCTAAAGAGCGCGTTGAAGAGGCCAAAGAAAGTAAAACACTCTATAAGAGCGATGCATTAGTTTTGGACGTTTTATCGCGAGAGCTCGGGCTTAAACACGATCCCAACCTGACGTGGCAAATAGATTTGAGCGGCGGTTATGCTTCAAACGCCATCAGTGCTGCTCCAAACGATCCAGTGCTGTTCGATACCAAGGCAAGTAGTGGCCTTTTCTCTTATGATGCGCGTCTTGGGCTAGATCCGCTTTCGCATATTTTTGTGCGCCCCGCGCTTACGCTTCGTAGCCAAGGACAGTTCATATTAAAGCATATGGATTTTTCTTTTATAGAACTGGAGGCTAACTTAGGCATAATACTAGAAGGCAAGGGTCTAAAGTTTGGGGCAAGCTACCATCCGCAAGCACTCTATATTTCGGGTAACGATCAATATGGTACAGGCCCACTATTATATTATTTGGGTCATCGCCTCGAATTAGATTTAGAAATATTGAATCGCTACTATATTTTTTCTGGTTACGGTTTGCGCAAATTTCGCCACATATCACGCACTCGACAAGAACTCGATATTGGCATTGGTGCATATCATCCGCTACCCTATAACATAGGGTTAGCCTGGGGGGCGAGTTATAAGTATTGGAATTCTTATAAAGGAAATTATTATAATTTGCATGGCTTTAACGCAAGTGTGTATTTAGATTACAGATTTAGCTTCGATATGCGCTTTCGATTAGGAAGCACATATACGCTCGATGATTATCCGCATTCAGCTAAATATTTTGACGTGAAGGCCAGACGCGATCACAGTTTACGGGGGAGCTTACAGATTTGGTCGCCAGCTTGGTATCATTTTCGCATTGGGCTAGATGCAAAAGCTGCTAGGCGCTGGACCACGGCGTCGCTATATGCCTACGAAGACTACCGCGCTATGCTTGTGCTGCGTTGGTCGGGTAGCCTTCAGTTTTATAAAGCAAAAGAGCTCAAAGATGATCTCTTCGCCTTACCTTGGACTATGCAAGCAAGAGAGGATAGGGAGAAAATACGCGATATTATACAACAAGACGAAGACTTACGCGGCTCTTCATCGTGTATTAACCGATAAAACGTGGAGGATTCATGGATAAAAACAAGACTAAAGAAAAGAATATAAAACGTACACTTTACGTTATTATACGTGACGCTATTATCATTGTGTTATTCGCAAGCGTAATAGCCATGGTATACAATCTCATACGCAGTGATGGACTAGAATGGGTGGCGAAAGTTCCCTATGAAATATTTGTCCCGTGCCCAGAGACCTTAGGCACTGTCGAGATGATCGAGAGTTCGGATCCACGATTTAGCGATGGGAGGAGTTTATTTATTGACGCAAGAAGCGAAGAAGAATATCACGAGTGGCACTACGCGGACGCTCTAAACTTAGAGTACGATTACCTAGACCCCATACCCGAAGAAACGATGAAATATATGTCTCAGAATATTCTAAAATCTGGTATGGCTCGCGTCATTGTGTACGGGGATGGTGAGGGCGAGAAGGGTTCTTCTGGTTATGAACTGGGGAGGGAGCTATCGGGACGAGGGATAAATAATATCTATATTGTAAAAGGGGGCGTTGCTGCTTTAAAGGAACTAAAACCATGACAAATACTATGTTAAACGAAAAATGGATGAAATTTTACGGTCTGCAAGCACACCGATTCATAGCACTTATTGTACGCTGGTATTTGGCTTATGTCTTTATATCTGCAAGCATACACAAAATACTCGTGCCCTCTGACTTTGCGCTTGATATAGCCAGCTATCAAATCATGCCGCTTGTACTCATCAACATGATGGCCATTGTTTTACCCTGGGTGGAACTTGTGGTGGGGATATTTCTCATTTTGGGTTTTCGTTCCCAGAGCAATGCCTTATTGGTTAGCGGCATGATGTGTATGTTTATGATAGCACTTGGTATCGCGCTTTATGGTGGACTCAATATTTCTTGCGGCTGCTTTGCGTCGGGAACGCTCGAGGCCAGTGACCCGATCTCTATAACTACTATGTTTCGAGATCTCGCTTGGTTGTTGCTCGCACTATATGTACTTGTATTTGATAACCGCGCTATTGGCGTAGATGCCTTTTTAATGAATAGACGAACAAAAACAGCGTAAATGGAGTTTATTATGCATCATATTTTAGGTAAATTAAGCTTTATTCTTGTTTTATTTTTTCCTATCACAGTATTTGCACAAAACATGGATCCATGTAATGGACTTGATGATAGCGCTCAAAATGTGGTACAAACTGTGCTTTCATCGAGCTATGCCTACGATTGCTGCGACGAGACGCTTGAATCTTGCCTAAAAGCCGAGGAAGTATGTCCTTTGGTGAAGTCTTTAAAGCGGCAAATTTGTAGGCACGCCGCTGCAAATAAGTCTGAAGCCGAAATAAAACGTATATTATCACAGCGCGCCCTTAGCATGACGGATACAAAGCCTGTTAAAATCGCTACCGACCCCAGCATGCTTTGGGGTAATAAGGATTCCAAAGTTGTGCTTTCTATATACCTATGTGTGCGTTGCCAGTTTTGCTCAAAGCATATCAGCACGTTGCTAACAAATATGCGCGCAACGGGTTTACTCGATAAAGTAGCGGTGAACATTCGACTTTTCCCCATTAAATCACATAAAGACTCCACGATCACGGCTTTGGCCGTCGAGGCAGCAGCGCGACTTGGCAAGGGAATTGAATATCTTCTTCTGCAGTATGCGCATTTCGACGACTATAAACGCGAAAACTTAGAGCTTTGGGCGGTTGAACTCGGCTTGGATGCCAAGGAATTTAACGCCATGCTCAAGGATAGCGTAACGCGCAAGAACGTTGCCGATTCCAAAAAGGAAGGATTACAAATCGGTGTCACAAAAACACCAACATTTTATATTAATGGTAAACTTGTGCGCAGCGCCTTTAACTCCGATGATCTGATCGACATGCTTGAGGAGAGTTTAACGCAGCAATAACCATTGAATAGCGCAGATTGATTGGCACTTGTAATGAAATATTATTGGAGCAAATCCCCATGCTAAAGAATATGGCTATTGGTATTGATGATTTTGCCAAATTACGTGAAGAAAACTATAGCTATATTGATAAGAGTATGCTTATTGAAGAACTCTTAAAAGATAAGTACGAAGCGACTCTTATCGCGCGCCCGCGACGCTTTGGTAAGTCTTTAAATATGAGTATGCTGCGCTATTTCTTTGATATTAGAGAGAAAGACCGAAGCCATAAGCTCTTTGAGGGCTTAGCGATCCAAAAGTCCCCATACTATGAAAAGCGCGGCGAATACCCTGTCATTTTTCTTAGTTTAAAAGGCATTGAAGCTCCAAGTTGGGAAGGGATGCTGAACAGACTTGCGGGCACAATTTCAAAACTCTATACATCATTCTACAACGATCTTGCTGTGCTTTTTGAGCACGAAATTGATACTTTCAACAAAACCATTAAGGAAGAATTAGAGCCCGAAAAACTAGCTTCTTCTCTACTATTCTTAACAAATTTCTTGAATAGACATTAGCAAAGAAAAGTTGTGCTACTCATAGACGAATACGATGCCCCTCTACATCATGCATATACGAAAGATTATTACGAAGAAGCTATTGGTTTTTTTAGAGTGTTTTTATCTGATGCTCTTAAAGGCAATCCGCACTTAGACTTTGCAGTACTCACGGGAATACTTCGGGTATCCAAAGAAAGTATATTTTCGGGTTTAAACAACTTGAGAGTTTGCAGTATTTTGGAGAGAAATTATATAGACAAATTTGGCTTTACAGAATACGAAGTTATTGCTCTCCTTGATGAGCAAAAAGAAAGGCTCGACAGTGCAGCCGATATGAATATCTCTACTTTGAGATCGTGGTACGACGGCTATAAATTTGGAGATCGCATATAGCAAATAGACATATACAATCCATGGAGCATTCTTATGTGCTTGGATAGTCTAATCCCTGCTACATATTGGATGAATACTAGTCAAGACACAATCATTGAAGATATCATTAATAAGAATAAGCGAACCGTCCTGCCCTATCTAGAACTGCTTACTAGAGGGGCCGCGCTTCAAACGAGGCTAAATCCACACTCTGTATTTAAAAGTCTAAAAGATGCGGGAAGTCTCAGTGATTTATGGAGTTTAATGTTTTATAGCGGCTACCTTACACTCGAAAAACAAAGTCCAGATGGCAGAGTATATTGGCTAAAATCTCCAAACCATGAGCTTAATAACTATTACAGAGAAATCACCGAGCGGATGATACCATCTGGGATGCTCTGAGCAATGCAAAAACATTAAAAAAAGGGGAAGACCTCAAAAATCAAATCTTCCCCCAAATATTGCAGGGCTTCGCCCTGCGCTTGCGACCTTAATACGATTAAGGTGCAGTTTGTGCGCAGCGAATGCCGAAAGATGGATTTTTCCAATTGGGATCGAACTCGGATCGATATGGAATACCCACTGCGACTGCTGAAGAGTAGGACCCACCACGCGCAATACGCTTGGAACCACTGCTTGGTCCTGTAGGATTGGTCACAGGGCTATGGGTGTATCTTCGCATTGACCAATCACTTGTCCACTGGAAAACATTGCCGCATACGTCATAGAGCCCTTCATATGATTGATCTGAGTGGAAGGCTCCGACAGGCGAGGTTTTGGGGTACTTGTCATGGCAATATGTTGTCGAACAATTTGCTTTAGCTGTTGTACTGGTCCAGTTCGCGCCGTGACATTGCATATTCCATTCGCTAGGACAGACATTGCCCCAAGAGTAGCGAGTATACGTATCCCCCCCTCCAGCAGCTCTTTCCCACTCTGCTTCGGTGGGCAAACGCCCCCCAGCCCAAGTGCAATATGCTTCAGCTTGCTGCCAGTCAACACAGTTAATGGGATGGTCTTCTTTTCCAATAACATTGTACGTACAATCTTCTTTATTAGCAGGCTCCGTACACTTGCCTGCATCGACACAAAGTTTGTAGTCGCTCGCCGTGACCAAATACAGATCAATGAAATAGGCCGATAGTGTTACTTGGTGAGTGGGCGTTTCATTGCTCTCACTACCAACAGCATCATCAAATGGTCGTCCCATGGTAAAGATTGATGTGTCGCCAGAGCGTGGTATGCGAACGCGTTTCGCTGTAATTTCACAATAGTCACCTTCCCAACCGCTAGGGCATGTGCATGTATTGGGTGCAGAGCAAGTTCCCCCATTTTGGCATGCTTGTGCGCATACAGGTGTTTGGCAGCTGCTTCCCATCCAGCCGCTAGAGCATATGCATGTATTGGGCGCAGTGCAAGTTCCACCGTTTTGGCATTCTGGCGAGCATACAGCAGTTTGGCATCTGTTTCCCGTCCAGCCGCTAGGGCATGTGCATGTATTGGGTGCAGAGCAAGTTCCCCCATTTTGGCATTCTGGAGAGCACACAGGAGTTTGGCAGCGATTACCCGTCCAGCCACTAAGGCATGTGCATGTATCGGGTGCAGAGCAAATCCCCTCATTTTGGCATTCTGGCGAGCATAGAGGAGTTTGGCAGCTGTTTCCCGTCCAGCCGCTAAGGCATGTACATGTATTGAGTGCCGTGCAAGTTCCACCGTTTTGGCATTCTGGCGTGCAGCTTGGCACTGAACAATCCTTACTTGGGCTTAGGGAGTTCCGCGGTTGCGCAGCGCCAAGTTCAAAGTCCGCCTTGTTAATATGGCTATCTGTACAGCCATCATTTTTTCACCAAGCAGCCGTTGTTTTAGTCAATTTTTGGCCTGTAGCAGCTCCACCTTCGCCCCAGTTGGCTGCGCCATAACCCAAAGCATCAATAAAACTGTCTTTGGAAGGCATAGCGCTGTCCAAAGCCGTACTGTGGTTGACCAAAATCATTTTGCCAGATTCAGTGGCAGCACTGATAGTTTTCTCACAGGTATAATCTGCTTTAGGACTTAAAGTGGCATTCCCCGAGCTTGTACTTCTGATATCTACAAGGAAATACTGCTTTGCCTTGATTTCTATCTTTGGGATACTGCAAACATACGCGATCTTGTCTCCACTCGCCGAGGCGTATTGCAAGCTCCAGTTATGAAGAACAAGATCCTTTTCGCTGCGATTAAAGAGTTCGACGTATTTGGACTTAAATGTTGAACTTGCCAGTGCGCCACCAGAGTATAATTGACTAATGACAATGTCTGCCCAAATGAGCGGGGCGGATTTACACTGATTAGCTTCACAGCCATGTTCACAGGGTGTAAAACTACCATCGGTGTTCCACGCAACGCCTGCGCACAGCCCGTCTTGATTGCCGACGCTTGTACAGCCGTTGGCCAAGCATTGGCTACGCTTAACACAAGTATTTTTTAAGGGATCAACCGCATTCACTTTGCAATAATCTTGTTCGCTTTTACAGGGGTTATCGAGTTCACACTCGGGTTTAGGAGGGATAACGCAAAGATTTTGACTTGTGTCACATTTGTGCTTACCGTCAGTTCTGTCTTTGCAATGAACATCGCTATTACATTCCAAACATGCGCTAGTATTAAACTTGCATTCGTTCGAACAGCTTAAAACACCAGCGGCGAAACCCGCCATATCGGCGCAGCTTTTTCCATCTAAGTTATTGCTGTCGCATTCTTCATCGGGTTTGTTAACGATGCTGTCGCCACAACTTTGGGTGTAGCCTTTCGGAACACAAATTCCACTGTTATTGCACTCTTCATTAGTTTTGCACTTGCTCGAATCTTGGCTTGTACATTGTTTACAGGCTGAAAGATCCCACTTGCAGCTCTTGTTACAACTGGGGTTTCCATCGACGTATGCGGAGCTATCAATTTCAGCGCAAGTTTTGGAGATCGCTAATGCAGGCTCACATTCCTCATCATCTTGATTCAGTTTTTTATCGCCGCAAAAAGGCTTTGCTTCTACGCAAATGCCATTTTCGGAGCATTCTTGGCCTTCGTCACAATAGCGCGTATCGGCTAATGTACACTCTAAGCAGCTATCTAAACTAAACTCGCATTTCTCATTACAGCGCAAATCTCCCCCCACAAAGCGCTCTGGATACGCAGACTGGCAAGTTGCCTCGCCTAGATCGCTACCGTCACAGAGCTCTGTACCATTTTTTATGCCGTCCCCACATCGAGGCTCAACGCTGGGCTCTATGCAAAGCCCGTTTTGCACATCACAAACTGTCTTTGCATCGACGCGATCTTTGCAATCATCATCGCTTTGGCATTCTGCTTCGGGTTCTTCGCAAATACCCTCTACAGTATTGCAAACGGTTTTTCCATCTTCACGGCTTGCGCAATCAGCAGAAGATGTGCATTGAGGCGGATTTTTCGACTCATTATCACAAGCTGCAGAGAGCAGCAATGCCGATAGTAAAAAAGCAACATCGATAATCTTCTTTTCATTATCATTCCTATGTCTGTTTGTGCGATGTTAGTCTACAAAAACACCGCAGATAAAAGAAGTACTGGCTCACCGCTCAAAACAGCCACACCCAGTGTAATATAGAATATTGAACAGAAGAATGCAAATACATCTTAACAATGTTCAGCGCACTTGGGGACAATCTGAATATTTGGGAAGATTGGGTATTGATTTTATGCGCTATATTTTAAAACTTTGCCTAAGTTTGCATAGTTTACGCTAACTGTTATTTGACTATTTTTTGCATTTATCAGTTAGCTGCCAAGACTCAGTTTTAGGCATATCTAAACGGGGCGTCGCGGGGTGTCCCCGCGGAGGGGGCAGCACGGGATCGCCGAAAAATTCGGTGAATGAGCAAATAAAATGCATTGGTTTGGCGAATAGCCAAAACGATGCATTTTATATATGCGAATTCATCGAATTTTGAGGAAGCCCGTGCGAGGGGGAAACTTCCCCCACAAAAGAAATTTGCATTTTAAAAATCTAGGGGCAAGTGCCAGCGAAGCCTCGCGCCGAGCTTGAATGTGGGAGCTTTTCCAGCTTCATCGACGGTATTTTGACCGGTAACATCGACAGACCAGTTGTCGTTAAAATAGTACATGGCGCTGACGGCTTGTTCGTTACCTTGAGCGCCTCGGATGGAGACGCCGGCGGCGATGCGCAAGCCTTTGTTGATTTGTTTGACGTATATGAATTGGGCGGCGCCTTCGGCGAAAACGAATTTGAATTGGTCGGCGTTAAGGAGGCTGTCGAGCTGTGATGAGAAAAGTGGGGAGAGCAGGGTTTCCATGGCGACGTCGTTGCCGGAGAACTCGTCGATGGTTTTGCCCGTAAGGACGAGGGCGTAGATGTTGGCGTTGGTAAGATAAGGGCTGGAATCGAAGCTCCACTGCGGCGCAAAGACCGAGCCACCAACGTTGAGGGTGACGATGTAAAGTTCGTTATTTCCGCGCTCGGAGCTTTGGATGCGCTTACGCCTATCGAGGTCGGAGCTACCAAGGACGGAGGTGAATGCGTTGGCGGAGGTGTTGATTTCGGCTTGGGCGACGATGTCGATGCGTCCGTTAAGCGAGTTGTTAAAGGCAATTTGGGCGCCTGTTTGGAACTCGAAATCGTTTTCTCTCAATCTGAAGCGACCGGAGTTAAAGCTGAGTAGCCCTGTGGGTTGTGGGTCGCGAATGCTGCCGCCGATATTGATTTGCGTGCCGACTTCGAGCTTAATGCTTGCGCCTGCAATCTGTACGTCCACGCGCATGGAATTTTCGCTATTGACGTTCAAGTTGAGATTGATTTTACCCAATTGGGGCATTTTACGCAGAAAGGAAGGCGAATACGTTTCAACCCTGCGTTTACTATCGATAAACATCGAAACGATCTGATCGCGTATAACGTTAGAACCGCCAGCGTCGAAGTTCTTTTTATACCTTGCATCCAAAACATCGAGATTGCCGCTAATGCTGTATGTTTCGAAATTCCTTACATTATCGATGAAAATTTCGATATCTGGGGAAAGAGACAAAGATAATTCGTCTTGCATGCGGTAACTTAGGTTATTGCCTGAAATAGACATAGTTCCGCCCTTGGGTATAAAGGCTTCACGCCATATTTCCCCAAATATGGTGTAGTTTCCGCCCAGCGCCTTGCCTTGGAGTGCTTGCGTTCTTGGTATGCTGATACAGTCCAGCCCATAATCGCAGTGGCGCGCCTCCGTAATAAGTATGCTACCCTGCGACAGTTCGATGGGATCGTTTAAGCTACGCAAGCCAATCGAAATTGGCTCATTGACCTTTATTTCTCCGCCGATTTTAAAAGCCGCGGGGTCGATGTCGAGCTCGCCTTTTTTGTTGAGAATGCCTCCTTTGGCATGAATTTTCGTGGAAAGTGACCCTCGCGCGGTGTGAATTTCTTTACTAACGAGCTGGCTAAGTGCGGCGTGTAATATGCCAGACAATTCTGCTTCTATTTCGCCATTTTCGTCGGCTTTAAAGGCGAGTTCTAGCCACTGCTCTTGCACTCCTAACTTGAAGCTTTGGCCCTCGGGGGTGTAGATACAGTTAACGCCCTTGGGACATGGGCTTTGCTTGCCGAGCATGACAAAACCGCGGTCAAGCACGACGGGCGCATCAGCATAGCTAGTCAGCACTCTAATGGGGTTTCTCACTCCCACGAAACCCGAAATGTCGATTCCCCTAATCGAGAACTTGGATTGTTGGAGATACTTTCCCTTGGCCGATAGTGAAATAGCGAATAAGCCAGAGGAATCACGCACAACATCAGTAAAACTTCGTACTATCGCTGCGTCCACTTCACCGTTGAGGTCTAAGCTCATGTTTCCTGCCGCATCGGCTGAGCCACTCGCTTTGAGTACGGATTCACCGTATACAAACTCAAGAGATCGCAACAATAACTCGCGTTTGGCGAGGTCGAAGTGAACATGCGCTGTTTGTCCAAGGTGCAATGTTTGTCCAAAGACATCGGCATCGAGTTGATCCATAATAAGGGAGACGCGACTTTCTTGCTCGCCCGTATAACAAAAGCCAAGGGAAGCGGAAACCTTGGCTGAAGTTAGTTGGAAGCGCTCTGTTAGATCGCTAAGATCTAAGCCGATTTTTTTAAGATAGGCTAAGACTTCAAAATCGGGAAAGTTGAGCGAAACTGAAGCCGTTAACTTAGGCGATGAGCGCACGTAACCTCTTAGCGGAAACTGATCCGCAATTTTTCCTTTGATGAGTGTAAACATATTGGCGTGCGAGAACATAATATTGGAATTGCCCAGCCTTAAGCCGTCGTACTCGACATCCGATAAAACAAATTCTCCGCGCAAGTAACTCGCCGACAAAGCGGACTCTGGCGTAGTGATGGCGTCAAGATCCACTCTGGCCTCCAAGTCAAAGGAAGTCATGGCTTTGACGGGAAGTTCAAGCTTCTGTACGATAGCGAATTGCGTAACAGAAACGGGCTTTAGTGTCGTAGCAAAGCTAACGACGTTCGTTTTGAGATCGTAGCTCAGGTCTCTGATATTAAGATCAGCTTCGGCGTTTTGCTCAGGATCGCTAAGCCAAAGATTGAGCTCTGGCACTTGAACGAGCTTGTCGCGAAAATTTGCGTTCAGCTTCGCTAGCGGAATTTTTTCGCCCAATATCTCGACTTCCTCCATATTATAGTCGAAGTCGAGTTTAAGTTTTGGGATAGTGCCTTGTATGCGCAGTTCAGCTCCAGCCCTACCCTTTAAGCCTAAGCTAGGGACAAGTTCGTGCGGAACCTTCTCGAAGTCCAAGGACTTTAACCTTAGCTTCGCATCCAGCGGGATCGCCATAAGATCCGTGATAATTTTACCCGTTTTGGGGTCACGTAGATCGCTTTGTACTTCAGCATCTATTTGGGCAAAATCGCTAACAATATCAAATTGCTTTGTGCGCAATTTTGAATTGCGCAGTTCTAAATCAACGTCGAGCGTATCGACAATATAGTTTTGATACTGAATGTTGGCAGCGTTTAGCTTAAAGTCGCCATCTATGCGGTTTGGCTTCGCCTCGGCATTAAACTGTAAATCAATGGGGCCTGCAAAAAGCTCATCGATATCGAGGAAAGTCGAGGTATAAGCATGGACATCATCAATATGCGCGCTTCCCTCAGCTTTAAAGTTACGCATATCATCAAGGTTGAGCATAAATCCTGGTTTGAGTATGACGTTGTCGCCACCAAGGTCTATGCGAATACCAGCAGGGGAGCGCAAGATGTTGTTTTTAAGCGTAATAAGACGCTGTTCTTTCCCACTTTGGTAAGCGCCAACTTTGATGTACTGCTTCCCTGCGATAGTGGAATCGAATTGCCAATCCAAGCCCTTAGGCGCAGTCACTGCGAGAGTTCCGTCTTCCTGTGAAACATTTAATTGCGTAATAAGGCGTCCGGCGAATTTTTTAATCGTGCCATCGGGCAAAAGCTCCAGAGGCACCAAACCATCACTTAACAAGGATAAAAATTCTTCGGGCAGCTCTTGCTCTGGTATCACACCAGTAAAAAGATCGATATCGAAGTCACCGTCCATGATTTTGTACAAACCAGACGCGAAGATGGGGCCAAGTTCTGTGATGGTTTCGAGTCGTTCAATGCGCAGGTTTTGTCCTGCCATCTTTGCTTTAAGCGAGGTTTTGTCAAGCGCTAGTCCCTGCACTTCTAGTTCACCGAGATCGAGCGATAAATCACCATCGACACGGTTAAGATCTCCAGCGAGTTGGGCGCTAAGTTCTAAGTTCGTGGCTCCTTGGATGAGGGTGCCAAAAAAGTAGTGCATCACGGGATCCTCGACGGGCAAAGTGAAATCGAGTTTTGCCGCCCAGAGCACTGCTTTTTGGGCAGGCACGCTTGATGGTTCAAAATTAAATTGTTTTGCCGCTGCCAAGCGCTCCGCTTCGTCTTTTGGACCAACGTTCATCCAGCCAGAGGCGAGCTTAAAGCGTCCGCCCGAGACCTGCCCCACAACATCCGTAACTTCAAAAGCGTTGTCATTCCAGCGAAAGCCACCAACGTTAATCTGCCCGATACTCGTTTTAAAGCTACCGCGAAGCTCTGCGGGCACAGCGTGTGGAAGCTGCCAGTAGGCATCGTCGTTTCGCATGATTTCTTCCAGCGCGACAGCGCTTAATGCGTAGGCTTGACCTATTTTTGCAGCAGAACCCGATGCGGCGCTAAAGACCAGCCCTTCATTTGGATTCCCGAAAAAGGCGAGTGGGAAGCCAAACATAGCGGGGTTAAACTCAACACCCCCCTCGCCAACAAAAAAGTTACTCGCCCCGTTCTTGCCCTTTGGCGCAAGCTGCATTTCTAATAGTGCGCCCGCGCGCAGGCTAAACGATCGTACGCGAATCTTGTCGAGTTGCAGCGAGAAGCCGTCAAAGAGCAAGGTTACTTTAGCGTTCGTAACGTTTAAGTCCGATAAATTTATCACAAAATCGCTGGGTTCATCCGAGGGGGGAGAAGTTTTGTAGGGTAGAACGATTTTGAGCAGATTGAGCTCACCTCTCCTAAAATCGAGTATAACGTCAGCGTTCCTCGCCTCGATCTTACCGATGGTTAAGGTGCTCATTGAGATGAGATCGAAGAGCTCAAAAAGCGGGATTTTTGCTTCGACTTCTCCAGCAAATATGGCGTAATCGCTAGCGCCAGCTTCCGAAAGCGTCACATTCTCAAGGTAAAGTCTACGTAAAAAAGGATCCGTTCGTATGCTTTCGACGTGATAGTCGCCCTTAAGTAAAGCGCTGAGTTGAGCATGCAATATCTTAGGCGCTTGAGAGCTATTGAGCAGAAAAAAAACAGCCAAATAGACAACACAAATCAATAAAAAGGGCCACAACAAAGTTACAAGTAGGGTGTTAACCCAGCTCCCAGGCCGCAGCCACGCGCGGACACGGGGGAAAATCTGTGTTTTAGCGTCATTTTGCTTTGCTTTTCTAAGCCGCACTGCGCCCTTCCATCTTTGCATAAAACAGACTAAAGTCGGTACACACCAACGATGTTGGTGGCAATTAGCTTGTACATGATGCTATAGGCTAAATCTAGCAATTTCAGAGAACACAGACGCGCTTGGCGCTTTCGAATGCATTTTGGGGCGCCGCTCCACCTCTTCATTACGTATTTCTTTTGAGCTTTGCGCGGGGGGAACCTTTTTTCTTTTTGCAAAAGAAAAAAGGTTCCCCCCGCACCCCCCTCCTTCAATCGCGACACGGATGTCAGCGATTGGTCGCGGCCGAGGCCGCGCGCGAAGCGGCCACAGCCTGGACGGCTGTGGCACTAAAAAGAAAGCACTCTTTTAAGCACTTTTCGAATAAAATGTCATTTTATCTTCC
>JBBAEA010000075.1:0-18042 GCA_041656175.1 Bradymonadales bacterium | reverse complement strand
GGAACCTTTTTTCTTTTTGCAAAAGAAAAAAGGTTCCCCCCGCACCCCCCTCCAAAAAAGAAAGCACTCTTTTAAGCACTTTTCGAATAAAATGTCATTACATCTTCATCCCGCCTTATTTTAGTAGCATTTTTAGTTTATATTTCTCTACAAAATGTCTCATTTTGTTTAAAACTGTATCGGATTTGTAAAATTAAATTCACAATTTCTAGCCGTGCAAAGGTCTCATAAAGAAGATCTTATTTTTGGGGGCTACCGCCCCAAAACCCCGCTTTTTTTGTGGGTCGCTTGACTTTCGTTGTTTTAAGCAAGGGGCAGCTTTGAAAGCTGCTCCTACTGTTTTTGCATTCATCAGAGCTTCCTTAGCTATATTTTAGCGAATATCTTACACTCGCGTGCGTCTATATTATGGGCGATTCGTTGTATAGACAGCGACGCAACGAGGGTTAAAAAAGATGAAAAGTGGGAAGAAAAATAAAATCATATTCGCCGCTACCGCGCTAGTTCTAGCTTGTGTGCTATTACCATTTACGCAAAGCTATGCCCAAAACAGTAATAAGCCAAATGAAGACGCGCTTATTTGCTTACCCGAAAGCCCGTTTTTGCGCTGGTTAAAGCTAAAACACTGTTCAGCCGCGGATTATCAAAAACTACAAAAAGACATAGCCAGAGCAAAAATCGAGATAAAACACGGAAAACTAGAAGAAAAAGCAAATTTACAATTAAAAAATGAAGAAAAAGCCGATGATTCTAGAATTAAACCTATACATCCCGATTTTGTTCCACCAGGACCACGCCCAGTCGACAGATTGCACAATCCCAAAATCCCCCAGCTTATACGAAAATAAGTGTAACAAGCTTGAGGAAGCTCTGATTCATTGGGGCTAGCGCCCCAAAGCCTGCTTCTTCTTTCTTTGAAATGGGAATCCGCATCAAACACATTAGCAAATGTATTTTTCGATTTTTTGACTGAGTTTAAACTAACCCAAATAGCCGTCCTTTGGATTAAAAGTTTAGCCGCAGAGCAGAACATAGTTTTTATTAATCTCTTTCATGGAATAAACCACGTCCTTGCTATAGACTAAGCCCTTGCTAGCGAACAGAATTCTCAAAACAGAGCCACCTAGCCTTGCTTATGCTTGCCAAGCGCTCGTGGCTTGAGTAGACTTGATGTGGGCCTTTGTATGTTGCCCAGTGGTTTTTAAAAACCTTAGCTCAACAGGCATTCATAAAGAAATGAGCATAGTCCTGGTTGCAGAGGGGGTAGCGAGGGATCACCGAGGCTCTATGCCAATGAGCGAATTTTATGCGTTGGATGCGCGGATTGAGCGCATACAACGCATAAAATAATACGCGAATTGGCATAGAGCCGAGGAAGCCCGCGCGTAGGGGGAAACTTCCCCCAAGCCCAAAAGCACTTGAGACTTAAGAATTTTCGAGATTTTCTAAGGAGAGATTGCTAATGTCGAAATCTGACAAAAGAAAGCAGAGTGTGTATTTTCCCGTGGATATGCTGGATGAAATCCAAATGGAGGCTTTGCGACAGGATCGCACAGTTTCGTGGATCGTACAGCGGGCGTGGAAAATTGCGCGTGAGGAGATTTTGATGTATCCGTCGATTAACGACCCGATTTTGGACGAAGCGGCGAACAATAAAGAATAAGCCGAGGTGAGAGCATGACCCAAACAGTTCACATGAGCGGGATAGGCGGTGTTGGTATGTCGGGGGTGGCGCTACTCCTTAAATCATGCGGTATTGCGCTGCGAGGTACAGACATCCGCAAGAGCGCGATCACCGACTTGCTCCAACGCGAGGGAGTCGAGCTCGCCTTTGCGCCAAAACCGCAGTGGGCCGCTGAAGCTGCTTGGGTCTGCATGCCATACGTCTTCCCCAAAACACACGTCGAACGCTTGGCAGCCGAAGAGGCGAATCGAATTATTTTGACGCGAAACCAGGCATTATCGATTATTTTGTCGGAATTTTGCAAAAACACGGTGGCCGTAGTCGGCACCTTAGCGAGAGCCTTGTGCGCGAAAGCCGTTGCCATAGGTTCTGGGGAACCAGAGCGCTGGGGCTGGTGTGTGGGCGCATTGTCACGCGACGACTCGCTGCATGCACAACTTGGGCAAAACATGGCCGTCGAATTTGACGAGCGCGACGCACTCGATAACTGCCTACCCAATAATACCAGTGCAATCGTCGTATCGGACTGGCAAAGCGATTCCTTGGCTTACTACGACCGAAACGATATGTTAGAGAGCATCATCGACGTCGCCGTGTCACGCGGAATTCCCTGCATCTATCCCATTTCGTGCAGTGCAAAGCACATCGGTTTTTGCGCGATGAGCAACGATGGGCGCCTTCCCATGGATTTCGACATTCGCCAAACTCAGGGCTTCGTCCACATCGGCTTGCCCCACCCCTTTATGCCACGGGTGCTTAAAATCCGCGGAGGCATGGCCGAGGCAAGCGCGGTTTGCGCCGCTCTCTTTTACCTACTCTACACGCGACACCCCTCAAGCAAGGTCTATGAAGCCCTCCATAGTCGCATGTCTAGCCTTCAATTCATCGGCTGGTACGAAAAGCGCGCAAACCTCATCCACGACGTCCGCATGCACCCCGTCGGCATCCGCCAAAGCCTCGCCAACATCCGCGAAACTTTCGTACTCCCGCCCGCCGTCGTACTCAAACCCTACGCACTAACCCTACGCGCCTACGAGGCCAAGCTCTGGGGCGACGTCTTTCGCGGCGTCTCCCAATGCAACCTCCTACCACCCTACGAAGGCGCCTCGAGCGAAGAGCTGCAAGCCCTCTCCAACACACTCCAAAGCGTCTGCGAAAAGGTTTGCATCACCAGCACCGACGAAGTCGCCCAACGCATGCTCAACGACGTCGACCGACCATGGCTTTGGATTGGCGCAGACGACATCCTCCCTCAAGCATTTTTGTGATTTTTTTATTTTCTTTGCGGGGGAGTTCCCCCTACGCGCGGGCTTCCTCAAAATTCGTATAATTCGCACTATTTCGTGCGTTGTATCGGCTAATCGCCAATCCAACGCACAAAATGTGCTCATTGCACGAATTTCTCGGCGATCCCGCGCTACCCCCCTAATCGTAAATAGCGAAGCACAGCGCTTCAAGTCGCCATTGGGAAGCGCTGCCCAAGAGTAACGCAAACGGCGCGAAGAGCCCAATTTTAGTTATTGCCATGAAGATAATCGAAAAACTATGGCGCGTCCAAGACGCTGCTAAACAGTGCTTATCCTTCGAATACTACCCACCCAAAGAAAAAAAGCGTTGGCCCGCATTTTTTGAAAAAGTAAAGCGCATGTCGCGCTTAGAGCCTGAATTTATCGATGTTACTTGGGGTACGGGAGATCCGACTAGCCTCGATAGCCTTGAGGTGTCGCAGATGATTCAGAGGCTTACGAAGATCGACACGATGATGCACTTAACCTGCACACACCGCAGCAAGGACGAACTTTACAAGATACTCAAAGTCGTGCGCGATAGCGAAATGGACAATATCATGGCTCTTCGTGGGAACCGCCCCGATAATCGGGCATGGGAAGCGCCAGCAAACGGTTTTAGCTCAGCTGCAGAACTCGTCGATTTCATACGCGACGCCTTTAAAGGACACTTTTGCATCTCAGTTGCTGCCTACCCAGAGGGGCACAGAGATTGCGGGACAGCAGCAGATCCCAATTATTACGCGACCGATGCCTATCGCAGAGAGCTCGAGTATTTAAAACAAAAAGTCGACGCGGGCGCGGACTTTGTGGTGACCCAACTTTGCTTTGATATGGAACGCTTGCGCCAGTTTGGCGAAGACTGCCGGGATGTGGGGATCAATGTGCCCATTGTTGCAGGCATACTGCCTATACACAGCTTAGCTGTATACCGTAAAATTGCCTCATTTTCGGCTAGCATTCCTCAGCAAATTCAAGAAGAAGTTGCAGCGTTAAAGCAAGATCAGATCGAGGATTACGCCGTGGACTTACTATTGCGACAGCTTGAGGAATTGCGAGGATACGGTTTCTTTGCGGTTCACCTGTATACATTGAACTTCGAGAAGATCATCAAGAGAACCGTTGCGTTGCGAGGCAGATACACATGAGTCAACAAGAGAAAAAAAAGTGGCTTTTTGACTTGTTCTTGGTCAGCGTTATTGGCGGCGCTGCTATCCTCATTTTTCCGCAATCAGCGGGATTATGGGAGCCTTGGGAATCCTCAGTGCTCATGAGCGCGCAACGCATGGCGAGCTCGAACATTGCCGAAAGTGCTTTTTGGGTACCGCAGCTTGGTGATCATCTTGTTTTCCGCCCTCTTGCCGAACTCTGGTCAGTGGCCGCGGTTTTACACTTTTTTCCAGAAGCTACGCCCCAGATCCTACGCATGCCTGTAGCTATACTCGGGCTGTGGCTGCTCTTCTTGAGCTTTATCACGATACGATCGTTTTTTGGCAGAAAGAGCGCATATTATACAGCTATAGCTCTGCTCACGCTTCCAATGTTCGCCTTTTCCTCAAAACTACTGCACGGCGGAATCTGGCCCGCAGCCGCGATAGCTGCGCCTCTCCTTCATTATATATGGATCTTTAACGCAAAGAGCAGGCGCGCGCTACATCTGTATCAAAGCATCTTTGGCTTCTCGCTTCTTTTTTCGTTTTTGGCGGGCGGGCTTATTGCTCTTAGCGCGGTTTTGCTTATTGTTTTGCTCATCATTTTGTTCAACAAAGATAAGAGCAGATTCCTCGCCTTCTCTTCGCGCTTTTTTGTGCTACCCGCATGCGTTAGCCTCGCACTGATCCTACTTGTCTTTAGTAGCTACCAAAGCCACATCCGTTATACGCTGGAGTATAGAACGGCTGTTCCCCTGCTCGCGCTCAATGAAAATATAGAAGCTGGTGGTCTTAAGAGCATTGCATTTCGGGGCGAACAAGTCATTGGGGAGTTCAATAATAGGGGGAAGATGCCGCTTCGCAACCAACGCTTTATATTGTCGCGAGATCCCGAGCGTTTAGTGACTGATTCAAGACTCATATTCTCTGAAAACGAGGTAGAAGCGCGCCGTTTCAATTCGTTGATGAAGGAACGCTTTGGAGAAACTTCGGCAATTCCCCAGAGTGCAGAGCGAGCTAATCGAGAGTCTGCCTTCTTTGCTGCGCTGCGGTTTTTTAGCCTTAACGCCATCGACTATGCACACCATATTAGCCAACAAAGCGCTAAAGTCGCAGAGGCTAAAATTCGCTTTCCCTACAATGCGGTTTTCGCCTACCCGCTACTGAGGGAAGAACTCGAAGCGCAAAGCCCCCAAACACAATTAGACGAGAGTCCCATACTAAGCTTCCTTACCCCTAATCAACACCTCATCGTAGACGAACAAAATATTGAAGAATCAGATTTTGTTCGTATAGAATTAGGCAACAGCTTTGGATATGTGCACAAAAGCGCTATTGTATTAAATGATAACGAAAGCAAGCTAGAGTTTAAGCGCTGGGCGCGCATATTACATTTTGGTCTCTTTCCATGGATCGCGTTCCTCCCCCTGATCTTTGCCCTTTGCTTTGCCCCACGCCGACTCCTTGAGGGGGGCACACGCGAGGATAAGAAGGTCGCGTTTTTTCAAAGGTCGTTAGCGATTTGGCTGCTGACAGCGTCTTTATTGATGTTGTGTAGCTTGAGTTTCAGCAATCACTTTGTACTCATCGTTACCATTCCCTTTGCGATGGCTTGCGGATTGATGTGTGGCAGTCGCCATTTTATTCACGATATCCTTCGTCCCAAATCACTACGTCTTGCTCTAGCAATGGTAGCATGCAGTATTTTATGGATAAGCTTCAACGAAATAGAGCGCTACCATCTCCGCATATTCGAGTATTTACTACGCGACCCCGTCTTGAAGTGGCGCGAGAACTTATCGCTTTACCCGCAAGCAATTTTAGTAATGCGTTTTTCATTCATCGGCGTCATGCTGTTGTCGTTGTTCGGGATTTTTACGGCCCTTGTTCGTCTGCTACAAAACAAACAAGAAACTAGCGCCGCGGAGCTTGACGATAGTTCGCCAGAGCGCGATACGCCGCATATGAGCGCCGAGATGCCTACTCCCAAAATGCCATCGCTGCTCGCGCTCGTTTGGCGTTTTAGTTTTCGCTTCCTCCTTTTACCGCTATGGCATCTGCTGCGATTTTTGCGCAATCCCGCTATGGCACTCTGTTTTATCGCCTGTGTTTTCGCGGTCTTTAGCAATGGCTTCTTATTGGCGAAAGCTTCTCGAGAGCTCAATGACCAAGGCATATTCGAGCAATACAGGAGCTTGGCCAACGCCGAGACGAAACTCTATTTGCTCAACCCCGAAGCAGCGCGACCCTGCGAGTCTTACACAGACTGTAGCCCAGGCTACAGTTGCGTGCACAAACAATGCAGCCTCCCAAACTTAGCTTCGACCATGCCAAAGCTTGCCAAAAGCATTAATGAAGTTGAGCTCGCCGAGCTGCTGGCAAGCAATGAGAAGTTCTACCTCATCCTTCCGAAAGATGAATTTGTAAGTTGGAACCAGCGTTATCGTTCTATGACCACGCCTATTTCAAGACGAAACTTTTTTGTGCTCAACGACATAGAGTCTCGTTTGATCTTGCTTGCAAACTTTAGCCCTACTTGGAAAGACCTCAATCCGCTCAACAAAATAGTTCGAAGCACTAGTATTGGTATACCCAACCTACCGCCCTCACCGCTTATCTTCAGCAACGGTATACAAATTGTTGGGCAAACCGCTGAAGAGCAGGACGGTCTGCTCAAATTGCAGGTATTTTTGAAGCTTTGGCGCCCCATTACGGAGGAGTTCCAAAGTTTTGTTTCCATCCATGTGCAAGATTATAGTCGCTTGTATCACCACATCCCCCATAAAACGCTGCTACCAAGCGAGCTTTGGTTAGTGGAAGACGTTGTTATAGACAGCTTCGAGATCCCCATCGAAGCCAAGCTAGCGGGAAAGATCGTGAAAGTTAACTATGGACTATTTACAGAGCATGGCTACATAGAGCTACTTGATACCAAAGAAGAAAAGAAGAATATTGTCGAATTACTCGATATTTCGCTGCAAAAGAGCGAACAAAATGCTAAAGCTAGATGGTGGCGTTTTTGGGAATAGCTGTGTCGTTCCACTTTTGCGCCAAAATGCTTGTGGAAGTTCATAGATTGGGGGGTAGCGCGGGATCGCCGAGGCTCTAGCTCAATGAGCGCATTTTGTGCGATGGATTGGCGATAGCCGATACATCGCACAAAATATGGCGCGAATTGAGCTAGAGCAGAGGAAGCCCGCGCGTAGGGGGGCATTAGCCCCCCACCAAAGAAAGCGTAGAATTTAGTAGGGTTTTGGCAGATGATGATCGGCGAAAAGCTAGTTGATCGCTACCTCATTTTGGAGGAGCTAGGGCGAGGAGGGATGGCGGTGGTGTACCGCGCGCAAGACCTAACGCTCAAGCGAGAAGTGGCGATAAAGCTCTTGCACCCGCATTTGGCGTCTAACCCTGCGAGTTCTCGGCGATTTTTGCTCGAGTCGCAAGCGGTCGCGAAACTGCACCACAGAAACATCATAGAGATTTATGACGCTGTGCAGGATCCGAAAAGCAAGTCCAACTTTTTAGTTATGGAGCTTATTGAGGGCTATACTCTTCGCGATTTTGTCGAGGAGCAGCAACTACGGATCCCCGAAATTGGGATGGCTATCATTTCGCAGCTCAGCGAGGCGCTCGCGCATGCGCATGCGCACGGTGTGATTCATCGCGATATCAAGCCCGAAAACATTATGATTGCTAGTTCGCGTGTCGTTAAGCTTATGGATTTTGGCATTGCGCGCCTGCTTGACGAGGAGCGCGTGACCGCGTCGGGGAGTCTGCTCGGTTCGCCGGCACACATGCCGCCCGAGATTATTGAAGGCGAAAGTTATACGGAAACTTGTGATATTTTTAGCCTTGGCACCGTGCTGTATTTTGTGTGTACGGGGGCTCTGCCGTTTCAAGGAACGACGCCAATGGCGGTGTTTAAGAGTATTTTAGACGCCAATTATATCGATCCGCGACATCATAATGCGGCAGTTAGCCGAGAACTGTCGAATATTATTCAACGTGCGATGCAGACGGAGCCTTCAAAACGCTATGATAGTGCTGACGAGCTGCGTAGGGATCTCGATGCGCTTTTGCTGGATGCCAATTTTAGCGAGGCGGCTACGCTACTTGAGCGTTATTTTGCGGCGCCTGAGCAGGAGGAGGCAGCCATTACGGTAGAACTCATTGCGCTTTATAACTCAAGAGCGCGTGAGGCCTTCTCTCAAAAACAGATTCCTTTGGTCGTTGATAATATTAATCGCAGTTTGCATTACGACGCTGGCAATGCGGAGGCGCTTGAGCTTTTGCACCGCGTAAAGCGCTACAATCGTGGCAGGCGCGCGGCGGTTTTTGTTTTGGGCATTTTGTCGTTTTTTCTAGTAATTGTGGCGAGTGCGTATGCGTTTTGGCATAATTCGGCGGAGCAAAATGAGGGCAACGATGCAGATGTTTTTAGCTCTCCCCTTGCGCAAATTGCGGAGGGGAGTATAGCTTATCGCGTTGTTGCAGAGCAGCCAACAATGGAAGCGCCAGTTTTTAATTATTTTAGCCCTCGCAGCTCTGAATTTTCTACGAAAGATAGCGCAAAAAACGAAGTCAATGGCGTCGAAGACGTGAAACCGACGCATGATGAACCGCAAATCGCCCAAAGACCCGCTAGAAACACGAGAGCACAAGGTCGAACGACGCCGACAAGGGCGAACGGCGTGGCGCAACGCGAAGTTAGCGCTACAACAGCAGGGACGTCCAAAGACAATGAGCCTAATCCTGAAGTACCCACGGGAGAAGCGCCGCAACGCGTTAGCGTGACGCAGCCGATATTTCCGCCTGAGAGCTATGCCATTGTTAATGGTACGCGCTATGAGGCAAACTCATCTGGCGACATCGAACTTAAGCTTCTGCCTGGTAACTACAACATGCTGCTCAACTGCCCCACGCGTTGTGTTCAGCGCAGCCAACGTATTGTTGTCAATTTTGGTGCAGAGCAGCAGAAGCTATCCTTGGTTACGCTGGATTGGGCAAATGCCACTCTACAGATCACGCCTCCATCCAAACTAGATTGTTATTTTGTATCGCGTCGTCTTGATGAACGAGGTCAAAACATAAGCTACCTCGTTGCGCGCGCGCCCAACGCTATTCGCGGCTTTAACGCGTTTGGAAAAGAGATACAGCTTGAGGTTTACGCGATACCTAAAACTACAAGCATACGAAATTTCGATGTTTCAGAGCTAGAGCGTGCCAAGTATCGTTCTACACGCGTATCCTTAAGTCCTGGGGAGTCTAGAGTTCTGCGTTTTGATTAGCTGGTGGCTTGATTGGCTGCTACGCACGCTATGGTTTTAAGAGCAATCGTTATATGAAAAAATTCTGTGTAAGACTCCTTATTGTACTCATCGGCGCAGTCTTTGTGTCTTGTACTACAACAGCAGTGGCAAGACTTGAAACTCCTGAACGCAGCATATCGCCAAGCAAAGACTACGACAAAACGACGGGTCAAAGATTAATTTTTGAACCACGCACAAGCTTCGTCGTAGGTCTTGGGGCAAATTCGGGCTTTGAGCGTGGGGCTTGGGTAGGAGCCAAACCCACGGAGCATTGGCCAAGCTCTGAGCCTGCACCTAGTTTGTTCCTTGGTCAGGTCGTAGAGCGCCACAAAACTTGGGCTAGAGTCGAGGTTCTTAGCGTTACGGATTCCATCCGCCATGAAGCGCTTAATCCCGCAGAAGTCAGTGCAGACTTGCTCCCATCGATCACAAAGCGCTTGGTCTACTCGTTGTCGCCAACGCCATCGAGTCAGAGAGAGCTCGAGGTTGCCATAGGCCACGATAACTTGCGCAGTGAACATGAGCTATACGTGGCTATCGATTTAGATGAGAGCGCAAAACTTCGCTTTGGTGCAAGGATTAAGGGCATCTTTAGTCTTAAGGCAAAAGACGCGAGTATTTCTAGACTGGAGCTCTTGGCAGGAAGCATTCCAGCGAATGCCGCTTACGTATTGCTTGGCGCCAACATACCTTCAAGCATCCAAACCGTGATTGGGAGTGATGGAGGTGCTTGCTTAAGCGGCACGCTCAATGAACTAGAGCGCAGTTTAGAAAGTGAAGAAGTGAAACGACTTTTTTCGGACACCCTTATTTTAGCGACAAAAAACTCGAAAAAAAGCGCAAATACGGAGAGCAAAGCGCTTAAAACTCAACAGTTAGCGATAAAACTTAGCTGCGATGAGGGTTTAGCCAAACTGAACTCGGAGCTATATCGGCTAAGCTTACTGGAACCAGCGGCTCAACTTCGCAGCGATGTGCCATCAAATTTGAACAGCTGCGCTATCTTGGCGCATGCGGCTCAAATGAGTGGGAACTACCCCAACGTCATCTTTATAGCGGAGCGCTGCCTAGCAGAACACGCTTCAGTCGAAGCTTATGCGATGCTGTCTTCCGTGCTTGTTTACGCCTATAGCGCTGTGGAGCGTCCCGATTGGGGATTGGAGTTGGCATTGTCTTTGCAAGATCTCAATAAGCGTAGCGCCAAGAATGGAGCTCTCTTGCTCAGCGAACTGGAGGCTTGGTCTATACTTGCAAACAAAGATGAAGCACGGCGCTTAGTCGAAATTTTAAGACCGATGGCTTCAAGAATGAATGCGCAGCAAGTCGAAGCTGTCCTCAAATCCTTATTGCGTCTCTATCGCAACGGGGTTGAAGAGCTGAGTTCAGAACTTGATTTTTGGGCACGTAGCATGCGAAAAAACCACAAAAACTCTGATCCTAAGCTGCTGTGCTTGGTACAAGCTCTAGGCGATGTCGATATGGAGTACTGTGAACAAATGCGCTCAAGCAGCGATGCGCTAAGTCATAGCTACGGACGCGGTCTTCTTACATTCTCGAATCTAGCCTCAGCTCTATCAGACGAAAGCATAGATATGATTAAGCAACTAAGTTCGTTGTTCCTCCCAGCGCTATCGACTCTCATTTTACAAGCGGCCGCAACGCTTAGCCAAAACGACGAGTCCTACATACAACTCATGCACGGCGCCTCACTACAGCTTTGGGAAGCGCAGCGCTACAGCGCTTTTGTTTCACTCTTTGCTGGAATGGAGGAACTCTATTTTAGCGCCAAGAAAAAGCTTTTCGATGGCAGCGCTAGCCGCGAATATCTAAGTTTGTTGGCCACGATGGATAAGCGTACTCGACTGAGCCGCCGTAGCATGCGCCAAGCCCTCGATCCAGCGACACCACAGGATGATGCCATCAACCTCTTAAAACTCTGCACGGAACTCGCCATCAGCACAGGCGACGAGGAGAATGCGGCTATTGCGTATGCGCATCTCTCGCGCGCATACCGTCGGGCAAAGCTTCACGACAAGGCCGAAGTCGCTATGCAACGCGCTCGCGATTTTGCCAAAAACACCAGGCATCCCGATATTTTGCACCTACTCACTGATTAAGCAGCATGATCACTTCGTTTTGACGCACTAGCCCGAGTTCATCGCGCACTTTTCGCTCAATGCTGCGAGGATCACTGCGCAGTGAAACGATACGTATCTGTAGGAGTTCATTCTGCTTTCTCAGCTCAGCGTTGCCTTCTTCAACTTCGGCTAAGTCCTGTTTAAGTCGCACGAGATCCTCGGCATGCGCAAGATCATAAATCTGATACGCAAGTAGCGTAACTACCACTATAAAGCTAAAACCAAGAAACCACTTAATCACATTTTCCATGCGAGCCTCCACCTCAGAAACGCACAAAGTGAATGCTAACACGGGTCAAGGGCACGAGCAAAATTACAAGTTTAACACAGCATTAGGCGCCCCGTTCTAGAACTCTTTGTCTAAGAACGTGAAACACTCATCAAGATCTTGTAAAAGTATAGTCGCTACGAAGTCGATAGGCGTGGGTTGCGCATTGACAATAACGACTTTGGCACCATTTTGGTATGCCACAAGCGGCATCGACGCTGCAGGCTGCACCGTAAGGCTAGAGCCAAGGACGAGCAAAAGATCGCAATCAGCCATGGCATTAAAAGCTTGCTCAAGCATTTTCGCGTCAAGCGACTCACCATAAAGAATGATATCTGGTTTAATAACGGCACTACACTCATCGCAGCGCGGGAGTTCATCACGCATCACCTTTGGCGCGATTTCATCGTAGTAGAAGATTTTTTTGCACTTGCTGCAGTGGTGCGAACTAGGGCTGCCGTGTATTTCGTATACGCGTGGGCTACCCGCTTTTTGATGCAGTAAATCGATATTTTGTGTGTAAATATCAGCAATCAACGAATTTTTCTGCATTTTAGCCAAAGTTCTGTGTACAATATTAGCGTCGAAGGCTTCTAACCTGTAACAAAACTCTTTAGCCCAAGCATAAAAAAGCTCAGGTTTTTTGCGAAAAAACGGTAGCGATAGTATTTCTTCTACCCTGTGGCCTTCCCACGGTTTTGCATACACACCATCTTTTCCGCGAAAATCTCGGATCCCAGAAAGCGTCGATACGCCAGCTCCAGTAAAGACATGACAGCATTTTGCTTCACGGATGAGAGTAGCCAATTCATTAAGTTTTGACATAACGATTAATCCTTTTAATGAGATGCACAGAGGCATTTTTAAGGATTATCGTACAATATGTATTCTAATACAAGCGGTAGGTAGCTGCGGTGCTGCATTCGCCAGAAGTCACGCTTGGCGCTAAGCAGTAATGAAGGGCTATGCGTTTTACTCAAACTGAACAAGCGCATCTGTAAGCGTTTTCGAATTGCGGGATCGTTTTCCGTCAAAAGTGCTTGTTCAAGAAATTGTATTTTTATAGTTTCTTGATTATCGCCAGACAACACCCCCGAGATCAGCATAGCAATATTGGGTGGAGCACCTGGCAAGACCATCGCTTGTTGCAAATAATACACACCCTCTGAGCGCCGTTTTGCAAGTTCTAGCTTGTTATCGCTGGAATAGTAAGCCACAAGGTTTAGGCCAATACTATAAGGATAGTCTGCCTTTTGTGGGAAGCGCGCATAAGCTTTTTGTAGGTAGCTATTAGATGTTTCTACGTCTTGAGCGGTGATGGTGCCAGTAAACAAAGTCGAAACAGACGCCCACTTATACACAGGTTCAAAATCGGGATCCAAATGAATAATAGCATCAGCAAAGTGCTCAACGAGATGTGCTTCATTCTTGAGATTATTGTACTGCAAAGCTCGGATCCAGATAAGATCCGACAACATATGTCGGTAGCCCAAGCTCAACCAAAGCAGCGATTCCTTGTTAGGAATCACACTATATTCCTCAAGCTCGCCGCTATCAAATTCGCGCTCAGAGGCTGCATTCTTTGCGAAATGCCCAAGAACAAAAAACAACACAGCGAGCGCCGCAAAAACCCAAGTTTTATAAAATCTTGCCAAATTCATAACGACGCTCCACCATTACAAGGTCTTTGCTAATACAGTGCTGAATCAAAGAATGCCGCCAAGCGCGTTAGCAACATAAACGGCACTAAAGCAACAAAGTTTTAGTAAAACACGAACTAGCTAGTAATACTGTCAGCAGCGCGTTTTAGTCTTGCTACAGCTTCATCCTTACCCACAAACCACAGTACTTCGTAAATCCCAGGAGACTGTGCACATCCAACGATGGCGACACGCGCGGGTTGGGCAAGTTTTCCCATTTTGACTCCTGTTTTGGCGACGAGGTCTTTGAAGGCGGCTTCAATCGATTCCTCGCTCCATTCCTCTACGGCCTCTATGGCGTCGGCTAAACTTCTTAAATGCGTAGCGCTCTCGGCGTTAAAGTGCCGCGACGCCGATTTCTCTTCGTACTCGGTGGGAGCCTTAAAAATAAAGAGACTATCATCGACAATCTCGTGTAAGTTATGAGCGCGCTTACGCATCATCTCAAGCAGCTTATCTAGCCACTCGTTGCGCTCAAGTTCTACGCCTTTTTTTGCAAAGAGCGGCAACACGTGATTGGCTAGATGTTCCAACGAAACTAAGCGCAGCTGTTGCTCGTTTACCCATACCAGTTTATCTTCGTCAAATGCGCCGTTGGCCTGGTTAATCCCATCGACATCAAAGGCTTTAATAAGATCGGGGATAGTAAAAATTTCGTCATCGCCGTGCGACCAGCCAAGACGCACCAAGTAGTTTACCAAACCTTCAGGTAAGAGGCCAAGCGCGTCCCGGTAATATTCCACCGAGGGGCTACCTTTACGCTTTGACAAACCTAAAATTCGAGGAGCATGCCCAAACCTAGGCGTTTCTTCGCCAAGCGCCTTGTAGAGCGCAATTTGATCATGCGTATTGTCAATATGATCCGAACCGCGAATGACGTGAGTAATTTTTAGCGCTAAATCATCGACTACTACTGCAAACTGATAGGTTGGCATTCCATCACTTCGAAGCATGATAAAGTCATCAAGCTCATCGTAGTTCTTGCTGATTTTACCCTGCACCAAATCTACAAACGATGACTCTCCACTCAAAGGCATTTTGAAGCGTACAACGTGTTCGCCGCAATCAGGCCCTAGAGCGCGATCGCGACAACTGCGATCATAGCATGTCCTGCCTGCTGTTTCTTTCATCGCCTCTTTCTTGGCTTCAAGCTCCTCTTTTGTGCAAACGCAGCGGTAAGCAAGCCCTTTATCGATGAGTTCAGTGGCAACGCGGTGGTAAATGTCTAGGCGCTGCGATTGGAACAGCACTTCTCCATCCCAGTCTAGGCCAAGCCAACGAAGGCTATCGAAAATAACCTCAACCGCTTCCTTCGTAGAACGTTCCCTATCGGTGTCCTCAATACGTAGAATAAACTTCCCACCATGATGTCGCGCAAACAACCAGTTAAACAAAGCCGTTCTAGCGTTACCTAAGTGCATAAAACCCGTCGGCGACGGTGCAAAGCGAACTCGAACTTCCTGCATCTATGTATCCCTATGTTGAAGTCGGGGGCAATCACCCAACTTTATGATGAAGTTAAATCAATAAGCTACAAAGCAAATAAACGTCTTGCAAAATGTTACGAGTCAAAGCGCCTAGGTCGGGATTAGCTCGCAAGTACTCGCATCCATAGCAGCACCCCAAGCATAGCTCGGGAGCTTTTTTTCAAACCATATAAGAATGATTACTGCAAGCATTAGCCCTAGTAAAATCAGAGTCAAGACAGCAAAAACTGCTTTGTTATTGCGTTTTTTTAGCTTAGGCAGCATCACTCGATCGCTAATGACTCGCTTTCGCTCAGCTTCCTTATTCAGCGCGTCTTCTACAAAATCTTTCGCGGGAATGCTCTCCAAAGCCTCCAAAAACTCGAGGCAATTCGTGTAGCGCTGACCAACGTCTTTAGCGAGCGCTTTTTGCAGAATCTCACCTATGCGCCATTTTCGCAATTCTCTAGGTATAGGAATGGCGGTAGCTTTCAAGTGCATCTGAATGGCAAACATGGGATTCTCTGGAATAGGGTTCTTTCCGCTTAGCATATGTAAAAGCACCAGCCCCAAGGAGTATATATCACTGTGTGGTCCAATATTCTTCGTTGAAAAAAACTCTGGCGCTATGTAGCGAGGAGTCCCAAGTACAATCCCCTTTTCTGTTAGCATACTGTTGGGTTCTTGCAGTAAACTCTTTGCGAGCCCGAAGTCCAAAACTTTCACAAAATTGCTATCGCCCACAATTCTTCGCAAAAAAATATTAGCTGGTTTCAAATCGCGATGTAAAACCCCCATTTCGTGTGCTTCATACAGACTCCTGAGAATCTGCGTCGTAATGTGCACAGCCCGACGCATCGTAAAACTTCTTTCTACCCTCAATGCATCTTCCAGCGTTCCCCCCTCTAAATATTCCATCACGTAAAACAGATTTCCCGTTTCATCCTCACCAACATCGAAGATCTGAACCGTATTGGGGTGATTCAGTTTCTTCATGATATTGACTTCCCGTACAAAGCGCTTTGCAAACTCTTCATTATCCCTCTGCTTTAGCATCATTTTTATCGCCACCTTCCGCCCCAAACCCAACTGTGTAGCCAGATATACGACGCCAAAACCACCTCTTCCGAGTTCAGCTTCAAGCTCATAGCGCCCAAGCAATGTCCGCTGCACTCCCTCGTGTAGCTGCATATCTATCTGCGTGTCTATCTTCGTATCTATCAGCGTCGGCAATACTTCACATAGCTCGCTTTTAGTAAGTTTATAATTCTTTCGCATTGCATCCTCCTATCAGCACGCCCTTGCATATTATATCTCACTTTTTCTGCGTTCTGTTTTCAAAAAGATGCTTTTTTTGCCATTTTGAGCCTAGTTCTAGAAAATAAGAAGAGAAAAAAAGAGAATTGATTATTGCGCGGCTTGCAGCCCCATTTCAATCATGCGCCGCACTCCTTCCCAAATCTTCTCATCGCTAGCGCGCTTCTTCTCATGGACGATGTCGGAGACACAAAACAAGGCTGCTCCCCGCAAACCATACTTGGCCGCGATGGTCAAAACGGTAGATGCTTCCATCTCAATCGCTAGGATGCCGTAGCGTTTTAGCTGCTCAAAAAAATCCTCACTGGGGCCATAAAAACAATCAACACTTGCCACTGGTCCAACGTGTGCGCGAAAATCGTGATTTTCTGCATATTCTATACATCTACGAAGGAAAACGAAATTAGAGTTCGGAGCAAAGCCCGTTCTGCCAAATATTTCGTTAGATGTGCCATCCATTGGACAAGCCGTTGAGGCAAGTATAAGGTCCGAAAGCTCTATGTTTGGCTGAAGCGAGCCACAGCTACCTATACGAATAAAGAACTTTGCACCGAGTTGGGCTAGTTCTTCACACACGATGGCTGCGCTAGGCCCGCCCATGCCAGTAGTTTGAACACTAAAACGCAGCCCCTTGTAAGAACCGGTGTAGCCATACATGTGGCGATAATCGGTATAGCACACGGGATCCTGCATAAAGTTTTCAGCTATCATTTGGGCACGTGTAGGATCGCCAGGCAAAAACACGATAGGTGCTATGTCTTCTGGTTTTGCTCGTACATGTATTGGCATGGATTATTCCTTTTCAAAGAGTTCTCGAAGTTGGACACGTTCATGGTGTCCAAAAAAATACTGATCAACTTGCATCAAATGCTGCTCAACAGCACCAAGCGTCCAACATTGTTCGGGCAATAGATTTTCGCAGCCCACATCTTCATTCAGTAGACAGATGTCTCGGTATTCTTGACCGTTATCTAGCCAGCGCAAAGGTAAACCGTGTGTTCTACATACGTATGGTCTTTGCGCGTAAATACGGCAAGCGCCCTCGTTATCTAAAAAAGCGCAAAGACCATGCATTTGAGGCTCAGCGCTTTTTAGAAACTCCGCGTAATGTAAGCGTATATTTTCTGCTTCAGATGGTGCTACCGACAGACCATCTATGCAACAAGAGCAACACCCCAAAGTACAGCGTAATGTCAGGCCAGCTTCTAGTTGAGCTACACGCTCATCAATACTAGCGTAAACCGCGCTCATCACGCGTTTTAAATCTTCGCCTTTTTCCACGTTTTTTTCTTCTTTCATTCAAGCCTTCGTACTCTAAGAACGTAGAAAACTCCCCCCACTTGGGAGGAGTTTCGCTTGTTCATTCGATGGTTTATCTTCTTGGTACCCTACGACTCGTTGGGGTAGCACTGTTGTTATTGTTGTTATCCTCTTCTTCGCCGTTGTCATAAGAGTTCTTGCCTCTTGGCGCGTCAACTCTTCCACCTGGGCTTGGGCGGGTAGATGGATTGGGGCGAACAACAGGGTTAGGCTCACGAGCTACAGGGCTTGGGCGAACAACGGGATTGGGGCGAACAACGGGGTTTGGGTCTCGAACAACGGGATTGGGGCGAACGACGGGGTTAGGTTCACGAACGACGGGATTGGGGCGAACAACGGGGTTAGGTTCACGAACGACGGGATTGGGGCGAACCACGGGGTTAGGTTCACGAACAACGGGAAT
>JBBAEA010000074.1:0-18066 GCA_041656175.1 Bradymonadales bacterium | reverse complement strand
GCCAGCCTTGGATCCAGTCAAAGTGTAGGCTCCAACAGGAGCAGTGATCTTGAACAAGGAGTCGGCGCCAGTGGTAAAAGATTTACCCGCGGCGTTAACGGTTGCACCCGTTATTTTTGTTCCTCCAATGGCGCCTTCGAAGCTAAAGCCAATGATGGTTCCGCTTGCAGGCGGTGCCACCGATTTTTGCATAGCAACCGAGCACCACGATGAGGAACCCGCTGCAACGGCGGAGCAGTCACTGCGTGTAACGCTGTCGTATCCAGATTTCGACGCCGTTAGAGTGTAAGAGCCGATGGGGGCTGCAAACTTAAATAGGCCGGCGGAATCACTTGTTGCGCTCTTCCCTGCAGCTTTAACGCTAGCTCCCGCTATTTTGGGTCCGTTCAAGGCTCCTTCAAAGGTAAAACCAATGATCTCACCAGTTTGCGCTGGTGGGGTGCTTCCACCTTCACAGGCGCTCGCCGTCCCTCCCCATTGTGAAACTAAGGCTCTACAATGCGCTCGTGCTGCGTTCATGCGGTGTTCGCTACTTCTAAGATATGGGGCGTCTTGGGTACAATTGGTAATGAAAGCGAGCTCCGACAAAGTCGCGGGCATATTGGTGTTCCGAAGGACTGAGAAGTCTGCATATTTTACGCCACGGTTTGCCAAGGACCAAACTTGGAGCATACGGGTCTGAATGTTCCTCGCCTGCGTCTCCCTCGCACCACCAGCGGCATAGCAAAAAGTTTCAATGCCTGTTGAAACCGCATTAAAGGCATTGGTGTGAATACTCGCAAAGGTCGTTGCATTCTTTGAATTGGCAAACGACGCACGAGCCGATAAACTCACTGTTGCATTCGAAGTTCGCGTCATGTGCACGGTATGACCCGCAGCCGTTAATAAATTACGTAGCTTCAGGGATACGTCTAAATTAATTTCATGCTCTTGTAGACTGCATCCCACTGCCCCTGGATCTTCTCCACCATGTCCAGGGTCAATAACGATGACCGCGCCAGAGGCATGTAGTGGCAAAAGCCATAACAATATACTGAGTAAAATGACTCCTCTACTGATTTTCATTGCGCCTCCAATTTCGTAACAAGCCAAAACGACTACAGCTAACAATCATTCTATAATATAAATCGCGACAATTCAAGCGCAGATTCACGCTAGAAGCTAGCGTTGTCGCAATTTAACTGCCATTATAAAAATCGCAAAAAACCATCATATCCTGCACGAACTACCCGTATGATTAAACTAAGCGTATGAAATGCATCGTTATGTAGCTTATAGCGAATGTATGCACTTTTTGAGCAAAAAACTGTCTTAGCGCAAGTTCGATGTTTTACGCTACACTAGTGCTAATTAAATGCAAAATCTAAGAAAAAACAACGAGTTTAAGCTAAGAGCCGTCAGAGGCGCGTTCAAAGAGAATCCATGAAATCAGGACGCTACACAAAAAAAAGTCCAAGGGGCAAGCCCCTTGGACAGGGATTGGGGCGCTTGCCCCAATCGATCAGAGTCTTTCTAGGCGCTATTACGCACGATGCGGAATGGCTTTGCGCGGGTTTTTGACCTGGCACTGCGCAGCCTTAATGATGGAGCGATAAACCTTGCCAGGGCTCATCGAAACGCCAGAGAGGCCGATTTCGTGTAATCGCTCAATCGTGTAAATATCGCCGCCGTGCTCACCGCAGATAAAGATCTCGAAGCTCGGATCGATAGCGCGTGCTTCTTCAACAAAGGTTCGGATCATGCGCTCAACCGAGGGGTGAATTGAGACAAAGGGATGGCGATCAAAGAAGCCTTTCTCAACGTATAGTGGCAAGAAGCGATCTGCGTCGTCACGCGAGATGGCGAGCGTGGTTTGTGTAAGGTCGTTGGTACCAAAGGAGGCGAAGCCGTAGCTCGGGTGAACGTCCTTATCGTATGCAGGGTCAACGCGCGTTAGCTCGGGAACCATCGTTTTTGCCGATGTTGAAGCTGCAGGCGTCTCAACCATCATACCCAGTGCGTACGGAACAGCCTTACCACCGCGTTTTTCCTTCACCGTTTTTGCAGCCTTGAGCGCAACTTCATGGATGGCGCGGATTTCCTCGGCGATAATCGGGAGCGGAATTTCGATCTCGGGTCTTGGGTCGAAACCTTCGTCGATAAGCTCGCCAGCAGCATCCAAAATGGCGCGGATTTGGATTTCGGGAATCTCTGGATCCGTGATTGCCATTCGAATGGAGCGGTGACCGAGCATCGGGTTCTCTTCTTTTTGCATACCAGCGCTGTGCGAGAAGAACTCGTGTAGCGGCGCATCAAGCAAGCGAATCGTTACCCCATGGCCATCCATAACTTTGAGCGCATGTTTAAAGTCATGCTTCGAGAAGTCGTAGATATCCTTCAGCGCTTTTTCGACTTTCACGTTGGCATCTGGATTGTTCTTGTCGCGGAAGAGTACCGCTTGGATCGCAGGTAGGCGATCGCCCAAGAACATATGCTCTGTACGGAAGAGCCCAATACCGCGTGCTCCGTGGTCGTAGGCGAGTTGCGCTTCTTCGGCTTCCGCGTTGGCGCGCACATCAAGGCTCTTAATCTCTTGACTCCATGCCAAAATATTCTTCGCCTCAGGGCTTAATTCTGTGGGTACCGTCGTTTTGATCGCACCCTTGTAAACTTCACCGCTCGTTCCGCAAATCGTGATGACATCACCGCGTTTGATCGTGGTATCGCCAACCGTCAACTCGCCCGCTGGGAAGTTGATGTGGATCTCGGATGCGCCAACAACGGCGGGGATTCCCCATGCAGTCGCCATGATCGCAGCGTGCGAAACTTTTGTACCCGTGGTGGTCAAAATTCCGCGCGATGCCTTCATACCCTTGACGTCTTCTTGGCTAGTCATAACGGTTACCAAGATAACGTCATCACCGCGATCTTTCGCGCTCAGTGCTTCATCTTGTGTAAAGCAAACCTTACCCGAAACGGCTCCTGGGGAAGCAGCGCTACCCTTGGTTAGCAACTTACCCTTCATCGCTTTGCGCTCGCTATCGCTGATTTGCGGATACAACAACTCCTCAAAACGCTCGGGGTTTACCTTTAAAACGGCCTCTTCCTTGCTCAGGATGCCTTCCTTCACGAGGTTAGACGCAATAACCGACTCAGCAACGGCAGATCGCTTGCCGTCTCGAATTTGTAGCCAGAATAATACGGGTTTGCCATCCTGATCTTCGATGGTGAACTCGGTATCCTGCATATCCTTCAACGCCACTTCGAGGCGATCACCGGTAGTTTTGAGCTCGTGGTAGATTTCGTGGAAAGCAGGATCCTCATGCTCTAAGAGCACTTCTAGCGGCAAGCTGTTTCGAATACCTGCTACGACGTCCTCGCCTTGTGCTTGGAACAATACTGTTCCGTCCAAAATTTTGTGTTTCTCGCCGTTGTTTTTGTCACGTGTAAAGAACACACCAGTTGCCGAGCGATCAGACTTGTTACCAAAGACCATCTCTTGGATGTTAACGGCGGTACCGAGAGAATCGGGGATTCCTTCAAGGCGACGTGTGTAGACTGCGCGCTCGTTGTTCCAAGAGCGGAAGACTGCCTCAGCGGAGCGCATGACTTGCTCGCGGGGGTCTTGCGGGAATACCTTGCCTTGCTTCTCATACACGGCTTTGTAGCGCTTGATCAGCTCACGCAATGCATCGGCGTCAAGGTCGAGATCGTCTGTGGTTCCACGCTCTTTCTTGAACGCTGACAATTCCATCTCGAAGGGGTCGTTTTCAACCATTTTCACCACGCCGTCCGCGTCGGTGTACTCAATTTCTTCCTTCATTTGCAAGACTACGTCACCGTACATTTGCAGTAAGCGTCGGTAGGAGTCTAACCAGAATCGCGCCAAATCACCCTTTGCTAGGTTGTTGACGATTTCATCGGTCAAGCCGATGTTCAAAATGGTGTCCATCATGCCTGGTAGCGAATATCTCGCACCCGAGCGCGCCGAAACCAACAATGGGTTGTTGATGTCGCCAAACTTCTTGCCGCTGAACTGCTCCAGCTCATCCAAACCCGCCATGATGTCGTTTTCTAGCGTTTTGGGCAAACGGCCGTCGACTAACTCGTGCGCATGAAATGTAGGCACATTCAGCACCACTGGGCAGCGCAAGTCTAAAACGCTGTGCATCAAATAAAGGCCGTAGCCCTTGCCACCCAAAAGTGTTTTGAGCTCGTCGACCGACTTGCCCTCGAATTCCGGAAATTTCCTTCCCTTACTGAAAAAATAAGTGCTTGCGTACTTTGTCATGCTCACTATTCTCCAAAAAATCTCGGCGACACGCCGAATATGGTGCTCAAATCTGAGCGAATTCACGCTTAATTAAAGGCTCCACCTTGCATCTCAAGGTTTAGCTCTCCGTTAAGCATGCTCAATGTAAGCCCGTTTTCTAAAAGTCAAGTCTAAATCTTTGCTTAGAAATGATGTTTTTTTGTGGGGGAAGTCTCCCCCTACGCGCGGGCTTCCTCGCCAAACGCACAATTCGCGCATAATTTTGTGCAATGTTTCGACTTTTCGTCGAACCATCGCACAAAATGCGCTCATTGTGCGTTTGCCTCGGCGATCCCGCGCTACCCCCTTCAAACTACGTTTGGCGCGTTTTTATACGCGCCCCCAAAGTTTAATACACGCGCCCTCACTAGGCGCTGCCTTCTGCAACGATCTTCCACGGGTCGCGTTCGTTTCGCATGGAAGAGGCGAGGTGGATATTGTACTTTCGCGCGACAACTTCGGTAGCGATGGCAAGCGCGATTTCGCTAGCCGATTGTCCACCGTGGTTTACGCCAATAGGCGCGTATACACTGCGCAAGCTCTCTTCGCTAATACCCTCATCTCTCATGCGCTCGAAAACTTTGGCTAGCTTTTTAGCCGAGCCAATAAGCCCGATATAGCGCGGATTGAGTTCGGGGCGCTTGAGCAAGCCGCGCAACGTAACGCCATCCCCGCTGTGTTGGTGCGTTACGATAACGAAGAACGCATCTTGGCGAAAATCGCCTTTTAACGAAGCTGTTTCGTAGCTTTCACAGCGTACTTCCTTCGCTAAAGGGTGTACGTGATCGGCAGCGAATTCGGGGCGATCATCGATGATGGTAACGGCAAAGCCGACGCGCGTGGCAAATTCCGTTAGCGCTGAACCGATGTGCCCGCCACCAAAGATGTAGAGCGGCTTAGAAGGAGCAAAGCACTCGATAAGCACTTTGACCTTCCCGCCACACGCCATGCCGATACCCCCGTCTGCCTTCTCCTCCAAAACCAAGTCGATCGTCTTCAAGCTCTCGCCGCGACGCATCATCTCCTTGGCTTCCTTCATCGCCGAAAATTCAAGCGCCCCACCGCCTATGCTGCCAAAAATGCTGCCATCTTCCTTTAGGCACATCTTAAAACTGCTTCGCCCAGGGCTGTTGTAGCTCGCCTCGATAACGGTGAGTACGGCGAAGGCCGTTCCAGCGGCTTCGCATCGTGCGACATAATCAAAAAATTGCATAATTTTACTCCTTTATTTCGTTATCGTAGCGAATAAAATAACGCCTTTTACTGCGGCTAAAATACTTTATAGCGCAGCGTTTTGCATATTAAAACATCCAAATCGCGTTAAAGACTACGTTCCACGCAACACTGGCTTTATAGTCCTTAGATGCGTTGAAATCATCTTCATATACAGAGTGATGGGGCAATATTGGGTATAGCGAACCCGTTTTACGCGTCCATGCCGCTCCAGGTACAAATACTCCAGCGCCTATCTCTGTGCGGAAACTATCTTTCTCCTCGTAGAAGATCTTCAGATCCGTCTCAAAGCCGTACCAACGCGATTGCCCAGGGGTGGCGAGTTTTTCCAGCGCAAGAGATGTACTCATATCCAAACGACCTCCGAGATTAATCGTCATCTGCGAGAAGTTAATAGGAAAGACGTATTCGGCGAAAACGTTGAAATAATACGCGTTGTTGATCCCGCCCATCAGCTCCTTGAACATGATCTCATCGATCCTGTAGTTGGGATCGAATCGCAGTATAGATCCCATAGGGTTGTTTGTATTTTGATCAACTAGGGGATGACCAGAAAAACGCATATTATCCGCCCAAGCCGCACCTGTCTTTAAGCCTGTACGTAGATCGCGCCAAGTAAACTCCGCCTCTAGCCCAAAACCAACTTGGGTAATGCTGTGTGACGTCCCGTCCTCGGCCTTATCGAGTTTTACCTTGCCAAAAACGCCAACGACTTCGGCTTCGAGGCGCAAAAACACTTCTTTGGGAAGCGAGAAATAATGCCGCGTCCAGAGATCGAGTACATAAGCACTCGCCTTCTTATCAAAGAGCATATAGGTCGCGCCCGCAGCGTCACCTTGTTTTACAGCACTGGGATCTGCCGCCTGATCTTGCTTTCGGTACGAGAACATAAGACCCCAATCAAAGGCCCACTTCTTCTGCTCGTAAAGCTTACGGTAGCGCTCGTCGATTTCCTGCTGCGATATGGGTTTGTCGAATAATGATAAGGTGAACTGCAGCACATCATCCGACTCCGCCAAATCAAAAGCTTGCCCCAAACTATCTTGGGACAGGTTATAACTCGCTAGACCAGAGTTCACGAAATCCCACGAAAACTGTAGATACGCTATATCGAAGAACGGTTCACGCACTAAGTACTCAACGCGATCCACCGCATCCGATGTGTCGCAGTCCAAACACTTCCACGCGCGCCCCTCCAAGATTTGCTCATCACGTTTGTAGCGTCCACCATCATTATACAATAGCCCCAAGCCCCAGTGCGCTGGAATACGTCCTGCGCGAAAAGTACCGATCAAGGTATCGGCTTCGGCATACAGCGCTTTTACCGCAATGGCATTGGCGGCAAAGTTATCGCCAGTAACCGCGCTAGCCCCGTTAAAGGTAAAAAACGCGTCGCTGCCCCAATTCGTACGCAGCTGATTTGGTGAGGTACCCAGAACGATGTTGTCTAAAATATCGAAGCTACCCGCTATGCGGATCGACTCACCGATATGTAGTGTTGGCGAGTAACGAAAACGCATGGTAGCAAAAAATTTCGCATCAGAACCGTCAACCTTAATATGCGGCTGCTGGTCTTCACCGCGTTGCTTGGAGTTAAGCGGTACTGAAACAGGGGAAGTTCCACGCGTGTTTAAATCGTAGTTGCCAAAATAATTGAGTTTAGTTCTAAAATATCCGTGGTGCTCAAAACGCGGGATACGCTCGCTCGCTTTGGAAGCACTGGGAATAATCACGCTTTGCGACGTCGAGCTAGGCGCTTGACTCGCGGTCGTTACGGGAGCTGTGGGCGTTTGCCCGCTATCGGGATAGGCTTGCGAGAGTTTGCGCATGGCATTTTTTTGCGATTCTCGCTCCGAGTCTAAGCTCTGTACCTGCTCTGGCAAACTAGACTCAAAACTCTGAGTATCCAAAGTCTTTGGCGCTAAAACATCTTCCTCCGCTTGCGCGTCACTCGAAACGCTTTCAGCTTCTGCTGTAGGCGCATCGCGTTCTTGCGTTGAATCCGAAGCAACTGCTTGATCCTCATTAACTGCCACATCGGGATCCTGACCAAATGCGAGCGCTGGAATAAAAAGCATAAGACTGGCTAATATCGAAATAAAGTGTTGTTTGTTCTGCATCATTTAACCTAATAGGCGAAGCAAAAGCATGCTTTTGCCACTATGGACGTGCTAGCAACGATTCAGCACGCTAAACCGTTTTGGATATAACGAAAAGCGGTGCAAGATGCTAGACTTTAGGCAAAGTAGTTTTTGCCACTCGCCACACAAGCGTAGACGCAGCTTGACACTAGATGCAATAATTTCGATAAAACAAAGAGCCAGAGCATGGCTGCACTTTTTTTGTCTTATCTATGGTTAGGAACATTTTATGACTAGACCAACAAAATATATTTTTATTACTGGTGGTGTTATTTCCTCGCTTGGCAAGGGAATTTCGGCTGCCGCCATCGGTGCTCTCTTAGAACTCCGTGGTTTGCGCGTTAAATTCGTCAAACTTGACCCCTACATCAACGTCGACCCTGGCACCATGAATCCGCTGCAACACGGCGAAGTTTACGTTACGGTGGATGGCGCCGAGACGGACATGGATCTAGGTCATTATGAGCGATTTACCCATACCGTTACAGGTAGAAACAATAACTGCACCGCTGGGCGCATCTACGAAAGCGTTATTACTAAAGAGCGAAGAGGCGAATACTTGGGCATCACGGTGCAGGTTATTCCACATATTACCGATGAGATACAACAAGTGATCGTGGCAGGTTCACAGAATGCCGATGTTGCCATTATCGAAGTGGGGGGCACCGTCGGCGATATTGAAGGTTTACCGTTTTTTGAAGCGATTCGTCAGTTTCGCTCCAAACTACCCGTCGGCGACGCTATCGATATTCACGTGACCTTGGTGCCCTACATCGCTAGTGCCGATGAGCTTAAAACTAAGCCCTCACAGCACTCTGTGGCGGCACTGCGTCAAATTGGTATACAGCCCGATATTCTATTATGCCGCACTGAACGCGATTTGCCGAATAATATTCGAAAAAAACTTGCGCTATTCTGTAATGTTCGCGAAGATTGCATATTTAGCGCAAAAGACCTTAAAAGCATCTACATGCTGCCTAGCGTGTTCCACGCACAATCCCTCGACGCTAAAATCACCACACTACTTAACATTTGGAGTAGAGAGCCCCAACTCGACGAGTGGGAATGCATAGAAGCCATTATCAATAATCCCGTAGGCGTCGTCGATATTGCGCTTGTGGGCAAGTACGTTTCGCTCAAAGAGAGCTATAAATCTTTAATAGAAGCACTAAACCACGGTGCTTTTGCCAATGATTTAGCCGTTAACTTGCACTACATCGATTCCGAAACACTGGAAACGATGAAAAAAGAGGAAATACATGAGACTCTTTCGCAGTATAATGCTATATTGGTGCCCGGTGGCTTTGGTGTAAGGGGAACAGAGGGGAAAATTCTGGCTATCGAATGGGCAAGGACGCAAAAAGTGCCGCTATTTGGCATCTGTTTAGGGATGCAGTCTGCTATTATCGAGTTTGCGCGAAACGTTTGTGGCTGGAAAGATGCTTGTAGCGCGGAGTTCGTCCAAAATAGCACACATCCCGTGATCCACTTGATGGAAGCACAAAAAGGATTGCAGCAAACGGGGGGAAGCATGCGGCTAGGCGCTTATCCTTGCAAACTCAAAGCAGGAACCCAGGCCGCTAAAATCTATAACAAACGCGAAGTCTCCGAGCGTCATCGCCATCGCTACGAAGTTAACAACAAGTTCCGCCAAGAACTCGAAGAGAAGGGGATTATCTTTAGCGGCACTTCCCCCGACGATGAACTCGTCGAGATATTCGAAATTAAAGATCACCCTTGGTTTATTTGCTGCCAATTTCACCCCGAATACCAGTCAAAACCCACCAAGGCTCATCCGCTCTTTGCAAGCTTCATCGCAGCGGCATGGGCAAAAAAAACGTAATTAGCTACCCTTCTAGTGGCGCGCATATGTTTTGTTGATTGGCAATAATGATGAAACTGCGCGCATATACGCATCAATATCATATTCGCATATATCATTAATGATGCGCGCTGACGCGTTTTATCTATCCATTTAAGAAAAATCTCGTACAAAACAGTGTAAACTCCACTCGTTGCCATAAATCCATGAGACAGATCGTTTTTCAAAACTTTATACGAAAACTCGGCCTTTTCATCCTGCTTACTGGCTTTTTTTGCTCGGGTCTATCGTGGGCGCAAGATCCTAGCAAAGGCAATGATAACAACGCCGTTCAAAGCCTATATCAAAAAAAGCTGCGCCCTATCCCTGCCCCCAATGCGCAAAAATTAAAAGACGCAACGCTCTACGTCTTTGCCAATTACCGAGTTTATAGCGTTTCCATCAATGGACAGAGCTACCACAATTATGATGGGAACGTAGGTGTTAAACTACGTCCCTACGTCGCTAACGAAGTGCAAATACGCGCTGAAATTGCGGGTGGAGTTATCGACAAAAAATATACCTTGTCGTTAAAACCCGATGAAACGCATTATTTATTCGTTGAGCTAGGCTCTGCGCCTCCCCCAAAACAAGCCGAAGTCGCGCCAAGCCAAGATGTAGCCAACGATAGCGGCGGCTTCCTCTCCATCACCTCCGAAGTCGAAGGACAAGTCTACGTCGATGGAAAACTCGCCGCTGCAAAATCCCCGCTGCAAAAACACCCCGTGAGCGTAGGCTCGCACTCCGTACGCATATACTTCCTCGATACTCGCAAATTTAGCCGTTCACGCGATGTCTACGTCGCTAAGGGCGCCACCATGAGCCTGCACTTTGCCAAAGAATAACTAAAGACCGTCTTCGTTACGCTCTCCAGCAGGAATTACCGTCTCATCGGGAAGCCGATACCCAAATATCGAAACGACATAATGACCTGAAACGTAGCTATTGGGCGTTGCCTTTAACTTCAGTTGCGTTCCCGAACCGTGTGGACGAATCTCTAAGTAGTTGTGCTCATTATTGTACGCTAAAACAGTGTTATGTGCTTCTGCTTTTCCGTCCTTACTTAAGCCCATCACCACATACACCCCTATGGGTTTTTGCTTGTCGAGGCTATTTTTGAAAAACTGAAGTACTTTTTCGTAAGACTCCGCTACACGCGTTACTTGATAGCTCGAGTACTCATCTTTGTACGTAGAATATTCGATAACTTTAAATGGATATTGCACAAGCGGCTTTTCAATATCGCTAAAGTCGCATTTTCGTTCTGCAAACGACGAAGTTGGTGCAATTAACAAAATCGCTGCGAATAGAAAAAGACAGCATTTCTTCATACTCTACTCCTTACAAAGCTTCCCCCCAAAAAGTAAGTAAATCCTAAACAAACTCAAAAAACTGTCAATCATTTTTTCCTGATCGCCACAGAAGTAGAGAGCTTGACGCGGATTGACTTAGGGCGGCATTTTGTGAAATTTAACGCCCTATTTTGATTTGCACAAAGATAATAATCTGTTTGCAAAAGCTAAAAAATAGGATTAAGCTTTCATCGCTGGGGTAGCTGACTCATATATAGCTGAGGAGAAACACTGGTTTTTCTAAGTCGTACGTTTGCTGAATTTTTTTGAGAGAAAACCCGTTGGCTACACCAAATTGACTGCACTTATGTCGGTTTTTGCTTTGCAAAGATTAGCGATTCTCAAGCAAAACGACTTTACCCTTAAATTGAGGTTGAAATGAAAAAATCGAAGTTTTTGAGCTTTTTATGCTTAATGATTACGGGTTTGCTCGCTTTTACGCTCTTATCTTGTGCAGATGGGGACAGCGATGGTGGAGAAAAACGAAAACTCACTGTATACAGGGGCATAACTACATTTTATTGTTGACAATGCGAAGAAAATGCGAAAACTCACTGTATACAGGGGCATAACACTTGGACACCAAGATAATGCCAATCACGGTGCGTATTTTGCGCCTAAAACCGGTGAAGTAGTAAAGATGCAAGACGTCGTTGGGAAAGAAGAAATCTTAGCCATGGTGGCTTTTAGCGCCAATAGCGGAGATGCATTCCTAAGCTTCCCCGCTAACGCTAAAGCTCAAGTTGCCTTACCCTGGGATGAGCAGGATGCCATCTTTACCGCTGTGCCTGGCGGTTTAGATTCATGGGAGCAGTCTAAAATGATCCACGGCAATATCTGCCCTTGCGACGGTTCTCCTGTTCTGGAATTCGAGAATTTACTCAATACACAAGAGCTTTCGCTCTTCGATAGCTTATATAGGCGAGATAACTTTGGGAAGGATGCGCCTTTAAGAAGCTGCTTTGGGCAAGCACTGACCCCAAGTGCAGGAAAAATTTATATAGTAGCATTTAGCGGCACTGTTCGCGCGATTATTCGCCTAAACACCGTTGTTAAGGGAAGAGAAGGTTCTTTCACCTTCGATATGGTTATTGAGAGTCGCGAAGTCCTAAAAAATCATTCTTTAGCTAATAATATTCAGCCAGAACTATGAGCATACGAATAGCGTTAATCGGCGCCAACGGGCGCATGGGACGAAGCATCACTGAGCTCTGCGAGCAAAGCCAAGACTTCAGTATTGTCGCGAAAATCGATAACTTTGGCGCTGGGATGCTAGCAGATCTTAGCAAAGCCCCCGATTTTGATGTCGTTGTCGATTTTTCGACACCCGATGCGGCAATGCGGAATATCCCCATCGCAGCAGAGCAAAAATCAGCGTATTTACTGGCTACTACAGGAATTAGTGAAGACGCGCTTAGTAGCCATAAGGCGCATAAAAACCTAGCCCTACTCATCGCTTCCAACACCAGTATTGGCGTTGCGCTTATGCAAGCGCTCTGCGCCCAAGTCACGGCGAGCCTTCCCCATTGGGATTGCGAAATCCAAGAAACCCACCACCGAAACAAAGTAGACTCGCCCTCGGGAACTGCGCTAACACTCGCCAAAACCATACAAAATGCACAAATTAATCCTGGAAAACTTGTTTACGATCGCTCCGCAATACACGAGCCGCGCCGCCAAAACGAAATTGGTATGAGTAGCTTGCGAGGCGGTAGTGTTGCGGGCGAACACAGCGTTTTTTGGTTCGGTCCCCATGAGCGATTAGAAATTCGACACGTCGCCGAGGATCGCGCAATTTTTGCTCGTGGCGCGCTCCGAGCCGCGGCGTGGCTTTACAAACAAGCCCCCGGCGTTTACAGCATGAACGATGTGCTAAACATCCACTAAATCAAGAGGGGGTAGCGCGGGATCACCCGAAGGAGCGGTGCCTGAGCGCATTTTATGCATTGGATGCGCGGTTTGAGCGCATACAATGCATAAAATAAAGCGCGAAGCCACCGTTCATGAGGGAAGCCCGCGCGAGGGGGAGACTTCCCCCAGCAAAATAAAAGCTTGTTTGAACTGCGTCAAAAGTCGCTAGCTCTTAACGGGGAGAGAGCCACCTCGTCTACATCTCAAACGCTTCACATCATAGTTTGCTTGAGCCGTTACAGCGCAATAGCTCTCTCTCGTAGCTTGATTTCTTTTCATTTCTCTATGAATCGTAGAGCGCGATTTGTTTAGAATTTTGGCCAATTCAATGATAGGAACGCCCTCACTGAGACCCTTTTCTAAACGTAATCTATCATCTATCGTAAAGTGACTGTAAAACTGCATGAACCCTCCTGAGTCCGAAGCCGTCGCAAAAAATTTATACAAGAGAGAAAGAGCTTCCCCCCGCACCCCCCTCTCTTCAATCGCGACACGGATGTCAGCGATTGGTCGCGGCTGAGGCCGCGCGCGAAGCGGCCACAGCCTGGACGGCTGTGGCACTAAAAAGAAAGCAATCTTTTAAGCACTTTTCAAATAAAATATCATTTTATCTTCCACCTGCCTTATTTAATGAGCATTCTTAACTTGTGCTTCTCTACAAAATATCTCATTTTGTTTAAAAATGTATCGAATTTGTAAAATTAAATTCGTTATTTTTAGCCGTGCAAAGGTCTTCAACAGAAAGTTTGTGCAGGCAAGTGTTGCGCTTGCAATGAAAATCTATCGATTCCCTAAACTTTTACTTGCGCGATGGATGCTGGAATCCAGCCATTCGAGTATATAATTAGCAAGCCCAATGTCTTCGCGCTCCAAACGCCCGATCGTGGTGGGAAGCTCTTCTAGCACCTGCTTGTTCTCAAAACTCGGAGCCTTGTAGGCGCTAACTTGAGCGGGCCCTTTTGGCGGAATATCGATCCACACATAACCACGCCAAGCAGTCTGTGTGCTGCCCATAAGCGGGCGCGGTCCGCTGCCCAAACACGGCATGGAGACGTGGCGCAATTCGCCGAGGTGAGCAGGGTAGTACGCGTGGTGGTGCCCAGAGATGTAGAACTCAACCCCTTGTTCACGCAAGGCCTCCTCAAGCGTAGTGCTAATAACGATTTCCGAGATTTTCGCCAACGCTACTGCAGCCAAAGGAAGATGGCCTATCACTATGCGCTGGCGCACATGAACATTGTTTCTAAGCGTGTCATTGAGCCACTCAAGCTGTAGTGTGTCGATGCCCGCCACGCGCACAATATCTAGCGCTATGATGAGGATTCCCTCGACCATAATCGCATAATAGAAGGGAAATCGGCTGCCCGCTAGCATTTCAAACGGCGGAACACGATCTTTCCACGCGTTTTCGTAGTGAATACGCTCTTCGTCTCGAGCGGCATCGTGATTACCCGGAACTATTAAAAACGGTATATTTTCATCAAAAAGGCGATCACTAACGTTGAAGTGAAACGCGCGCCACATTGACGCGTAGTCTAAACCGCTTCTTTGGCCAGCCACCATGTCGCCTGCACTCAGTACGATATCGGGTTTGCTCGCTATAATATGAGTTATCGCGTCTTTTACCACCGAGCTATACGACGTACTTCCGTAACTCGCATTGAGATCCGATATTACCGCTATGCTCACGTGTTCCCATTCATCGACTGGGTCTTCAGGATCGGTCGGATCCTCGGGATCAGTGGGATCTTCGAGATCGGTGGGGTCTTCGGGATCTACGAGCTCAGGATCGTCAGTATTTTCTCCCTCTTCAATATTTTCCCCACCGCGGTCGGGCTTCCAACGAACTTCATCCTCGTCGCAAGCCCATAAAAACGCAAAAAAAACGACGAATAGATAAATGAATCTAAATCTCGTTAGTAGCGTTCTCATCGTCATTTTGCTTCTGTAATAAGTCCGTATATTTCTTTACAAAATACGGTTTTTCTTTGGCTTTGTAGTATTTTATAAGGCCCTTTAATATAAACTCATCATTCCCAACGAGGCTTTTAGCCCTTAGCAAATGTTTGAGTGCCGCAGCGTTCGCGCTCTCGGGTTTATACAGACGAGCCGCTGCAACGTGGCAAGCCGCCAAAAGCTCTAAACTCTCGGAGTGTTGAGGGAGAGCGCGTATAAGCGACTCTAACTTTTTTGTCCCCTCATATGATTTATAGCAAGTCATGTAGTAGTTCGCAAGTGCCTTTGGCGCTTCTACATCGGCTGGCGCCAATAGTATCGAATCGCTGAATGCACGAACTGCCTCTTTATGCATTTTGGCAGCAACGGCTGCTTTGGCGCGCGCAGCGTGTAAGCCCGTAAAACTCAATGCCGAAATATTCGCGCGCTCTAAGTTCGCCCATTGTTTCTCTGGATCGGAAACGGGGTTTAAAAACGCGTCCATCACCGCAAGCGTACGCTGCTCCTTTGCCTCAAGGCTAAGTTGTTTCACACACGCGTTAGCCGATTTTGCGCTCTTCCAAAACTTGCTCTCGCACTGCGCGATACGAAGCGCTAAATCGTTAAAGCGTAGGTGTTGTACAGGATACAACCAAGCTGCGAAGTTTTGGCTACGCGCCTGCATCAGTGCAGCCAAAGCCAAAAGTGGCGCCTGCATCGTGTCATGCTGAGCGCGCGCAAGTAAAATGTCAGCCGCCTGCGCTTCCTTACCCCAAGCCGCTAAAAAGCGTATTTGCATCATAAAAGCTTCCGTGCTCTGTGGGTAGCGCGCCGCGATCTCCCGCGTCTGCGACAAGGCTTTTGCCATATACCCATAATTTGCGCTTTGGTAGGCTCGGTGCAAAGCCAATAAATACGGTTGCGTCGGCTCTACTTTGGGCAATGCTGCAGTGTTTCGCCAAAAATAACTAGGCCACGCACCCTGAGTATATAAATCCGTTTCATTGGGAAAATACCTACGCATATCAATATATCGTAGGATCATCACAAAATCATCGCCACTATCAAGCTCATGATATAAATGATGCAAAGCCCCAAGATTCCCCGTTCGCAGTGCTTCATCAACGATTAAGTTCTCCAACGCCGTAAGTTCGATCTCGTTGACGCTTCCATGCTCAAATTGATGGTAGAAGCGCGACGCTTGCTCGATCTGACCACGACTCAATGCCAAACGAATGGCCAAATTCAAGCGATGGCTATTGTTTGCAGAAAGCGCTTCAACCCTCGCAACATCGCAGTTCTCACACACAGCCAAACGATCCAGCTGCTGCCTCATATCGGCAATGGCGCAGTAATCGCGATAAGGCTGCGAAAGCTTGCCGTAAGCGCTAATTTCCGCCCCCGACCCCGGCGACAGGATCTCTAGCGCACATCGCGCAAATACTGGCAGTTCCTTGGTACTAGGTGAAAGCGCCTCCTGCAAAAACAGTGCCGTCGCTGCCGAATTTGTGTGCTCCAGCGACAACTGCGCCAACTCCATAAATGCGAAAGACGCCAAGCGGCCACGACTCAATTTCGCAAATCCCGCCGCAGCCGCATCCACCTGGCCATCTGCCTTGGCAATGCTCGCCCCGATCCAGCGCAAATAATCGCCTTGCCCCTTAAATATTGCCCGATCTAAACTCTGCGCATACCGCTTCGCGGCCTCAACGTCGCCGCCGTTTAGCTTCTGCGACACATACGCTGCATGCGCCGAGGCTGCCGTTCGCGGAAACTGCGCGTCATCTAACGATATCGCCACTCGCTCAACGCCCGCGTCTATTCGTTCATGCCATGTCCGCAAAAAAAGCTTATACCCCTCAACCGCATCGTTCGCCGACCCCACTGACGTACTTTCCACAAACTCAATCGCCGCACCCAAATTCTCTGGGCTCAAATCATTGGCGCGCGAACTCGCCGTTTGAATGAGCTTCTGGCCCGAATGCGCATGCAAAGGGCTATAACTGATCAGCGAAAATCCAAGCAACGCACACAAAAGCACCGCCACACCCACCAGCTTCGCGCTCAAAGTAAACATCGGAGCGCGCGCCTCATATGTTGCTAACGTCGTTGAACACTCATCTAAGTGAACATTCAATTCCTCGGGTTCTCGCAGCACTTCAGGCCGCTCAAAGGACGAAATCTGTGCAAGCTCTTCACCATACGTCAAAATCGGCGTACAACTCGCATCATTAGCTGGCGAATGCACAATAACAGGAATGTTATTGTCAAAATCTAGAATCACCCGCTCCGTACAATCTTCGACAAAAATATCGTTTTGTCGAATATTAACGTTTTGATTGGCATGTATTCTATCAAATCTTCGCCGAATTGCCTGCATAGCCCTTCACTTATGGTTGCAACAAGTGTATCGCCGCCTTCGCGCGCTTAATCCAGTCCTTCACCAACTCATTATCGGGCTGCACGCCCGTGACCGCATGCACGCGGTTGGCCGTCAACAAACGCTCCAAAAGCCCCTGTGCATCCGCCGCCGCCAAGTCCCGAACGCCGCCAATCTCCGCCAACAACAACAATGTCGCCGCCTTCGGGCCAATCCCAGGTAACTGCATCAGCTCCAACTTTTGCGCCAACTCCATCACCTCATCGCCGCCCAAACCATAAGCCTTCGCAAACGCCGCGCGGTCCTTCCCCGACAACAACGCCGCCAACAACTGCTCCGTGTTGTCAATCTCATGCGCCAGCAACTTCTCTCGAAGTTCCGCCCCCACCAACTCAATATCTTGCAACTCATAATGACTCGCCTGCACAGGCAGCGCCAGCCCCAAAATCACCGCACAGGCAAACGAAATAATTGCACCCTTCTTTAACATTCAAACATCCTTTTCTACGAAATTTTACGCTTAAACCGCATATAGTTCATTTTTTGGGGGGCATGAGCCCCCCTACGCGCAAGCTTCCTCGCAAATTCTGCAATTCACGTAAATGATGTGCAGCGTTTCGCCTATTCGTCGAACCGCTGCACATCATACGTTCATTGCAGCCTTTGCTCGGCGATCTTGCGCTACCCCCCAGGCGAGCATTTTAAAGCAGCGCCTATGATTATATTTTAGCACGCGAGATGGGGTTGGTAAAATTTTGCTACTTTTGACTACGTTTAAAGAGCTTTGCGCGGGGGGAACCTTTTTTCTTTTTGCAAAAGAAAAAAGGTTCCCCCCGCACCCCCCTCCAAAAAAGAAAGCACTCTTTTAAGCGCTTACCGAATAAACTGCCATTCTATCATCTGCATGCCTAATTTTATGCGCATTTTATTGTTTTGCTTCTCTACAAAACGACTAATTTTCT
>JBBAEA010000073.1:0-18101 GCA_041656175.1 Bradymonadales bacterium | reverse complement strand
GACGTAATCTATCTTCTATCGTAAAGTGACTGTAAGACTGCATGAACCCTCCTGAGTGTGAGTCTTTTGCAAAACAATCATACAACAGAAAGTTCGTGCAGTCCCCTGTTGCACTTGTAATGAAGATCTACCATTTTTGCACGCTTCGAAATAATGAATTTAATTTCACAATTCCTATACAATAATAGCAAAATAAGCGTTTTCTAGAGAATCATACGTGTATAATACTCATAAAATAAGACAAACGAGGAAAAACAGCTGTTCTTTGGCACAAAGAAAAGGCTTTCCCGCCGTGCAAAGCGCTCTATGTTTTTTGGGGACTAATCCCTGATACGCCCCCACAGCGCTTGTTCTGCGTAGGGAAAAATCGCCCCAAAAATCATGTTTTTCGTATTTTGCTAGCAGCAGCTCAACGCGCAGCTCGCCAAAATTCGAGTACGCGCTCAAGGCGCATACTCCTACTTCCCTTGATAAGGCAAAGGTCCGTCGGCACTAAACACAACGCAAACTTCTCTAAACCTTCGCCGAGCGCTTCGCTGCTACAAATATGAACGCTTCCAGAAACAAGCCCCGCCGCTTTAGCCCCTTGCGCCATCGCCGCCGCGTTCTTTGCGCCTACAAACAACACCGCCTTCGCAGCACTCGCCCCCAACAGCCCCCCCACTTCGTAGTGCATACGCTCGGAATCAGCTCCAAGTTCAGCCATCTCGCCTATAACGTAGGCTCGCTCCGCGCTAGGACGCAGGTCTTGCATCAATCTAAAGGCTGCACGCATGCTACTCGGGTTCGCATTGTAAGCGTCGTGTAGCAGCTCACAAACGCTAGAAGTATAACGCTCCAGCCTACCAGCAGGCATCTCCAACAGCGCAGAAGCACGCACTACAACGTCGCTGTTTAACCGCTCAGCCCCCAAACAGAGCATAGCCAAAGCAAAGTTCTGCGCGTTGTGACGACCCAGAACATCGAGTTCGACACTAAGCTGATGCTCGCCTTCGATGTACTCAAAACATAGACCGCTCGCGCTGCTCACTAAATTATGGATTTTAGCATCGCGCCCCAAACAGCGTAGTAACGAAGCGGGAAGGGCGTTACTGTAAAACTCATCATAAAGTTGTGCCGACATGACTGCTTTGCGTAAATTCGGTGAAGCCAAAATTTCGCCCTTAGCGCGCGCAACACCCTCGCGCGTACCAAAACCCTGCAAGTGCGCATCGCCAATACTCGTAATAAGCGCGACATCGGGCTCTGCAATATCGACCAAATACGCAATCTCCCCTACGGCGTTGGTTCCCATCTCAAGTACAGCCGCTTCGTGGTTTAGGCTCAGATCAAATACCGTGAAAGGGAGCCCCAAAGCGTTGTTAAAATTTCCTCGCGTTTTGAGCACGTTTTTACCCAACGCCGTGAGCAAAGCCGACAGCATTTCTTTGCAAGTTGTTTTGCCGTTCGAGCCAGTAATCGCATAAAGCTCGAAGTTGCCCGCAGCGCGCCGAATTTTAATTAAAGCTTTTGCCAAACGCCCGAGCGCCAATGCCGCATCATCGACGACAATCGCTACATCGCCATCAGTAAGCCGCGAAGGATCCTCGACGACAAGAAGCTCAGCACCCGCTTCCCGAACTTGCGCCAAAAAGTCGTGTCCATCGAAGTTTTCGCCTCGTATAGCAACAAAAAAATTGCCTTTACTAAGCTTGCGGCTATCCGTACAAACTGCGCCTACAGCTTGTAAGCGCTTTTCACGGGCACCGTGCCATTGCCCCTGCAAATAATCGCAAAGCTCGGCGGCACTCAAAGTCTGAAGTATGCTCTGCATAAGCGTTTAGTTCACTATGGTTCGCACCTTGGTCGGCTCTAGCTTCCAATCGAAATTATCAAGCAGTACAAGCGAATCCTTGATATGTCCACCGGCATCAAAAATAATGAAATCTATCGTGAATTCTTCCCCTGGCATCACGGGAGCCTCGGTACTTAACCACGCCGTAGCACCCGATTGATTCTCATCTTTGGTGTAGGCGAGTACTGCGGAGGAGCCATCTGGGCAACTTTGCTTACCGCCGCAAATGTTGTCTGCGCAAGGTAACGAAGCAGGGCAATTGCCGTTCATGGTAACCAAATTAGTATGGAAATTCGCCTTATCGCAGCTTTGTTGTTTGCATGACGTAAAGAAAGCGTTATTCACCGATACTGGGTTCTTGTTAACATCAAAGGAAATATTGCGATCCGCAGGGATATCGGGGTGTTCCGAGTCCAATAGCGCCAAGAAGAAGTCGTTGAACTTCCCACACGCAAATTTTGGGTATTCCTTAGAGAAGAATCTAAAATCAAATTTTATGCCTCTGGCATTGGTGGGCGCGCGCATCTTCAAGCTAAGACGTATCGAGTCATATGCCGATGTTTTCTTGTCTACGTTGTTATCAGGCGGGCATTCTTTAAGAGCAGGCAACACACCTCCATGCTCGGCTAAAAAAACCTCTGGTGCGCGCACTTTCGTTCCCACAAAATCATCTAGCGAAACATTTTCGCTACCCTTGGCTTTACCCGATGACAAAATGGCCATGGTTTTGTTCATTTTAGTTTCAATGAGATCGCCGAACTTCGTTGTTACCGCTATTTGTTCCGCAGTGCTCATGTTTACCCTCGTATCTCCTGTGACACGTGTTGGCAGCTCTTCCCCGTTGGCGAGAGTGAGTTTTGCGCTGATAAGTCCCCATTTTTTAGCCTCTGCGTTCGTACAAATATCCATAGCTTGAGCAAGTTTTAGGGCTTCTGCGTCTCCCAAGACGCTATCGGGGTTAGGCGCAAAGGCTACGGTCGAACAAATGTTGCTGGGCGCATTGTCAACAATGCCATCGCAATCATCGTCGATGTTGTTGCCTGGAAAGTCATAAGCGCCGGGGTTAACAGCCGCTGGATTCTCGGCCTCGCAAGACCAATCATCGCAGCAATCACCTTGTCCTACCGTCCAACCATCTCCATCCAAATCCTCATCTTCGTCCACCTCGCCGTTACAATTATCGTCTAAACGATTGCCTGGAATTTCGCGCTGGGGACCAACCTGCCCTTTACAGCCAAACTCATAATATCCCTCAATACAAGTCTGCGTCCCCGCCTTACACTCACCCACCCCTTCGGTTTCAGGTGCAAAATCATAACACTTGCGTTGCGTCCCTGGCGTACATTCGCAATACTCAATCTTGGATTCGCAGCCCGTCGCAATATTTTCGTCGCAATTGATATAACCCTCTTTGCAATAACACTGCCCCGCAATACATTGCATATTGCTCGCACACTCCCTTCCGCATCCGCCGCAATTATACTCATCGCTCGAATAATCCACACACCGACCTGAGCAAAGCCTTAACGGTGCCACGCAATTGTGGCGCACACACTCCCCACCACTACAGCTCTCACCTACATTGCACTGCTTCCCACAAGCCCCACAATGATTCACATTACTGTCTTTATTGACGCATACTTCATTACAACAGAGCCCCGCGCACTCCTCACCCCCACAAAGTTCCTCGCCAGGAACTTCTGTATCTTGCGTACAAGAATTTATGAAAAGCAGCGAAAAAAGCAGAATAAAAAACGAGTACAGTTTCATTTTACTCTCAATTCTAAGATGGGAGCATGTGCTCAACGCTGGCGCACATGTCGTTGTTTTCCCTACACACATCGCTAAAGCCCTATAATTTCAAGGGCTTAGATGCATATTAACGAGTTAAATTGAATTGTCGAGTTAAAAATATATTTAACGCATCTTGTGAAAAACTCTCGGACTTTTCTTTTTTAGAAGGTGGGGGGATTTAGGCTAGGGCAAGCGCAAAGTCGTACATTCGGCAGTTTTTAAGTTTTTACTTTTGTGGGGGAAGTATCCCCCTACGCCGCAACCCCGCGCTGTGCGCGGGTTTGCGTCTACCCCCTCCGCGGGGACACCCCGCGACGCCCCGTCCAGTTTTTGGTCTTCATAGAGCTTTGCGCTTGCCTTAGGCTTCTGCCCCCAACGCGCGTGCGTCCTCGCCAAACTCACCATTCGCAATCATAAAATGCGTTGTGTTGAATGCATGCCATCCATGGCACACAGCTCTGCGAGCCGCCTACGGCGTTCCGTTTCGACATCCGTGTCGAAACGAAGGCGATCCCGCACTACCCCCCTTAGCGCCATCGGTACAGAACCCAGCTTCATTTTAAGCGACATTTTCAAGCTATTCATAAAATACGGCACAAATTTGAAAACGGGCGAGCGTGGAACTATACAGCGCGTCTGTTCAACTTATCGTAGCAAACCCCAACTCTCAAGTCTGTGCGTAGAGAAGTTTCGTTAACTATACAACGAGTCTGCAATACTATATCATTATATATTGGCGCTATAGATCTAGGTGCCCACAACGTGGAGGATTCTATGAATGTTCGTAATGCATTGATTTTATTGAGTACTTTCTTATTACTAGGCTGTGAAACCAGCAAGCATAGCAGCAGAGACAAAGTTGAATTGCCTGTATCTAAAGTTGTCATGTACCAAAGTGGCGTTGGTTATGTTGAACGGCAAGGAAAGATTGAGGGCGACGAGTTAGTTTTACGTATAAAAGCCAACCAAATCAACGACATATTAAAGTCCTTAACCGTTATTGATCGCGGCAAAGGGCGCCCTGTTTCTATCTCGCTGCCAGTGGATCGCAAATCGTTAGATGCCTTAAGCGATATCCCCGAGCAAATTGCGGATGGAGGCGGGATTTTAGCTTTGCTAAAAGCTTTTCGAGGTGCAAACGTTTTGATCAAGGCCAAAGGAAAAACGGTACAAGGCCGTGTAGTCGGTGTGGAGTACCACCAAACGGCTATCATGCCAAAAGCCGAAAAATTTGCACCAACGGGTGAATGGCTAGTTACCTTGATGAGCGCTGGGGATACGCTTGAGGTATTAAAACTCAGCGACATCCGCTCTGTCGAAATGTTTGATAAGAGCTTGTCGGTGGGGCTTGATAAGAGTTTGGACGTCAGTTTGGGAGCTGGAGACTGGAAGCCCATCGAGCTTCGCGTACGCATGAGTTCGAAGGCAACGCGCGACATCGCGATGAGCTATATCGTCGCTATGCCAACGTGGAAACCAGCGTATCGCTTGCTTTTGGATGACAACAGCACTGGTACTCTCCAAGGTTGGGCGGTCATCAGTAACGTATCGGGTAGCGATTGGGAAAACATCGGGTTTTCGCTTGTGAGTGGCCAACCCATGAGCTTTACCTACAACTTGTATTCACCGCTCTTTGTTTCGCGCCCCGACTTGAGCCACCAAGCGCGCACTATGGCAATTGCACCGCGCCCACAGGAAGCGGCATACGGTGGCGGTGACGGTGGCGGCGGGGGAAGGCGATACGATTCCGTTGTGCGAGAAAACGCTGCCATGCGCAAGGAGGCCAAACCCAGTCTTATGAAAATGCAGAAGGTCGATGAAGCGTACGCAGCCTATGATAGCGTCTACGAGGAGGAATTTGCCATTGACGCGGAACCTCCCAGGGCGGCGCCTGCTCCCATTAGCGCAGAGGAGTACCAAAGCAATTTTGAGGCGCTGGCCAGTACGCAGCAAGTGGGCTCTTTTTATGAGTATAAGCTCGAATCGGCTTTAACGGTGCCTGATGGCGCCTCCGCCCTAGTCAACCTTTTGCAGCAAAACGTCCCCTCCGTCGAAGCGCGACTTTTCGACTCCTTGGCATCGCGCCAAACAAGCTCCTACCAAACTGTACAACTCGTTAATAACTCGAACGTTTCGCTCGAAGCTGGCCCCATCACTATTTACAAGGGAAGCGCCTTTATCGGCGAGGGCTATATGACGCGTACCGACCCAGGGCAAACGGCGCAAATCACCTTTGCCGCAGATGATCGCCTCACGTTATCGATGGTTTACGAACCCTATGCAGCGCCAAGTGATTACGCGATCGACCGCATCGAAGGCGGCTACGTTCACGTTACAGGCACCATCGGCGAGAGCGCGAAGTATACCATTGAGAATAAAGCAGATGTCGAATTAACAGCGTTGATCAAGCGCCCCGTTCGTCCTGACTGGTCCCCAAGCAACTTCCCCAAAGAAACCTTGACCAGTAACGGCTTTTACTACGTGCCAGTGAAAGTTGAAGCCCAAAAATCAAAGGACATCAGCCTACAAAGTACCTCTAAAAACAGCAGCTCCTACAGCATTATGAGTGAATCGGGTGCTCGCACTCTAAAAGACGCGCTTCCCAATTCTAAACTCCCACAAGAGCTGCGCGAAAATATCGAAAACTTCATCGCTCAATACGCAAAGTTGCCGCCGATTGACGATAAAATAAGCCAACTCAACATCAACAAAAAGGAATTAGAAAGCGACCAAAACCAAATTTCGGCCTCCTTACGCGACCTCAAAGATGTTAAAACCGCTAGCGCTACAGCGTTAAAAAACCAACTCGTTGGGCGCCAAAGGGCGAACGAAACCCAGATCGCGAGCTTGGCTACGCAATTGGCCGAACTTCGCATTGAGCGCTCCGAAATCGACATTACTCTGCGCGCACTCGTGCGCGAGATGCGCTACTATAAGCAATAAGCGCTAGGGGAATGCTTTCGTTTCGAGGGGGTAGCCAAAGACCCCCGAAATAAAATGCGCTGCGAACGCATAAAATGCATTGGCTTGGCGGTGAGCCAAGACAAGGCATTTTATAGCGTTCAGCGTCGCATTTTAAGAGGAGGCTTTGGCGAGGGGGAGACTTCCCCCACAAAAAACAACACAATATACTTCGCAGAGTTTATTGTTTTCACCCAAAAATGACGGAGGCCCATGATGCAGAGCATTGAATCTAAAGGAAAATCTGGCAAAAAGGGCATGGCGCGGCAATTGCCTGTATCGAAGGTAATCGTGTACCAAAGTGGCGTTGGCTACGTAGAGCACCGCGGAGAATTCGAGGGTGATAAGCTGCTTTTGCGAATTAAGGCGGGGCAGATTAATGATATTTTGAAATCGCTCACCGTTATTGACCGTGGCAAGGGGACGGCAGTGTCTATTTCGCTACCAGTGAACCATAATGTACTAGACACACTGAGCGAGATTCCTGAGCAAATTTCGCAGGGAGGCGGTATTTTGGCTTTGCTGGATGCTTTTCGCGGGGCGCGCGTGGCGGTGCAGTGCAAGGAAGCGAGGCATGAGGGGCGAATCGTTGGGGTGGAGAGCGAGTGGGAGCTGGCGAAGAATGGGGAGCGAGTCGAGGGGCGAGTACTGACGCTGATGTGTGAATCTAGTGTGCTGCGGGTGCTGCGAGTGCGCGATATTGAGAGTGTGGAGCTGTTTGAGGATAGCCTGGCGACGGGACTACAAAAGAGCCTGGACGTTAGTCTTGGCGCTGGAGCTTGGAAGCCCATTGAGCTGTGCATTAGCATGAGTTCGGCGGAACGTAGGGAGCTTGCGCTGAGTTATATTGTGCCGATGCCTGCGTGGAAGCCTGCTTATCGCCTGCTTCTGGACAACGATGGGCATGGGGTGTTGCAGGCGTGGGCCTTTGTGACCAACGTTTCGGGCAACGATTGGGAGCAAATTAAGCTATCGCTCGTTAGCGGACAGCCCATGAGTTTTACCTTTGACCTGTACTCGCCGCAGTTTATTGCGCGCCCAGACCTTAGTGACCTAGCGCGTAAGAAGGCGATTGCGCCAAAACCTCAAGCCGCCGCTATGGTCAAGAAAAAGGCGTCGCCGCCCCACGATTACGATGCCCCCATGGCTGGGACGCTTGATGCGCCAGAATCGAGCACCGCTTGGGATACGGCGAGCAGCAACAGGATGTCGCGGCGCGCTAGGAAAGCGCTACTAGCAGCTCCCATGGCAATGCCCGCGAGTTTTGCCTCGGATATGGAGGAAATGCCGCTTGAGCTTGCTTCTCATGCGGGCGATCAAAGCTATGCATCCGATGCCGCTATGCTTATGTCTGAGGACTTGGGAGTGGAACAACAGCTTGAGGATGAGCTTGACATCAGTGCTCAAGACTATGCATCGGCGTTTGATCTTACGACTCTTCCGAAAGATATTGGCGCATTTTGTTCTTATGAAATTGGAACAAAGCTGGATTTAATCGATGGAACGACAGCTTTGGTGAATATTATTCAGGAACGTATTCCTTGTGTACAAAGCTGTCTTTTCGACTCGCTTGAAGATAGGCAATACCACTCGTACCAAACAATACAGCTCAATAACAGCACAGACTTCGCACTGGAAGCGGGACCCATAACGATATACAATGAGGGAACTTTTATTGGTGAGGGCTACTTAACGAGTACACAACCGGGGCAAACGGCACAGATTACTTACGCGATGGAGAGCCGCTTGACCTTAACGAGGGTGCACAAACCCTACGGCCCACCCGAAAACAAAGTACTTGAGCATATCGAGAACGGGGAGATGCGGGTGAGTGGTTCAGTCTCAGATACGCAAAAGTTTAGCGTGGAGAACAAAGCGGATATTGAGCTTAGAGCCTTAATAAAGAGGCCAATGTCTCCACGCTGGACACCAAGCAATAATCCCCCCGACACGCTTGAGAGCAACGGATTTTACTATATCCCCTTAGACGTGCCAGCGAAAAGCACGGAACACATTAACCTTGTTTCTACTTCTGTACAAAGCGAAAAAATCGCCATTATGAGCGGACATGGGGCGCAAACCCTAAGCGATATACTGTCTTGCTCAGAGCTGGTCGATGAGTTAAATGAGCAGATCAAGGAGCAAATCGAAGAATTTCTTAAAATATACGAAAAGCTCGAGCCGCTTGATGACAAAATACGGGCGCTAGGCTTGGAGAAACACGAGCTAGAAGAAGATCGAGAACAAATAGAGAACTCTATGGCAAGCTTATCGGGTCTTGGCTTTTTTGAGGCTAGACAGCTAAAGAAAAAGTTATCGGCTAGAATAAAGGACATAACAGGCGCTGTGGCCGAGGTCGTCAAGGAATTATCGAAGTTAAGGGTTGAACGCTCCGAGTTGGAGATAAACATGCGCGCCGTTGTGCGGGAAATGCGCTACTTTAAGTTTTAAACTCCAAATTATTGATAACAACGGATGCTTTCTCTATATCTTTGTAATGCAAGTTTTCGCGATTGCCTTGTTTTTGAAGCGCCGCACGGGCGAAATTGAGCTCTGTACTAGAATTTCGAGGCAATCTTTTTAATCTCTACAAACTTACTTATTCATCGCAAATATTTTAAAGAGCCTTGATTTTACTGATTTTTAACATTTAAACTATTGTAAACTTGCGTAAAAAATAAAAAAAGTCGTTAAAATGAGAAATACCGCCGAATATTTCCTTGACACAAATTATGAGCGTCGTTAATCTTTGCACTCAAGGCGAGATAAGGCATGGCGCTTATCTCGATGGAAGATGAGTGACTCATACTAATGGAGTTGAAAATGACAAAAGCAGAGCTGCTTGATTTAGTACATGGTAAAGTAGAAGGGTTGTCAAAACGTCAAGTCACAGAAATTGTTGACGCCGTTTTTGATTCGTTGGCAGAAGCTATTCGCGATAGTGAGCGTTTCTCATACCCGGGTTTTGGGACTTTCTCCGTAAAAGAGCGCGCTGCTCGTGAGGGTCGCAATCCACGCACAGGCGAAAGCATCCAAATTTCCGCATCCAAGACGGTTGGCTTTAAGCCAGCTCCCAAACTCAAAGACAGCTTGAAGCCTGTAGGCTCTAAGTAACCCGTTATATCGAATATATTAAGCCTTCTATGTCATAGAAGGCTTTTTTTGTGCCCAGTCTGTGCTTTGCCCCTAACGAAAGCTCAGATTAATCCATTATAAACCCATTATAAACCCATTATAAACCCATTATAAACCCATTATTAACCCATTATTAACCCATTATTAACCCATTATTAACCCATTATTAACCCATTATTAACCCATTATTAACCCATTATTAGCCCATTATTAGCCCATTATTAGCCCATTATTAGCCCATTATTAGCCCATTATTAGCCCATTATTAGCCCATTATTAGCCCATTATTAGCCCATTATTAACCCATTATAAACCCATTATTAACCCATTATTAGCCCATTATTAGCCCATTATTAACCCATTATAAACCCATTATTAACCCATTATTAGCCCATTATTAACCCATTATAAACCCATTATTAACCCATTATAAACCCATTATTAACCACGAAAAACACGAAAACACACGAAAAATTCTTTTCTAATTTGATAAGCCTTTAAAATAAAGCCAATAAAATCAAGATCTTACACAAAAGACTTACAGACTCGACTTGATTCGTTATGGTCTTTCGGGCTTTTCGGGCTTTTCGTGGTAAAAAAAGCTTTTCGAGCCTTTCGGGCTTTTCGTGGTAAAAAAAGCTTTTCGAGCCTTTCGGGCTTTTCGTGGTAAAAAAAGCTTTTCGTGGTTATAAGCGATGGGGAATAAAGTACTTAGGCGAAACTATTATAAACCATATGGCGTATTGCCATTGAGTAGCTGCGGTTAACATTGGATTGCGGAGTTGGGATGTTGGTTTATCTTGTCGATGATCGCGGTACGCGCGGTGAATACATGCACTTTCTAAAAGCCTATGCGCAGCAATTGCCGCCATTGGTTCTACACGTCTTTACCCATTGGGACGCGCTTAACAAGGCCATACAAAATCGTGTGCCCGACGCCGTTATCCTAGATATGCGTTTTGACGAAACGCCGTTAGCCTTACTAGTCGATGCCAAAGACTTGGCAAGTGGTGCTCCTAAGTCGAACGAAGACGCGATGAAAGAATCGCGCGTGCGCGATAACCAGGGAGTTCTTATACTTCGTGCTCTGCGGGCAGAGCAATACAAAATGCCTGTCATTTTGTTCGCGGCCCTTGCCCCAAAACAAGAAGAGCGCCTACTCGACGTTGCCGCTCCCCTCTACATCATTGAAGGCTTGATACTCAGCGAGCTACGTGACACTTTGGATAAAATACATAGGCAAGCTCTAAGGAGACTCTGATTAATGTAAAAATCGTGAAAAATTGGCTAGAAAAAAACAACGAAAGCCAGGCGGCTTTTCAAAATAAAGTCAATAAAATCAATACTCTACACGCAAAATGAATTTTAAGGGTGCTGCGCCCATAAAACAGAGTCTCCATAAGCGAGTAACGGGATAGCAAAATTATGCAATTTGCTTTTTTAAGCCTAGGTTGTCGCCTTAACGAAGCCGAAATCGAGCGACTTGGTCGCGAACTCCAAGCAGCTGGACATTGTATAGTCCAAGAAGCCAAATCTGCGGACGCCATCATTCTCAACACCTGCGGCGTCACCAACGATGCTATGCGAAAAAGCCGAAACCTTGCTAGACGCCTAGCGGCCAACGAACCACAGCTCTTGGTACTTATGGGCTGCGCTGTAAACTTGGGCGAAAGCTTCAGCGAGCTTGCTTGCAAAACCTTGCTAATCCCAAACGAAGAAAAAGATACGGCAGCTATCCAGATCTTGGGCGCCATTGACGTTCAGAGCGACCCTTACCCTGCAAAACTCCTTAGCTTCCGCTCACACACGCGATCTTTCGTAAAGATACAAGATGGTTGTAATAATCGCTGCACGTATTGTGCAATTTGGCAAGCGCGAGGTCGCGAAAAAAGCGTTGAAACCCATGAGATTATCGAAGAAATACAAAGTTTATGCGATCACGGCGCTAAAGAAGTCATACTTACAGGTGTACAACTCGGGGCTTGGAACAAGGGCGACTTGCGACTCGCCGCGCTGTTGAAGAAAATACTCCAAGAAACGCCGATCTTGCGTCTGCGCCTAAGTTCCATAGAGCCATGGCATATCAGCGATGAACTCATGGAGGCGTACCAAAATCCGCGTTTATGCCCACAGCTGCATATTCCCGTACAAAGCGGTTCCAACGCTGTACTCCACGCGATGGGTCGACGCGGGAGGAGCGAGGAGTATTTAGAGATGATCCACGCACTGCGACGCGCTATACCGAGCTTGCGCATCAGTAGTGATCTCATCGTGGGTTTCCCGAGCGAGAGCGAGGCGGCGTGGGCAGAAAGCTGCGATTTTTTGCGACAAGCCCAGTTCGATGACTGTCACATCTTTCGCTACTCCGCGCGCCCCAACACCGTGGCAGCGCGCTTAAAACAGCTCCCCCCCGAAGTAAAAAAAGAGCGCTTTCAGGAAGCACACCATCTTCAAAGTAAGATCGGCCAATCGCGCCTTCTCGACTTTACGGGTGAAGAATTCAGCGTACTTTGGGAAACGCGTGTAGGAGCTAAAACAGCTTATGGCGAGCAAGCTTGGGAAGGCTACACCGAGAACTATATTCGTGTAAAGGCGAACTTCCCCGAACAAAACGCCATGCGAAACACGATAAGCCGCGTAAAAATTCAAGATTTTGATAAAAGCGTAGCCTTTGCCACAACGATCAGCAAGGACTAAATATCGTCTTTTGCAGTGCCTAGATCCACGCCTTACAGCGCTCGATCAAGTTTTTCAACGACTCACCCTGCATCGCATAGAGCGGCGCGCGCAGTTCGTTGGCGATACCGAGCTTTTTAGCAGAAAGCACTGCCTTGAGCGGTATAGGGCTAGTATCCGAGAAGAGCGCGCGAAAGAGTGGAAGCATTTCATGGTGAAGCGCCCGTGCTCGCTGCAAATCTGCGTTTAAGGCCAAATCGCAGATGTCGTGCATCAATCGCGGCGCGACATTAGCTACAACACTAATAGCGCCGCAGCCACCAAGACAGATAAAGGGCAGCGTCGTGGCATCATCGCCCGAGAACATCAAAAAGTCTGGCCGCACAGTCTTGCGCGTTTCGGAGGCCACGAGCATATCGCCTGTCGCATCTTTGATCCCCGCAAAGCGCTCACTTTCGAGCGAGAGCCGCGCGATGGTTGCAGGCAAAAGATTAGTCCCCGTTCGCGAGGGAACGTTGTAGAGGATCTGCGGCAAATCAACTGCTTCAGCCAAAGCCATAAAGTGGCGAAAGAGCCCTTCCTGATTGGGTTTGTTGTAATATGGTGTTACCACCAGTAAACCATCCATGCCCGCTTGAGCCGCATCTTTTGCATTATCAATGGTGCTAGCCGTGTCGTTTGTGCCAACGCCGGCCAACAACGGCACGCGCCCTGCAATGACTTCGCGGCAACGCGCATAAAGCTGCAAGCGCTCATCGCGGCGCAAGGTTGCAGCCTCTCCTGTAGTCCCGCACACAACTACGCCATCAACGTGCCCATCCAATAAAAAGCTTAAAAAACGCTCTAGCGCCTCCAAATCCAGCTCGCCGTCTCGCATAGGCGTCGGAATCGCGGCCCACGCTCCCTTCCAATTCTTCATGGCAGCCTCCTTCTCTCTAGTCATTATGACTACGCATCTACGATGGCAAATATCCCCGAAACATTCAAAATCTTGAGCAAATTTGTCGCCGTTATCATTCCTAGCAACGAATTACGTCCAAGCTCCACCACCTCCCGCAAACCGCGTGCTTCAAGCACAATCCGCATCTTTGCCGCATCCACACCCTCAGCTAGGCGCAGCAACACGCGCCGCTCTGCGTCCTCTTGCGCGGAATAGATCCACTGAAGCAAAGACATAGACAGCGGCCCATAAAATCTCGTCGGCATCATCGCACATCCTTATATATCTGGCGAGGTTAGTTTGCCAGCGCAGTTAATCTATCGAAATTGTCGCGGCAAATAAAGCGTTTATAGCAGCGTAAAGCGTCTTTTTTGTGAGAGGCAACTCTAGCTGTCCACATCTACGCACGTGTTTCTTTACAAAATTTATAAATGAGCGTTTTATTTTGTGTTTTGTATCGCTTAGTTGCCTTCATCTCGGTATGGATATCGAAGCAAAAGCAGCCCCGTGTTGCCCCAGAATGCGTTTTTGAGCCTAAAAGACAATTTAAGCCACCATAGCGTTTTTACCCATAAGAGCTAACGCTTATTTTGGGTAAAAAAGTTTCGCAACTTCTCTGCAACATCTCCTGGGTAAATAAATTGTGGGCAGTGCCCCCAGTCTTTGGGCTTATCAAAGATAGTGTCTTTGCTCATGTGCTTTTCGTAGTAATCGCATTGATCGGCAGGAAGGACGCGATCGTTTTGTCCCCAAAGCATGTAAATGGGACATTGAAGCTGCGCTATTTCGCTCGGCGAGAAGCAATCGTCGTTGCTAATGGAATCAATGAGGGACTGCATTGCTTGTTGGCGCAAAAACACGGTGAGCAGCGGCGCTAGCGGCTTTGCGAGTGGCGTGTTGGGTCCCATAACTTCGTGAATAATTTGGCGAGAATCTTTATTGTTATTGGGTTTGAAGCGGTCTAGGGTTTCACTGATGGGCTTAACAAAGGGAGCGCCAGCAGGCGAAATGAGAAATAAGCCCTTGACTAGTTCTGGAAAATCGAGCGCAAAATGGATGGCAAAAGCGCCACCAAGGGAGTTGCCTACTACAATGACGGGTTTGCCTGGGTCGATTTTTTGTCGTAGCGCCTTTGCCATGGCTAGGTAGGCTTGCATCAGCTTTAGAGATTTTCGTGGGTAGGGCGATAAACCATGGGCGGGCATATCGGGGGCTAGAAGTTTTGGGCTATAACGCGCAAGAGCGCGCATAAGCGGTACGTAGCTATGAGCCGACGCGCCCAAACCGTGCAATAATACAATCGGCGCCAACTCCGTGTTCGCGGAACTCATCGACAAGCTATGAATAACGAGGCCGTCCACAAGCTGAAAATGCGGACGCAAGCTGATTAAGGGTTCAGGCATGGTTTGGATTCTGACTACTAGCACTGTGTAGCGCGTTGGGGGGGGGGTAGCGAAAGATCACCCAAAGAATCGGTGCCTGAGCGCATTTTTTGCGCTGGATGCGCGGATTGAGCGCATACAGCGCAAAAAATAAAGTGCGAAGCCGCCGATTATGCGGGAAGCTTTCGCGTAGGGGGGCAAAAGCCCCCCACAAAAGTTAAAACTTATAAGTTAATCCTCATCCTCAACTTCATAATCATCGTCTTCGTCATAATCGTCTTCGTCGAATTTGGAGATGAAAAGTAGGCTATTTTTTTCGATAGCGGAGTCGAGTTGCAGGGCTAAGCATCGCAGGGAAATGATGAATGCCTCGCGTGAATTCTGCTCCTCGTCGTCGGTGTATAGCGAGTCGATGTCGATCGCATCGAGTTCTTCCCATGTGGTTTTGATGTCGATTTTGAGAGCTTTTGCGATTTCGTTGATGCGCTCTCGCAAATCTAGCGCTGAGATAACGTCGATATCGCCGATGAATTCCTTCTCATCTGCTTCCTCAGGCTCTTCGTCATCTTCCTCGTCTCCAAGATCGATGGTAAGCGGGGAGGACAGTTCACTTGGGATAACCATGGCATCGGGCGAGCAGCCTAACCTAAAGATGCTGGCGTATTTTTGCTCTTCGACTTCCCCTTCGTATGTGTTCAGGAGTTCTTCAAAGACGGAACATTCCTCGGGGTGAGCGAATTTTAGCTCTAGACCGTCAATGTTTCCAGCGAGTTCGAGTTTTCCAGCAACTGCTTGCAAAATAGCGACGTCTTCTTTGCTTAGCCCCGTAATATGGATGTCGTCATCGTCAGCCACTTCGCTCCAAGTGATCGCCTTACCATAATGCTCCGAGAGCATAGCTTGAAAATCTTCAACAATTTCAATGGCTTCGGTATCTACGTCGCCATCATCACCGCTCCAAAATCTGGAAAACGTTGTTACATATACTTGATACATTTTGTCCTCACACACGGGTTAGAAAAAGGCGACATTGCGCCTAAAACTACGAGACTTTACTCCACTTTTGGCGCAATGCAAGCCTTCGCATCGCACGCTTAAGGAAACTCTGCATCACGCCACAGCAGCCTGAATCTCATAGCGCTCTTTCATAAAAAAGTTTTCGTGGTTTTTCGTGGTTTTGGTGGTAAAAAAGCTTTCGTTGTTTTCGTGGTAAAAAAAGTTTTCGTGGCTTTGCATTCTTCAGAGGACAGGTTGGAAACCTGCCCCTACAGCAAAAGCACCATAATTATTGGAACTACGCTCCGCGCTGGGAGAGAAGACAGCCGCCTGAATCTCATAGCGCTCTTTCATAAATAGCTTTTCGTGTATTTTCGTGTATTTCGTGGTAAAAAACTTTTCGTGATTCTTCGTGGTTTTCGTGGTTAAAAATTTAAAGTCACGAAAGGCACGAAAGACCATAAGCAATCAAACTGCTTCAGTAAGAGTAAAAAAGAATTTTTCGTGTATTTTCGTGTATTTCGTGGTTAAAAATTCAAAGTCACGAAAGGCACGAAAGATTTTAAGCAATCAAGCTGCTTCAGTAAGAGTAAAAAAGAATTTTTCGTGTATTTTCGTGTATTTCGTGGTTAAAAATTCAAAGTCACGAAAGGCACGAAAGATTTTAAGCAATCAAGCTGCTTCAGTAAGAGTAAAAAAGAATTTTTCGTGTATTTTCGTGTATTTCGTGGTTAAAAATTCAAAGTCACGAAAGGCACGAAAGATTTTAAGCAATCAAGCTGCTTCAGTAAGAGTAAAAAAGAATTTTTCGTGGTTTTTCGTGTTTTTCGTGGTAAAAAAGCTTTTCGTGATTCTTCGTGGTTTTCAGGGCAAGGAATCCATGAGCGCAAGTAGCTGCGTTGCATCATCAATAATGTAGTCGGCACCCGCAGCCTGCAACTCTTGGCGCCCGCGAAAGCCCCAAGCCGCGCCAATACTCATGATCTGCGCTGCTTTTGCAGTCATGATATCGACATCACTGTCGCCAATTAAGCAAATACTTTTTCTTTCCACGGCAAGATGTTTTTGTATCTGCTCTACCCCCCAAGGATGCGGCTTAACGGGCAGGTCTTTTTGCGCTCCGACAATGAGTTCAAAACGCCCGGGTAAGTAGTGGGCTAGCAGCCTATCGCTCCAAGCTTGAGGTTTATTGGTATAGACCGCAGAACGAATATTTCGCTGTTTAAGTTCATCGAGGCACTGCACAACGCCGTCATACGGCCCAGAATCGTCGCATAAAATTCGCTCATAATGCATGAAGTAATTTTGCATAAACTCTTCCAAGCGCTCCCCTCCAAGACCGCTCGCCTGCTCGCACAAACGCCTCGCGCCATTGCCTACTAAATGGCGATACTCGTCTAATTCTCTTGGCTTAAGCGCAAAATCGCTCAGCGCCAAGTTGCAAGCAGTCGCTAGAGCGTTAAGAGTATTGAGCAAGGTACCATCAAGGTCGAAAATTATGCATTTTATTGGTTTTTTCATGAATCAGATCTCTACAGGGAGTAACGAGGACTACGAACCCCATTGGGGGGGAAAGATGGCGCCCTAAATCTTATAGCGCCCTAAATCTTATAACGCTCTTTCATAAAAAAGCTTTTCGTGTTTTTTCGTGGTTTTCGTGGTAAAAAAGCTTTCGTGGATTTTTGTGTTTTTCGTGGTAAAAAAGCTTTTCGTGGTTTTCGTGTTTTTGCATTCTTCCGAGGGCAAGTTGGAAACCTGCCCCTACAGTAAAACCACTATGATTTATTGGAACTACGCTCCTCGCTGGGAGAGAAGACAGCACCCTGAATCTCATAGCGCTCTTTCATAAAAAGCTTTTCGTGGTTTTTTGTGTTTTTCGTGGTAAAAAAGCTTTCGTGGTTTTCGTGTAACCCATTGATTTTACTGACTTTATTTTAAACGCCTTCTGTCCTATCCTTACTTTTACGCTTAGCCATTTTGACTGTTAATGCCTTCGTTAGAGCTTCTCTAAGCTCATCAATTTGAACTAGAACGCCTGACATTAACACTTTATTCGTCGCTGGGCTCGCGAACTGAAATTAGCTCTAGACAATTAAAAAATAATATATATCATTTGTGAAGGTAATGGCTCGTTTGAGCTAAAAATGGAGGTGTTTTCGTATGCTTAGATGCTTTTTTGGGAAATCACAAAGTATACTATTAGTTATTTTGATTTTTGTTCTTAGTTTGGGATTTACGGCATGTGCCGATGCGATCAATGACCCTATTGATGAGAACAACAAAGAAATAGACGATCCCGATAAAGAGGAACCTACAAATCCAGATCCCGATCCTGACCCAGATCCTGACCCAGATCCTGACCCAGATCCTGACCCAGATCCTG
>JBBAEA010000072.1:0-18338 GCA_041656175.1 Bradymonadales bacterium | reverse complement strand
CAGAGTACTCGGGAGCCTCAAAAAAGGCGCTTCTGTTAGCGTAAAAGGCGACAGCAACGGTTGGTTAAACATTACGTATGCGGGTAAAAACGCATATGTATCAAAACAGTACACAACACTTAGTGGCGGCAGCGCGCCAAAAGCTAGCCCCGCACCCAAGAAAACCGCGCGAGTCACCTGCTCCGTGCTCAATGTTCGATCTGGACCGGGAACAAAGCACGCCGTTATCGGAAAGCTCTCAAACGGACAAACCGTAACCGTTAACGGTGATTCGGGTGGCTGGCTCAATATTAGCTACAACGGTCGAAACGGCTATATCTCTAAGCAGTACACCTCCCTCGGAGGTGGCGGCGGTGGCGGAACAGTAGCGAAGGGTAGAGCTGCGTCTGTTATTGCCATGGCACGTCAGCACATCGGAAGCCACGCGTGGCCAAACCTTTGTCAGGCCTTCGTCAGCGATATGTTTATCAAGGCGGGCATCAACAACGTTAGACGCCCATCTGCGAAGGCTGCAGAAGCATCCTGGGGTGGACGGAGTGGCAATCCCCCACCTGGAGCGGCTCTATACATGAACTCCAACACCGAGATGGGACGCAAATATGGTCACGTCGGTATTGCCACAGGTAACGGACTTATGGTTATCCACTCAGCAAATGGTGTTCGCGAAACATCCGCCAATCAAGGTTGGTGCAGCTACAGCTCTTGGGGCTGGCACGGTGGAACCGCATTGAGCTAGTTTTGTAAAGTCGCAAAAAAAGAGAGCCTTTAGGCTCTCTTTTTTTGTCTACTCAAAGCTGCCCATAGTGCATTTTAGCGACTGTCAATTTTTAAGAGTGCAAGTTCGTGCAGACTATCCCAAAAGCACGCAATACGCTAAGCTCTTTGCGTCCTTGGCTCTACGAGCAAAGAGCCTGATTTTACAACACACTAAGGAGAAAGCATGAAAGCGTGGAATGAGCACTTAGCGCAGATGGATATTGATAAACTTGAAGTTGCAAGCCTGAGAACCCTTTCGATCGATATGGTTCAAGCCGCCAACTCTGGTCACCCTGGCGCCCCTATGGGCTGTGCCCCGATGGCACATGTGCTTTGGTCGCGCATTATGAAACTCTCGCCAAAGCAAGCAAAATGGTGGAACAGAGATCGCTTTGTTCTTTCCAATGGACACGCCTCTGCCCTACTCTACGCGCTACTACACTGCAACGGATTCGACCTATCGCTAGACGAGATTAAGCGCTTTAGACAGTGGCAAAGCCGCACACCAGGTCACCCCGAGAATTACATCTGCGAAGGCGTTGAAACCACGACCGGTCCGCTTGGACAAGGCTTTGCCAACGCCGTTGGTTTTGCTATCGCAGAGTCGCACCTAGCTGCAAAATATAATAAAGATGGGCATAAACTTATCGATCACTATACCTATGCGATATGCGGCGATGGCTGTTTGATGGAAGGTGTTAGTGCCGAAGCCGCTAGTCTTGCGGGTCACTTAAAGTTGGCCAAGCTCGTAGTGCTCTACGATGACAACAGCATCACGATCGATGGTGGAACGGAGCTCAGCTTTAGTGAAAACGTTCCCAAACGCTTTGAATCCTACGGTTGGAACACGATCACAGTTAAAGATGGTAATGATTTGGACGAAATCGAAGCCGCTATCAAGAAAGCGCAGGCTCAATCCGAGCGACCAACGCTGATTTCTGTTAAAACGCATATCGGCTACGGTAGCCCAAATTTACAAGACAGCTCTAAGGTTCACGGCTCTCCCCTTGGCGCCGAGGAAATCAAGCTCACCAAAAAAGCATACGGTTGGCCCGAAGACGCGAGTTTCTTCGTACCCGATCGTGTTGCAAAGGCTCGCGATGCGCGCGTTGCAAAGGGTGAAGCGCTCTACAAAACCTGGCAAGAGGGCTTTGAACGTTACAAAGCTACATACCCTGAACTTGCTGCTGAACTTGAGCGTAGAATGAACGGCGTTTTACCCCAAAACTGGAACGATATCCCCGCGTTTGAGGCCAGTGACAAGGGCATGGCCACTCGTGCAGCATTAGGCAAGATTATGCATGAGTTACACGCACGCATTCCTGAGCTCATGGGCGGTTCCGCCGACTTGGCCGAATCCAACAAAACTTTAGTTCCGTCATCGGGGCGCTACAGCCACGACAGGCGAGATGGACGCAACATCTACTTTGGCGTACGCGAACACGCCATGGCTGCAATCTGTAACGGCATGGCGCTATACGGTGGTTTCATCCCCTATGGTGCTACATTCTTGGCATTTAGCGACTATATGCGCCACTGCATTCGCCTAGGTGCCCTCGAAGGCGCACACTGCCTGTGGATCTGGACACATGACTCGATCGGCCTTGGCGAAGATGGCCCCACACACCAACCTGTTGAGCATCTGGCGAGCTTGCGTGTTATTCCGCAGTTTTACATGCTGCGCCCGGGCGATGCCAACGAAACGTTAGAGGCGATGAAGTTCGCACTAAAGTCCGAGCACCCCGTTGGTCTTGCCCTATCGAGACAGAACTGCCGTGTACTCGACCGTAGCAAGTACGCCGCTGCCTCAGGGCTCGAACGTGGCGCATATGTACTCATCGGCGACGAAAACCCCGAGTACATCATTATTGCCACGGGCAGCGAGGTCGATATCGCAGTTGACGCGTACGATCGCCTCAAAGCCGAAGGGCTTCGTGGTCGCGTCGTTAGCATGCCCTGTGCGAGCCTCTTTGATGAACAGGATCAAAGCTACAAAGACGAGGTGCTACCCAAGTCCATCAAAAGACGCGTAGCCGTCGAAGCCAGCCTCAAGTATGGCTGGGAGCGCTACCTTGGCTTTAGCGGAAGCTTCGTTGGCATGAAGGGATTTGGTGCCTCCGCTCCAGCTGAAGTGCTTTACCAAAAGTTTGGGATTACCTCCCAAGCCGTTTACGAGGCTGTAAAAACTTGGGAGGAGTAAACCGTGAAACATCGCTTGGCTTTCATCGCTTTAGCCACAGTATTATGCTGCGGGCTACTTGGCTGCTCGTCCTCAAAAACACGCGATCTTATGGGGGAATCCGTCAGTAGTACTTACAAGGTTAAGGAACGTGGTGTTTTCCCTTACCAAGGCGAAGTTTTGCGCTACACCGCACGACACGTCAAAACACGTGCCGAACTTGCGGATGCTGAGCTAAGGGTCGAATATGCCAAAAAAACCGATGAAAGCCGCGAAATGATCCGCATCGTTGCCGAGGGGAAATCCAAGCCCCTCATCAGCTTTATCGCTAACATCGATGACCGCGCCGAAGTCTATATAGATGCTAGTACTTGGGAGAGCATCTATAGCTACAAATACCTCAACGAAAATGCCCGCGAACGTGATTTTCATGTGTGGTTTTGGCCTCACGATATGCGCGCCGAAGTAGAGCGAAGCTACAAAGGTAACACGGTAAAACGCGAAACCTACTTACCGCAAAATACCATGGATAGCGTTGCGTGGGTCTACTGGATACGCTCCGAAGCCATGGAGATGGGTAAACAATACACGTCGCACACCTTTGACGGTTGGACGATTAACCATATAACCCTTAACGTCGCCAAAACAGAAGAAGTGTGGACCCCGCTCGGCTTCTATCCTTGTCATAAAATTGAGATCTACCGCGAACGCAAGGACACCGTGCCGCCACTTGGTGCACTTAGCGGAGTCTACGTCGACCCCGAAACGATGGTGGACGTCGAACGCTATCGCCTCGGCACAGCATGGCTTGCAACCGATGAGAAAAGAACGCCCGTTCGACTCTCCATCCACACCGCGCTAGGTGAGTTCGACCTCCTACTCAAAGAAGTCACAGAACTCGCCAAATGACAAAGCGCTCCCCCATTAAAACTTATAAGAGCATACCTTGGTTTATCGCCTGTTTTGCGCTGGTCGCGGCCATCGCGAATCTTTCTACAGGCATAGTCATCCTGGCAACCTATAACACTGGCGGCGACATCGCACTTGGCGTGTTAACGCTGGTTTTCGCCATATGGGGAGCCGCTGGTTCCATCGTTGCACTCGTACTTACCACGAAGCAAATTCGCCTCAACGAATCCAAAGCTAGCTTCATCGCACAAGTCTCCCACGAACTGCGAACCCCCATCACCTCGATTAAAATGTACTCTGAAACGCTAGCGATGAAACGTTTTTCTGCACCAGAACAAGAGGAACTGCTCTTCGAGGAACTCAACGCCGCCGTTCGACGCATAGAGGATCTGACCGAACAAATCTTAGAAAGTCGCCCTATCAGCAAAAAAAAGCATCATCTACCTGTATCTCCCGAAGCCGCTATTACGGGGATCGTCAATAGCTTCAACACAAACCCGCGTTTCCAACACCGCGTTCACTTCGACATCGTACTCCCCCTCCCGGCTATACCCGTTGACCTCGCAGCACTGCAAACAGCCGTATCTAACCTTATACTCAACGCGCTCACACACGGGGGCGATGGCCCTATTTCTGTACGACTTGCTCCCAGCGACACTGGCGTTATCATCGAGGTAGAGGACAGCGGCAAAGGCATCAGCCCCGAGATGCAAAAGAAGATCTTTGAACCCTTCCAGCGCGGTACACAAACCACCGACAGCGGCATTCCTGGATTTGGGCTGGGACTCAGTATAGTCAAAAACTTTTGTAACGAATTTGGCGCCAAAATCCAAGTTCACAACGATAGCAAAACGGGTGGCGCCGTCTTTTCGCTACATATCAATAAATAGAAGCACTTCACCCTATTACTTTGCTCTCGTAGGGAAACTCTGATTCATTGGGGCTATCGCCCTTAGAACCCGCTTTTGTATGGTGATTATTGATTTTATTGACTTTATTTTGAAAGCCCGCCTGACTGTCGTTGTTTTTCTCTGGGCTACTTTTTTTGGTAATTTTCACATTGTTCAAAGCTTCCCTAGCTGCTTACAGCAGGAAATTAGTAAATGAATACAAAGATAGCTTTAAAACCATTCACTAAATGGACTGGAGGTAAGAGGCAGTTAATTCCGACATTACTAGAATTAATGCCTAAGCAATATCATAGGTATCATGAACCATTTGTGGGTGGTGGGGGGCTTTTCTTTGAAGTAGAGCCAAAAGAAGCTACTATTAATGATGCAAATTCGGACTTAATTCATGCGTATAAGCAAATAAGAGATAACATTGAAGAATTGATTTTACTGCTAAAAACACATGAGAAAAACAATAGCAAAGCATACTATCTTGATTTAAGAAGTGCTGATAGAGATGGTAGATTAGAAAAGATGGATAGTGTCGAGAAGGCAGCACGGTTAATGTACATGTTGAGGGTTAACTTTAATGGATTATATAGAGTTAATTCAAAGAATCAGTTTAATGTTCCATATGGAAGATATAAGAATCCGAAAATTGTCGATGAAGAGCTTTTATATGCAATTAGTAAATATTTAAACAATAATAATATAAAAATTTTAAATCTTGACTTTGAAGATGCTGTAAACGAAGCAAAAGCTGGTGATTTTGTATACTTTGACCCACCCTATGCTCCAATTTCGGCTACCAGTGCATTTACCTCTTATACTAACTGCGGTTTTGGGAGCGAGGAACAAAAACAACTAAGAGATGTATTTGCAAAACTTACAGAAAACAATGTTCGTGTAATGCTCTCTAATTCGAATGCTGGTGAGATTTATGAGCTATATCAAAACATACTTGGAGTTAACATCAAAGTTGTAAGTGCTAATAGAATGATTAATTCGAAGGCTAGTGGTAGAGGGAAAATAGATGAACTCATTATAAGAAATTATCATTAGAAGGAATGTATGAATAATATAGAGTTCTATGATGATGTAACAAACGGATACAAAACTAATACACGTAATACCTTTGATTACTTGAAAAAAAGTAAAACCAGAGATTTGAGATTTTTGTGCAAATCCATTCAATGAACACAAAAACACAAACTTGCTAACAAAAGCATCTTTCGATTTTTTGGCTAAGTTCAAACTCACTAGGATGCCTTCCTTAGCTTAGTATTATTTAGGGCATCCTTTGGGGGGTAGCGCAAGATCACCCGAAGGAGCGGTGACTGAGCGCATTTTATGCTTTGGATGCGCGGATCAAGCGCATACAAAGCATAAAATCATACGCGAAGCCAGCGATCATGAGGGAAGCTTGCGCGTAGGGGGGATTAAATCCCCCCTTCAAAAAAATAGCCACAGTTTAGTATATACATTGTACTAAGAGTAGCCCCGTACAAGCGCTAATACTGCAGCGCCTCCTTCAAAAACTCGCCGCGTTGCAGCTCCGCGAAAGCCAAGCGCAGCTCTTGCTCGGTATTCATCACGATAGGGCCGCCCCACGCTACAGGCTCGCCAAGGGGTGGCGCCGACATGACTAAAAGCTCCGCCTCATCATCCAGAGCGGCTAAGTTCAGCTTGCGTCCCCTAGAGAGCTTCGCCGCCGTTTTTTCGGCAATATCGCGACCCGCAATTTTCGCCCCAGCCTTCAAAGTAAAGACAAAAGTCGTATAGTCCTCTTCCGTCTCTAGCTCTATGCTAGCGCCAGGTTTTAGATCAATTGCATAATAATTAAACGGAACATACGAACTCTTAAAAGCCTGATGCTCGCCGAAAGTTCCACAAAGTACACGTAAAGTCCCGCCCTCTATAGGGATTTTAACAATATCAGACTCCCTAATACTGTGATATGCAGGTGGAGACATCTTCGCGCTTCGTGGCATGTTCAACCATAATTGAACACCCAACATCCGCGGTGAAGCTGGCAGCAATTCCTCGTGCATAATGCCCGAACCCGCTGTCATCCACTGTAACTCCCCGCTACCTATGCTCTCCGAGTTCTTTAAACTATCGCGATGCACCATCGCACCCTGCGATAAATAACTAATCGTCTCAATCCCGCGATGCGGATGCATGGGAAAACCAGCAATGTAATCATCAGGGTTTTGGCTATCGAAGGAGTCCAGCATCAAAAATGGATCAAAGTCTTTTATTGTGCTGTTGCCAAGTACCCTAACAAGCTTCACCCCCGCACCATCTTTTGTATTAAACCCCGTAACAAGCTTCTCAATCTTTCTAACCATAAACGCCTCCTTCCTTTATTAATAACTTGCCGCATAAAGCGCAAGCACATAGCATTGTAATCCCCTTTTCGCAATGGGCAAGCGAGTTACATCAAATCTTGCAAGCCCTTGGTTTGCGCTTTGTTCTCGCTATCACCCCTATCTATCATTCGCTTTATACAAGTACTTCTATGAAGGAAGCTACTAGCAATACTTTTTTCGTACTATTATAAAGATATTGTTATGAACATGATAAATAACACCGTGCATAATTATGCTGACTTGCAGCTTTTTGCAGGTCATTGACAAGGTCAAACACATGGCACAACAAACTCGCATCCTACACAATTTGAAAGAAGCCAAGGCAGATGTTAGAAAAGCAAAACGATTGAAGGCTTTTGAATTTTATCAAGCTGGAGAAACTGCATACTACGCAGCCAAGGAACTGGAGTTAAACAAGAAAACCGTATATGTTTGGTACGATAAATTTCGCAAAGAGGAAGAAAAGGCCGTGGAAGAGAAGCGCCGTGAGCCAGAAAAGCAGACCGCCGCAGCGCTGACTCCGAAGCAATTTGAGCGTCTTGAAAAAGCTGTCAAAAAACATCTATTGTTCAGAAAAAATAATCGAGAGGCTGTGAAAAAGCTCTTTCACAAAACCGAGGTGTTATATGCTTCATGAGTAGCGCTATAAACCATGTCCAGGACAGTAAGAGACTAAACAAAAAATTTAATCTGATGATTCTTGCGTGGTGTAGGGCTGTGCCCGAGCCATAAATCAGTGTCTTCTTTTCGATTTATGGCTCCAAATTCTTTGTTATAGTTAAGGAGTCAGAAGTACTCTCATGGTGAAGCAAAGCGCCAAAAGAGGCAGTAAAGTAGTGAGTGGGGTCTATAGACCTAGTATACGTATACTTTGGGGAGGAGAAGCGTTTATCGAAAAACTTGTTTATGGCGTGTTTACTGGGGGATTATGGAATTCAGCGCGCTTGGTATAGAATTTGCGCGGTATTAAGGCAGGAAGATTTGGGGGGAAGCAGATAAAGGAGTAGTTATGAGCATGAGAGAGCAGGGGAGAGAGTCAAGGTAAGATTCTTTAGAGTCAAGGGACGTTTCAGGGTCACAGGTTGTTAATGAAACGAATGCATCAGTGGCTAGAGAGCAAAAGGAGCAAGGACCTATTCCCAGACCCAATACTCAGTTGTCAGCGGAAGCGCAGGATGAGACTGTGCTTATGGCGATGAATATATACGCAGAGGCGCGTGGACAATCTGATGAGGGGAAGTCTGCAGTAGGGCAGGTGGTATATAATAGAGTTCACGGGGTGAAGGCGCGTACAAGAAGGCCAGTTACGTGGTGGGGTAGCGGTATCAAGGGTGTTATTTGTCGTGATAAGCAGTTTTCGTGGTTGAATGATCGCAGTTCGCGAGCGTATAATAATGCTGTCAATCCATCAGAGACCTCGCAATGGGAGAGCTGTTATCGTTTTGCGAGCTTAACGATATCTGGTGGCGGTATAGCTGACCTATCTAAGGGGGAATACGTCGCGGATGGTTATGCTAACCTTAGCAAGTGCAGTCCGAGGTGGGCGACAGAAGAAGCGAAGGTTTGCAAGATTGGAGATCATACGTTGGTATCGACTGAGGATTTGATCTTGCCTGGAGGCGCAGAGGCTACAACTCGTGTTGATGCTGGCAATGCGTCCCAATCGAGTACAACAACATCTACTCAGGCTGCGGGCTCTGACGGCGTGGCTCAAGAAGGGGCGGTAGCCATGGTGGGAGGATTTCCCAACATTGATGTGGCGGCCGCTGTTCGTTACAATAAGTCTTACGGATATGATCGTGACATGTGGAAAGCGATCCAAGCTGCTGTAGGCCTTAGGGGCAACGATGTTGATGGCTACGTAGGTCCGATGACCAGTAAATACATTGCCAAATGGCAAGCGGAGAATGGTTTTGTGGGTGGCGATGTCGATGGCGTGTGTGGCAAAAACACCTTGGCCGCGATGAATTTAGGAGGCGGCAAGGATGCTGTTGAGCCGGTTAGTGAGCTTGAGGCAGAGGCGGTTGCAGATAAAGAAGAAACGACGCAAACCGATAGCTCCAATGAGAATTGGCAGCGTCCAACACAGAGTAATGTTGTCACATCACCCTTTGGACCCCGTGTTATTGATGGGGTGAAGGGGAACCATAAAGGCATTGATTTGAGAGCGCGTATAGGGGACAACTACTATGCTGCTGCCGATGGGAAAGTAACAAAGGCTGGTGGTGGTGATTATAACTCTATAGAAATAGAACACAGCGCAGGCGTTAAGACAAGATACCTTCATGCTACCTCGGTATCCGCAAAATTAGGCGATGTGAAAGCAGGCGATAATCTAGCTGCCTCTGGCGGAAAGGGACCTAAGGGTGTAAACCAATATGCTGCGCATCTCCATTTTGAAGTCCTTGTCAATGGCGTTCATAAGGATCCAGAACCTTTCCTCCAGGCTAAGGGTATTGGGCTTAGTAGGAAGGGGAAAAAAGACAATGACGATAAAGCGTCTATGAAGCCAAAATCTGCAAAAGCTGTTGAAGAAAAGCAAACAGACGTAGTCCAAGGGCTAAATGAAACCAAAGTGCCAGATGTAGCCAAAGCGCCAGATGTAGCCAAAGTGCCAGATGTAGCCAAAGAACCAGATGCTGTTGATACAGACACAGAACTATCAGCAGATACGGCAGCTGAGGTTAAGGAACTGGAGGGCAAGTATACTTCGTTTAAGGCTAGCAATGCGACAGATTGGTATGCTGAGAAAAGGTATACGGAAAAATGCATCAAAGCTATACAGGCAGTTGTGGGAGCGAAAGAGAGCGGTGTCATTGATACCGAAACGGTTTGCGCTATTGTTCGATGGCAGGCTGCAAACAATCTCAGACCCATAGACGGTATGTTCGGCCCTGGTTCTGCAAAGAAGGCAAATATTGAGATAGAAAGGGATACTGAAGGAGATGGTGGAATTCACTTGCTATCGACTAAAGAGGTAAATAAAAGGGAAAGCGGACGCAAGCCAAAGAAGGTTTATCATTTGGCGACAGGGAAAAGTTTCGATGTTTCATGGGATTCCAGCGACTCCTATCATACGGACTTCACACCGATGACGCCTGCAGATACAACCGTTATTAAAAGTATCATTGATCCTAGTAAGTCTGCGGATGACAGATCTTGGGCCAGAACAAGCTCGTGGGGTGGAGCCGTGAGTTTTACACGCTCTAATGGCGAGACAAAATCAGAGTGGAGAGGCCATCAAGGCGCCATCAAACTTAACGAAGGAACTGAGAATGAAACTTGGGTAGCCTGTGGTTTTCACACTAGACCGCATCATAATAAGATGGGAGGAAATCCTGGTTGGCCGCTGACTGATGGTGGCGATAAGGTGGGTAAAGAATGGAAGATGGGTGGGCATATGTGTATGTATTACGGTGATTCACCGGGTGGTACACAGAATTGTAACCAAGAAGCCAAAAACGCTTGGCACAAGCCGAAACCTAGCGATTAATAGCTAGTCATATTTAGTTGTTATGCGCTATCTTAACGCAAGGGTTATCATTCCCTTGCGTTAGTTTTTTACTCCGGACACTAGTTTAGTTTTATGCCTAGTTTTACATATCGCTCGCCTCAAGCTCTTCATGTAATGGCCTCTCTTTTGCTGATTTTAGCGCTGGGCGCATGCCATAAAGAATCATCGCAAACCGATAGTGCTAAAGAAACAGCTAATACGCTCCCTGACACTGCAGCAGTGGATATTCAAGACCATAAAAGTCTAGCGCAAACAGGTAATAACGAAGAGAACACTGGCGATGGAGAGGAAAAGGGCGTTGCCAAACAAGGTGATGATGCCAAAAGCTTAGAGAAGCCTTCTAACGATTACGATGAAATGCGTAAGGAAGGCTTCCCCATTCCTACAGTAGAAGGGGAAGCGCTTGAGTATTTGAGCGCCCAAGTAAATGAGGATAAAACAGCAGTGTTTTATGCTTATAAAGACGCTGCCTTCAAGTCGCAGTATGAGAAGAGCTTAGCTAAAGCAGGTTTCTTGCGCAAAGCTAATCATACCTACGTTAAGGAGCGAAAGAATCAACCTGCACTCATTGTCAAACTCTTCGAGAGAGAGGATAGATTTTACATCGGTATGTTCACCACAACGGATCCCTTTGGCTTGTACAAAAACATGCCCGATGCAAGGATTCTCTATCCCTTGGAAGATGGGGTTTTAGCATTGCGTTATAGTAGTTATACTGTTTATGATATCTCAGAGCTTGACCCATATTTAGAGAGTGGTTCTCTAACAAGTCAAGCAAAAGCAAGACGAGATATGTTCTATACCTATAAGCAAGTACCCAAGTCTTTTGTCGATGATTACAGCAAACGTCTGAAAAAAGCTGCTTATGAAAATTATCGCATCCCTGAAAGCCCACGATTCTGCAAAACTTGGAGTGATAAAGTACAGGCTTGTATCACCTATGACCTGATTGATTATGATGAAGATACGAAGTTATGGGATGAAGTAAAATTTGAAATGACTGTGAGACAATTGAACTAAGGGATTCACCAAAAGATGCGAGTATTGGAAGTAAATTTTAGTAAGGCAAGTTGCACGGATGCACTGCTTAGCCTTGCATGTTTAGGGATATAAATCGATTTGTTTTCTGCTCTTTTCATTATTTTGAGACCTTTGCACGGCTAGAAATAACGAATTTAATTTTACAAATTCGAAACATTTTTAAACAAAATGAGACACTTTGTAGAGAAATATAAGCTAAACATGCTAATAAAATAAGGCAAGGTGGAGATAGAATGACATTTTATTCGAAAAGTGCTTAAAAGAGTGCTTTCTTTGGGGAAGGGGGGTACGGGGGGAAACATCTTTTCTTTGGCACAAAGAAAAGGGTTTCCCCCGCGCAAAGCTCTCTATTTTGTTAATTTGGATGCTGGGTGGCTGTTGTGAATATACGTTTCCAATTTGTTTTAGCGATCTTCGTCGTTTTTGTGCTTAGCGCATGTAAGCAAGAAACAAAGCTCGAGGAAAGAGTGAGCCTAGAAGTCAGTGAAGACTCTGGTGCAGAGAATTTGCTTGTACCGTCAAGCGCAGTTGAAAAACACAATGAAACGCTTGAAAATAATAGCGATGAGATTGAGGAATCAGATGAGAGCAGCTTAGCAGATTACCCGCCGAATTATCTCGACATACCCAAGAAAGGCTTTCCTTACCCATTCATCAATGGGAAAATTATATCGTTCTTAGATCTTCAAGTAAATGAAGAAAAAACGGCTGTCATTTACACGTACGATGAGACGGATTTCAAAACGCAGTTCGAGGAGCTTCTAGTAAAAGAAGGTTTTTTGCTCAAGGCAGAAAATATTTATCTCAGAGAATTAAAAAATAATTCCATACGCATTGTTAGTTTTTTTGAGTATGATGGCAAGCTTTATATCACTTTCTCTATCACACGCGATCCCTTCGGTCGATATAGTAATTTGCCCGATAGCAGGATTCCTTATCCCTTAGAAGATTCCGTGTTCGCCGCTAAATATAACGACTTCACAGTGATAGAGGATATCGAAGCAAAGTTTTTCCAATCAGGTCAAGAAAAGCTCATGAAATCCGTTAGATATTTTTATCATAATCTTCAAGGAATACCGAAGTCTATCTTTCTTGATTATTCTAAAAAACTACAAGAAACTGGTTTTGTAAAACTTGCTACAGACGAAGTTAAATATTGTAAACAGGTGGATCTTGAAACTTTGGAGCTTTGTGTGCTTATTAATGCAAAAGAATCAATTAAAAACCCTGATATACTCTCTACCTTTAACATTACAGCGACGCTTAGCAGGCTTGCCAATTAACGACAAGCAATGAATAATAGTGCCCGTAAAGAATGATTGATATAATGCGCTAATACTTTAAATGAACTTATCAAGACCTTTGCACGGCTAGAAATGGTGAATTTAATTTTACAAATCCGATACAGTTTTAAACAAAATGAGACATTTTGTAGAGAAATATAAGCTAAAAATGCTAATAAAATAAGGCAGGTAGAAGATAGAATGACATTTTATTCGAAAAGTGCTTAAAAGAGTGTTTTCTTTTTAGTGCCACAGCCGTCCAGGCTGTGGCCGCTTCGCGCGCGGCCTCAGCCGCGACCAATCGCTGACATCCGTGTCGCGATTGAAGAGAGGGGGGTGGGGGGGGGGAAGCTTTTTTCTTTTGCAAAAAGAAAAAAGCTTCCCCCCGCGCAAACTCAAAAGAAATACGTAATGCTGAGCTCGGGCGTAGGGGGGCAAAAGCCCCCCCCAAAAAACACAACAGAATGATTAGCCTAACAGTGATTTTTAGCGAATAATAAAGTAAAAACACGAGCGTTAGAGAAAAAATACCCACATTGAAGAGTCGTAAAGGATGAAAGAGCAAAAGAGTGAAAAACCGCAAGAAGAGCAGCTTGCGAGCAATGACGTAGAGTTGGAGGCGAGGGGGAAGGAGTTTATTGAGGCTTGGCATAAGGTTTTAGATGATCTTGATGCGGATACTTGGCAGCGTTTGCTTCTTGAAAAGTGCGAGCAGGCATGTTACTGGCGGCTTGTTGCCTACATGCGTGCAAATTCGGAGCGCTTGGTGAGTAACCATGAGACCTACTCTGAGAAGTGTGTTTCTGGGGAGGAGTTACAAGGCTACATGGGGCCTTTGGAGCAGGATCGCTACTCTCAGCAATGGCTCGATATGCACAACGTTCCCACACAAGAGCTCGCCATGCAGGAGTACTTGCGCTATAGCGATGAGATTAAAATTATTGTGGGTTATAACGCAAGAGAAACGCCTATTTCTCGCATAGTTAGGAACTTTTCGCTTTCATACCACGAGTTTAAGATCCTAAGCACCCTTGTGATGGCTTTCTCTGTTGAGCCCATTATGCGGCTGATGACTGTTGCATGGGCCGACTACTCTGTACGCATTCCCACCGTAGCTTTTCTCTGTCAGCTGCTTGCCAGTAGCGAAGAGGAATATGCGGAATTATTGAATTGCCTTAGAGAAAATGCGACATTACGACGCATGCGCCTAGTAATCGGCGAAAAACATGCAAATTATCCGAATTATACACCAACACTGTTTACGCCGTTGTCGTTGGAGCAAACTGTCATTGATGCCTTCCGCGGATTAGGCAGTAATGCATCGCAAAGCTTGGGTAACCGGATTTTTCATACCGATGCCAAGCCGATGAGCCAACTCTTCGTTCACGAACAAAGTCGCCAAGAGTTCGATTACGCCCTTCAGTTGGCGTCGCCCCGTATTTGTTTGTGGGGGCCGGAGCACTCGGGGAGGCGCAGTCTAGTCTGTAGCGCGGCTATACACCAACGCAAAATCTCAGTTCTTGAAGTCGACCTCGTGCTTGAACTCTCCCGTGTTGCGGAGGATATGCTACCCACGCGCCTTGCCGAAATCATGCGCGACGCTCTTATTGGAAACTCTGCGCTTCTCATGTCTTTGGACGGATTGGGGCAAGGAGAGGATGGGAAGAGGTTGTCAAATATTTTGGAGAAAAATGCCTCGCGATTGGAGCCTTTATACCAAAGTTACCCCGGTAGTATCTTTTTTGTCGCCAAGCAATATGAAAGCTACTTTAAACGTGCTTTAGGAAATCCGCAAAGCATAGAGCTTCGATATCCTCGCGCAGTTGATGCGTATGTGTTGTGGAAAAGTGCACTTAGCTTTATAGAAAGCGCGGAAAAAGTAGAAAAGATGGCTAAGCTATTTTCACAAAATTATCTGCTGCCAGCTGCTAAGATCTTTAGCATCGCCGATACTGTGATGCAAAAGCATGACGCTGAAAATGCGATCCCCATCGATACACATCATGTTTTATCCGAGATACAGAGCAGTTTTGAGCATAATCTTGGAGAATTGGCGGATGTGAGCGTGAGTAAGGTTGAGCTTTCGGGCGTCATTTTGGACGAAGAAGCAGAGGTGGAGGTCAAAAAAATACTCGCCTATGCCAGTAATCTGCATACAGTTCTTGATAACTGGGGATTTATTGAGCGTTCGCCGTATGGCAATGCGCTTTCTGCACTATTTTCTGGACCACCAGGCACAGGCAAGACTTTGCTGGCTACCGCACTCGCCAACGAGCTGGGCAAGGTGCTATATCGCGTGGATCTTTCAAAGATTGTAGACAAGTATATCGGAGAGACCGAGAAAAACTTAGCCAAAATATTCGATGAAGCGGCAAAAGCGCAGGCCATTATTCTCTTTGATGAGGCGGATGCTCTCTTTGCGGCGCGTACAGACGTCAAGTCCTCAAATGATCGTTATGCAAACCTCGAGATTAACTTTTTGCTCCAAAAACTCGAGTCTTACGACGGTATGACTATCTTAACGACCAACCTCTCCAAAGGCATTGACGATGCCTTCCGGCGTCGTATGCGTTTTATCATCGACTTCCCCATGCCCGATGTTAAGGGACGTATGCAATTGTGGCAGCGCATGATGCCGCCTCGGGCTCCCGTCGCCGACGACATTTCTTGGGAATGGCTTGCCGAAACTTTCGAGATGAGCGGCGGATACATCCGAAACGCCGTACTCAAAGCCGCCATCGTGGCCGCCGATGAGGCTGCCCCCATCAATATGAAGCATCTCGCTGATGCAGCCCAACAAGAGGCGCGCTCCCTAGGGATGCTCTTGCGACTCGATGATGATTTTGATTCCTACCATTACTGATAATAAAAAAAAGCACTGGAATTTTCGGCATTTTCTTCTTGTGGGGGAAGTCTCCCCCTACGTGTCAACCCCACGCTTTGCGCGGGTTTGCCACTACCCCCTCCGCGGGGACACCCCGCGACGCCCCGTCCAAATTTTGGCCTTAATAGAGCTTTGCGCTTGCCTTACCCTTAGCGGGGCGTGGGGCTGCGCCCAATGAATCAGAGTTTTCTTAATATCCTGTAATCGAAAAGTGCATAATATCTTTGAGTTCCCCTGGGATGCTTCCGCCCCATTTCCAAAATTTTGTCATGACTTTAACGACGATGCCGTTTTGGGTAATACTGAGCTTTGGGCGCTTTTCTGGCGCCCATTCTCCGCCCATGCTGAGTTGGCAGTTTGCGAGCTCTGATGAGTGCTCGCGCGGGGTGGTGTGGCATTGCTTGTAGAGGCCATTGTATTTTGCGTTGATGTCGATCGCGGTACCAAAACTGTGGTTGCTCCACTCTGTACGCTTCCCGTCGACGACTTTTCCACGTGTTTTTCCGACACGGTAGCCCGTGAGCGTAACAATATCGAAACTGCCGCTTTCTTTTATTTCGCGCAGTGCATCTTTTAAAGCATCGGCATAGATGTAACAAACACGAAACGCGTTGTGCTCAATACCAAATTCTCGTGGGTCTATCGTGACCTGATCTTCTACACATGGGGTGCATCGAGGGTCGTCGGGGCTGCGCTCATCGTCAGTGACTTCGCTATATGCCTTGTCGACTTGGTAGTGATCGACGGCGCGGCGCAATGTGCTGCTCCAATAATAGGAGCTGTAGCTACAACGTGTTGGTGCTTTTCGCTCGACGCCGGGGAGAGATGCTTGCGTCATGGCTTGTTCTGGCGTTCGATCATTTTGAGCATCGTTTGTTGTGGCTTGGCTTTCATTCAGTGCTTCAAGTTCTGGTGTATGGGTGTTTTTCGCCACGCTGGGTTCACTGTAAAGCTCGATCATATAAAGAACGCGTTGATTCTTGTCTTTGCCAGTTTTGACTTCGATGCCATCGACTAGGAGACTTTGGGTATGTATGTTTAAAATATTATTATCAATAGTGTAGGGCATGGTTAACGGAATGATAATAATACGGCGACCATCATCTAATTCTTCCGAAAACACGCTATGGCCGTTAATTTCAAGCAATTTTCCACCTATATTATACTTGTTCGCATAGTTTGATAATATATCTAAATCTTTATATTGTAGGATGTTTTCCATCGTAGCGCTGTAAGATACATTGGAAATATCGAGTTTTAGGTATGGTATGTTAAGAGCATCATAGGCAATAACAAGATCATGAACTGTTGCTTTTAAGTCTTCGTTAACAGCATCGATCTCCGCAACGAGTTTAGATTCAAAGTCAATATCTGCGGCATCTTCAACAGCTTTTACATCACTGAGTAAAAGCGTTACGGGATCTATTTGTTTTGGATAAAAATTCACTTTCCAGTCTGGTATTTTTTTATCGAGCAAAATACCCGCTATATAGCCAAGTTCATAGCTTTCGCTGTCGGCTGAAATGAAGATTTCTTCTTTTAGGATGTTTTTTATGGCATCAGCGCGAAAAGCATCGCTTGATGTGTCAAGCGTAGAAAATGTCGCAAGGTTTTCTATGTATTTTGCAGTGCCTTCTACAATATCTGTGAGCAATATTTCGCTGCGCTCTTTGGGAAACTCCGCGCCCCACTTCTCTAGCCAATACTTGGCTGCGCCAAGGAATGCCTGCTCTTTTTCAGGGTTTTCGTAAGCGCTTATAAGCCTGCGATACAGCATCTGTCGGTATAAGCGAGCCTTAGCGCTAATAGGGTAGCTTTCAGCTCGGCGGTTAGATTCGAGTTTATAGTCTTCGACCTCTTGTTGGTGGTAGAAATGTACGAGTTCGTGTGTGGCGGTTCTGTATAGTTCGTCGGCGTCTTTTTCTAGATCGTTCGTACTTAGCTCTGCGCTCATCACGATGGCGTCTTTTCCCGCAAATTTAGTACTGGCGTAGCCTCCAGCTTGTGGCGGCGAGATAGATTCTTGCTGCTCTTTGCTAAGTTTATTCTTTCCATCCACCGACAGCGCCCACGCTTCTATGCTTTCGCCCTCCGGCGAGAGTTTATAAAGGATAAGCGTGTGCTGACTATAGTCATGATTGGGCCAAATTTTTTGTATACTAGGCCAATGTTTCTGGATTTTTTCGTGAATACTGTTCATGTATTCATCAAAAGGCAGTTTCTGCTTTTGTTCTACTTTTGTCGCTGTAGTTTCCTTATGTTTTAGTTGCGTAGAACTGCAGCTAAAACTTGCCAAAGCTATGAGCAAAAGTGCAAATATTCTTGGATAAAGTCGTATCATATCACTAGTAGTTTCTCGTTGTTATCGTTTTTGAAATAATCAATGGGAGTGTCAAGTTCTTTGTGTAAACTCACGTTTACCTACTCATTCCTAACGCCATCCCATCCAGGGTGCAAAATATCCAGTTGTCCTCTTATCGTTGCCCAGTCTCTGATACAATGAGTCCACT
>JBBAEA010000071.1:0-18573 GCA_041656175.1 Bradymonadales bacterium | reverse complement strand
CCATGACAGGCTTTTAAGCCCAAGGGGGTAGAAACGCTCACCGCACTTCGTGCTATGCTAGCTAAACATAGCAATAGATTACTTACAAGGGGGTAGCGCAAGATCACCCAAAAAGTTCGATAAGTGACGCATTTTGTGCGACGGTTAAGCGGTTAGCTTAAACGTCGCACAAAATAAGGCGGAACTTATCGAATTTTGAGGGAAGCTTGCGCGTAGGGGGAAACTTCCCCCAGCAAAGTAAAAAGCTCAAAGAACGAATTCATCAGAGCTGGCCTTGGGCTTTGGGTGCTTAGAGCCTCTTTTAGTTGTAGTGTATTGATTTTATTAACTTTATTTTAAGAACTTGCCCTAGTTTTCAGCGTTTACGCAAGCTATTTTTTGTCTCTCTTTGTAGAGATCAGAGTATGCTCAGGGGCAAAACGCGAAGTCACCGAAAGTTGCTCAAGTAAAAGAAAAGAAAGAAAATTATTGATTTTTTAGAATAAATTCAGTAAGTTAGTCCAACGAATTGCTTGTGTCGTAGACAACAATCTTGGGAGGAAAATGTTTTTTGAACCACGAGAGAGCACTATACGGGCACCCCAACGCTCCGAGCGCCAACTTGGAGCCGCCTATAGAAAACTCTTTGTCATTGCGAGCAAATGCAAGACACAAAGACAACTCTTCGAAGGTGTCGCGTCTTTATTAACTGTACTTTTTGGTGTCAGTTCCAGCGCAGCAGCAAGTCTACGAGGGCGTGCCCTGCATTTTGAATCCGTGCGAGGCGAGGTTTTGCATTTGTTGGATTCGGCGTATCATTTAGATGAGGAACAGATGGAGCGAGTGCTGCTCTCTGCCAAGGGCCAGATCCTCAATCGCTCCACGGTATCGGAGGCTTTTTTACTCCACGCGCGAAACCCCGAGTTCGGCGAGCTCATGATTGCGCCAATGATACTAGACGGTCGGCCCTACGGGGCTATTGGTGTTAGCTCCAAGACTGAAGGCTACTTCTGCGAACAGGATCTTGAGTGTTTAAGCGACTTAGCCGAATACATCGCCTTACTCTTAGAAGAGCACGAGCTTGAACCGCGGCGCGAAGCCTTGCGCCACTACGACCGCTTGCACTCCATTTGTAGCCACTTCACTGATTCATTAGATACGCCACTTAAGCAAATTACAGAAGTGCTTAAGGCCATAGGAGATAGCCCAGCTAACGGCGGCGCAGACAATGACAGTAATGAATTCGTTATTTATGATAGCTTTATCGCCGAAATAAAGCGACAACTCTCCCAGCTGAGCATGCCTATACGCAAACTCGAAGCCTTCGCGGCGCTCTGCTCCATTGACGATGAAACGCCCGAACTCGTTAACCTGCACCGCATCTTTGAGCATTTAAGCGCCAATTTGAAGGGGGAGCTCTTTGCGGCACTGAAGATGGACATCCATTTAGAAGAAAATCTACCCGCGGTGAGTGCGCAATACCGGCGTTTATACGAGGCCTTCTTAGCCTTGTTGACCAACGCAGCCCAAGCCATAGAGCGCGCAGATATTTGTGAAAACCACAGCATCAAAGTAAGAGCCTATACCCAACCGCGAAAGGTTATGATCGAAATCGCCGATAGCGGCTGCGGAATTGACGCCGCGGACCTCAAACGCGTGTACGACCCGTTTTATAGCACTTGCCCAAACCACCAAGGTCTCGGTCTAACCCAAGCAAAGCTCACCCTATTACGTCTCGGAGGTTCTCTAGAGCTGCAAAATAAGCAGCCGCAGGGAGCTCTTGCCATCGTCCAGATTCCCTACGCGCACCACCACGTGCAAGAAAGCGTTTTTTAGGGAAACTGTGATTTATTGCTGAGTTCCTGCCTCACACCCAGGGCGTTACGTATTACTTTTGAGCTTTGCGCGGGGGAAAGCACAAAGTCGTCTAATTGATAATTTTCAAGGCTATTTTTTTGGTGGGGGAAGTCTCCCCCTACGTGTCAACCCCGCGCTGTGCGCGGGTTTTCCACTACCCCCTCCGCGGGGACACCCCGCGACGCCCCGTCCGGTTTTTGGCGAAACAGGACTTTGCGCTCGCACTACCCCTCCCCCAGGGCAACGGCAAAGTCATATATTTGGCCGTTTTTAAGTTTTTATTTTGCTGGGGAAAGTGTCCACCTTCCGTGTCAACCCCGCGTGTTGCGCGGGTTTACGGTGAAGTGTGAAATTTCAGTCATAAAAAACCTTGAAAATTCTTGATTCGAGAACCTTGCTCATACCCCACCATCGCTCACAGACCAAAATCCACGAAAAATTTACTAATATTGCGCAAAAAATATACAAACCTAACTTGACTTTTGAAAAAACGTAGTAAAAAATGTCAATCGTATCTTTTGTGCGAGCAATTTTTACCCTGTTCTTTGTGCGAACAATTTTTACCCTGTTCTTGGAAGGAGAGCAATCATGAAACGAGTTTTTAACTTTTCGGCAGGACCATCGGTCTTGCCACAATCCGTGCTGGAGCGCGCAGCTTCCGAAATGCTTAACTACCACGACACAGGTCAGTCGGTCATGGAAATGAGCCACCGCTCAAAGGCCTACGACGACATCATCCGTGGCAGCGAGGATAAATTGCGAGAACTCATGGGAATTCCCGATAATTTTTCGGTTCTCTTCTTGCAAGGTGGCGCTAGTCTGCAATTTTGTATGCTCGTGCTCAACCTCAAACGTCGCGGTCGTGCAGCCTACATCGACACAGGCGTGTGGTCGCAAAAAGCCATACAAGAAGCGCAGCGTTGGCTAGAAGTCGACGTACTCGCCTCATCGAAGGATCGAAACTACAGCTATATTCCCCAAATCGACAGCGTTGCTGGTGACTACGACTACGTCCACATCACGCAAAACAATACGATAATGGGTACTAAATGGGCTTCAGTCCCCGACACTGGCTCCTTGCCACTAGTCTCTGACATCAGCTCTTGCATTCTTTCGGAGCCTATCGACATCGAGCGATACGGCTTACTTTACGCAGGCGGGCAAAAGAACTTAGCCCCTGCAGGGGTTACCGTCGTCATTATACGCAACGACTTGATCCGCGAGGATTTGCCCTCAGACATCGCTAGCATGCTGCGCTACGATACCCACGCCAAAAACGGCTCAATGTATAACACACCGCCCACTTACTCCATATATGTCATGGGCTTAGTGCTCGATTGGATTAAAGCCAACGGTGGCGCCCAAGGCATGCTGAAGCGAAACCAAAGCAAAGCCAAATTACTCTACGACTACCTCGACGCATCTTCCTACTACCACTCACCGGTCGACGCATATTCGCGGTCATTAATGAATATCCCCTTCCTTTTACGCAGCGAAAATTCGGATAAGGTTAGTGTTTTGAACAAAAAATTCGTAAGCGAAGCCGCAGCGGCTGGCCTCGTCAACCTCGGCGGACATCGCTCCATCGGCGGCATGCGGGCTTCAATTTATAACGCCATGCCTATCGAAGGCGTCGAAGCACTCATTCGTTTTATGGACGTTTTCGCCAAGGAAAATCCACTATAAGAAGGCATTTCATTTATTGGCGAGTAACACCCTGCTATGCGCGGGTTTCTCTCAGAATTAGTTAATGAGCGATTTATTTTGTGCAATATTTCGCACATTCGGAGAACCACTGCACAAGCTGCGCCTATTGCGCTTTTAACTGGAATGTATGCCAATCCGTGGCAGCCCCCCCCTACGGGATAGCTACGACCTTGCGTATCGACATTTGTGTCGTTATGTAGGCGATCTGGCGCTATCGCCTTATGCAACTGCTCCCAAGCATCACAAGCTTGGCCTACCCCCCCACTTAGCATTCAATTTGAGGTAAAGCATGTTCACAATTCAAACCCTTAACAAAATTTCGCCTGAGGGACTCGGCCGTTTTCCGCGTGCGCGCTACAAAATCAGCGACGAGGGGGGGGGCGTCGATGGCATTTTGCTTCGCTCGGCGAATCTGCATGATTTTGAGCTTGAAGATAACACCCTAGCCATTGCCAGAGCAGGGGCAGGGACAAACAATATCCCCATTGATCGCTGTACTGAACGGGGAATCGTGGTTTTTAACACCCCGGGAGCAAACGCGAATGCGGTATGCGAACTCGTGATTTTTGGACTTTTGGCCAGTAGCCGCCAAGTGATTAAAGCTGTTGAATGGGCCAAAGGTCTTATTGGGCAAGGGGATGCGATACCTAAGCTCATCGAAAAGACAAAGAGCCAATTTGTTGGCCCTGAGCTTAGGGGTAAAACACTTGGTGTTGTCGGACTTGGTGCCATTGGTGCGCGTGTTACGGATGCAGCCATCGCCCTTGGCATGAAGGTTATCGGCTATGATCCCTTCCTTTCGGTCGAAGCGGCTTGGCGCTTGGACTCGCATGCCATGATGTCTGAATTGCTCGATACGCTCTATAGCGATTGCGACTATATTTCACTTCACGCGCCACTAACAAAAGAAACCAAGGCCATGGTAAACGCCGAGAGCATCGCGCAGATGAAGGACGGGGCGAGGCTCTTGAACTTTAGTCGCGGCGACCTGATAGATGATGATGCCGTGTTAAGTGCGCTTGATTCGGGAAAACTTTCCTACTACGTCACCGATTTTGCCAACGAAAAACTATTAAAACACGATAAATGCCTCTGCATTCCCCATCTTGGCGCCTCCACCCCCGAAGCCGAGGATAACTGCGCATTTATGGCAGCAGAGCAGCTCATTGATTATCTTGAACATGGAAATATCGTCAATTCCGTCAATTTCCCTCGCTGTAAACTTATCCGAAACGGCCCCTACCGTCTTTGCGTCACAGCGCTGCCTAGCCCAGAGCTGATCGCTACGCTAAGCTCGCAGATCCACGGGATCATGGCGATAAAATCACAGAGCAACGCCGCTCTTTGCTACACCATTATGGATCTGCTCCAACCCGTCGATATCGAAGAAATCAAAGCCATCGACGGGGTTATCAGGGTGCGGCTGCTGACGTAGTCGACAGGTTTTGAGCCTGCTGAGGAAACTCTGATTTTTTTCTTTGCAATTTTGGCCTATTTCGTCGTCGGCATCGTTGTTTGGCGCGGTCACGACCTCTAGGTCGTTCCCTTGCCGCACTCCTTGCCTCCTAGAACTAGGCTCAAAATTGCAAAGAAAAGGTGTTTTGTTTTCTTATTTTCTTCTGCTTTTCTTCTTTTTTCCAGAACTAGGCTCAAAATTGCAAAGAAAAGCGTATTTTTGAGAGCTTTGCACGGGGGGAAACTCTTTTCTTTGTGCCAAAGAAAAGATGTTTCCCCCCGTACCCCCCTTCCCCAAAGAAAGCACTCTTTTAAGCACTTTTCGAATAAAATATCATTTAATCTCCTATCTGTCTTATTTAATTAGCATTATTCACTTATGCTTCTCTACAAAATGTCTCATTTTGTTTAAAACTGTGTCGGATTTGTAAAATTAAATTCACAATTTCTAGCCGTGCAAAGGTCTATTTTTTCTTTGAAACTGGAATCCGTTGATTTTTGCCTACGTTCAAATAAGCAAAAATAGCTTTCCATACTTTTCTTGAGTGACTATTTTGGCAATTTTCGCATTGTTCAGAGCGTGCCTAAGCTGAAATCACTGATTTTAACCATCAGTATGTGGGTTTAGCGTGGGCGAAAACGCCATTGAATTTTTTTACATAGATCAAGGGCAGGTTTGAAACCTGCCCCTACTGTTTTTGCATTAATCAGAGCTTTCCTAAAGAAGCTCTGGTTTATTTTAGAAGCTCTGATTTATTTTTGGGGCTCGCGCCCTTAGAAGCCTTTCACTGTGTAACACATTGATTTTGTTGACTTTACTTTAAACGCTCGCCTGAGTTTCGTTGTTTTAAACAAGGGCAGGTTTGAAACCTGCCCCTACAGCAAAGCCAATCTGTTATATTGGGGCTACGGCCACAAACCCTAAAACGAGCGCAAAGCTTTATTAAAGCCAAAAACTGGACGGGGCGTCGCGGGGTGTCCCCGCGGAGGGGGTAGCGCAAGATCACCCAAAAAAGTCGATAAGTGACGCATTTTGTGCGACGGTTAAGCGGTTAGCTTAAACGTCGCACAAAATAAGGCGGAACTTATCGAATTTTGAGGGAAGCTTGCGCGTAGGGGGAGACTTCCCCCACATTTGTGAAAGTCGTTGCAAGCTGTCCTGCAATGCTTCTTTTGCGCTGATCTATGACAAGCGGCTACAACTGTGGTAGAGCAAAAGGGGGGCTAGGATTGACGGCTTTTTTGTGTGATTGATGGAAAACTATACTAAAGAACACTTTGTTGAGGAATTGGGGCAGTTATTGGCGTCGCGATCATACGAGGCGTTTTACGACCGAGTCCAAGAGGAGATGCCACAGTTACGTGAGCAGGAGCAGTTGTGTTTATCGCTGCACTGCGCCGACAACGTGGCGTCTTTGCTGGGGATGCCTGGGATCACAGCTGAAAGCCTCATGCGCATATTCTACATCTATCCCAATAATCCTCTCATCGAGGATAGGTTGCTCTCGCACCTCAAATCAACCAATAACTTCAACCTTCTAGCCCGTGCTTTGCAGCACAAAATCGACCTCGAAAGCGAGACGCAGGCTAAGTCTTTGGCGTACCTTGAATTCGGCCACTTCCTGCGTTTCTCAGCCGATGACCACATCGAAGCGGCGCGTTCCTACTACACCTCGGCCACGCTTTCGATCGAGTACGCCCTACCAGGGATCATATCATTACAGCGACTAAACCGTAGTGACCCTTCATGCAATGAAGCCAAGCAAGCGATCGCGCGCCTTAAAGCCAAACTCAAGTTCTCTGAAGAACAAATATCGGCGCTACAGCTTGAGTTAAACCACAGCTCACTTGGCGATAAGCGCAAACGCTCTACATTACTCTTGCACTTAGCGACCTTGCACCTACAGCTTTGGGGCGACGCCAATAAAGCTATTGATTTTATCGAACCCGCCCTTGAGCTTACCAAAGACAACCACGCTGCATCTTTCGCGATACTCAACGACCTCGCGCTAGCGATGCCCGACAGCTTACCTACCCTTCGCAGAATATCTGAGATCCTGTGGACCTATGAGCGCTGGAAGGACGTTGTGCGCATCGGGGAGCTGGAGTGGAAGCTTATCCCGAGAGCGAAGAAGCGGACGAAGGTCTTGCTGGATATGGCGCAGATTTATGCAGAACACATCGACAACCCCGATGAGGCGCGCAGACGCCTCTACTTGGCTTCCGCGTTTTTTGCTGAATACGTTAGCCAATACCTAAGCACGCACGGCTGGGTCTATGACTACGCTCTTAAGCGCGAAGGTTTCAGAGACACGGTGCTCCTACTTATTGAAGAGAGCGGGGATCCAAACTTAGCCATCAAGTACTGGGACTTTATGTCCCAGCAACAAAGCGATAAAGCGCTTAAGGACGAGGCGTTAATAGAGAAGTGGCGCTTGGAATCGGCACAAGCAAAATCTAGCGACGCCATCGTCGCCATGATTCAAGAAGGTATTGGGCAACTCTCCATTGCCGCTATACCCCGCATTTTCGATGAAATTTCGCTTTACCTTCCGCAACTACTTCGCCCTATTGCGTGTTTAAACTTATTAAGTGAGTTAGGAGAACGCAGCGGAAACTGGGAAAAACTACTCAGTTGTTTGCAAACTTGGCTCAGTTACCCGTTAGAAACACAGCTACGCATTGAGATATTAAAGTTATCGGCGCAGATCAACGAGCAACATTTAAAAGACTACAAGCAAGCGGCGAGGAACTGTTTGAGCATCCTCGGTATTGAGCCGCTCAATACTTTTGCTTTACAGCGCATTGATCACATCTTCTCTAGCAGTTTCTCCCAAGAAGATAGCTCCGAGCAAAGCGTCGAAGAACTACTAAGCAAGCTCGCCGTTCGCGTTGAAAGCATCGGCCCCGAGCTCGATCAAAGCACCCACAACATGGCGATCCTTCAGCTCGCAGGTGACATCAACGCACTCGCGCGCAGAAACGTCAATCTTAACGACTATGCCCAAGAGGCCGCGGCGATCTTTGAGCCACTCTTTGAGCGCTACAAAAACCTACCTGGCAACGACGAGTTTTCGACGAAAATCGCGTTGCAACTTATTAAGTTATTGCAACAACTCCAGTATTTTCCCAAACTTGTGCAGGAGTTTGTTTCGCAAAAACTGGAACAAAGTCACCTCAATCTCGGTCTCCTAGAGCGCATGGTCGAAATCATCGAACCCATGGGTCAGGACGCGTTGCTTGAACGAGCACTCGTTCGTTGTCTTGAAGAAGCCGAGACTGCAGAGCAGTCCCAGCGCTTCACAGCGCGTCTGGTACATATCGATATTGCCGCCAAAAGAATTCCCGAAGCCGTAGAGAGACTGCTCAACGCTATAGCTATACAGGGAAGCGCCGAATCAACACGCGATATGCTTAACAGCGTCTTTTCGCTGCAGTCACAAAATAAACGTGACAATCTAGCACTCTTTGACGCATTGTTGGCAGGCACAAGCCCCGCGGCCAATGACGATAATTCTGCAAACGAGGGTTACACCCTATATTTACCGCGGATCGCCGATTGGCTCTACCATCAAATTGACGACAAAGAATATCTTGAGCGATTCCACGCTTTCGTCACTTCGGAGCAAGTTGTTAACGATCAGCGTTTAATCGAAGCTGCGCTTATTTTGGAGAAGTGTGCGCGCTTTGATGAAGCTAAATCTATTTATGAGGCGCTTAGCCAAAAAGATGAGCTGGATGATCAGTTAAGAACTACGATCTACGAAAATCATGCCAGTCTTCTGCTCTCGGCTTACAACGACATCGACGCGGCTTCTGCTATATTTGACAAAATTATTCAGCAATTCCCCGTTGAGCATAGCGAACACGAAGGAAGTGTCTCGCCCCAACAACCGACGCTAGATGCGGCTAAAAAGTTTAGCAACGAAGAGGCGCTTGCCTCGCATCTGCAGTATTGCCTCTCACTTGGTGGCCCATACCTCCTGTTGGAGAAGCTTGGTCTCAGCACTTTAAAAGGTAAGCAGCTGCGTAAACAAGCGAATTTGGTAAAACTGCTCATCAAGCAAAACAGTGCCCCCGCGTACCAAGAGAATCTGACTTACCTCTTTGCGCTACTTTGCGAGTCCAGTGAATCCTATGATGAAGCCGCGCTACATTACGAGGAACTACGACAGACTAAGCGTTTTGAACTCGACGCCCTACTCGGGCTTGTGCGCGTTCTGCGCAGCCAACAAAACTTCGAGCAGATCCCCGAGATTATCGAGGACATTTTACTGCACAACTCAGCCCAACACGATCTTAGCGCGGTCTTTATGATCTACGCGGAGACCTTACAAGAGCTCAAAGCACCTCCACTCACCATCTTCAATCGCTTAAAGCAGGCGCACTTCATGCTTGCCGATGATCAAGAGCTCTCAAACTTAGTTTACCACTTCGCCATAGAACACAAGCTCTACGACGAACTCGTAGAGATGCTCCACGAGGATGCCGCCCTAGCTCTAGATGATGAAACAAAGGCAAAACATTTCCTCAACATCGCCGAAATCGTAAAACGGCGCTTACACGCGCCAATGCTAGCTTTCGACGCTCTTTGTAGCGCCTTTATGGCCTACCCCCAAACGACAGGTCTGCTTGAACAGATCGAGGAATTGGCGGCTGAAGAGAACAACTTCTCCGAGCTTATCGCCTTCTATAGAATGGTGCTAAACTCCGAGAAACACGAAGAATTTCATCTCAATTTTTTACTTAAAACTGCCGAAGTCTACGCTCAGCGCCTCAACAATGCGCTCAACGCCTTTGAGACTTGCTGCGACATCATTCGTCGCTACCCCAACAGCCTCGAAGCCGTCGCGCTGATGGAAAACATAGCGCAAAGCCACTCGCGTTTTGATTTACTCGTCTCCTTCTACTCCCTCGTCGACGACAAACTCTTGTCGCGGCGTAGCAAAGTCGATCGCTTCATGGTAAAGGCTGGGCTATCGCTCGCGGAACCGATGAAGCTACCCAAAGGCTTAGTACATACGGCGATGTTGCTCGTTATCGATCCCAACAACAACGCTGTGATCTACTACCTCAACGCAGAACTGCAATCCATGCCAAGTCACTGGGAAACGGTGACTCAAACGATGTTAAACTTGCAGCTCTTCTCCCCTTCCCCGTCTTCTTTGATTCAAACCGCTGCCAGCATCTACGCCGATAGACTCGATAATCCTGAGAAAGGTTTTAACGCTCTGCTCACCGCCCTACCAGAGAACATCTCTAACCCCGGCTACTTCCAGCAGGCAACCGCCCTAGCGGAGCGAACTAACAAGCACCACCACATTCTCGCCATACTCGATGACGTCATTATTGCGGCCGGCAATGATCTAGAGCGGCGAAACGATCTTTTAGCCAAAAAGTTCCAAATAGCCGACCTCATAGGAGATGATCTCGTAAAACTGAGAACCCTACACGAGATTTTGCAAGAAAACCCCGACGATGACTTCGCTATACAACAAATAAAAGACATCAACGTTGCGCAACTCAAATCGCAAGCGCGCATCTTGTTTTTACAACTACAGATGCGCATCGAAAAGGAACCGCAAGAACTCCTCGCCAAGCAGTTCCAAATCGCGGATTACTACATCCGATCCCTGCAATACAATAACGCGATTAATCTCTACCAAGAGATCCTTGACGAGAACCCTCGACAGCTGCAAGCACACTACGAACTATACAAATTATTCTATAGTTTAGAGAACTGGAAAAGCGCAGAGAACACGCTGCTAAACCTGATCAACCTTGAAGATGACCAGATTAAAAACTTCCAAAATCTGATGCAACTCGCAGCGCTACAAGACCAAAAACTCCTCGTCCCTTCACGAGCTCTGCTCTCTCTCTTTGCGGCTCTCGATATATTTCCCGATTTTGAGCAACTTCACCCGCTACTGCTTGCACTTTGCTTAAAACTGCAATCCTTTAGCCCTCTCATCGATAAGTACCAAGATCTCGCGATGCACAGCGAGTCGCTCTCGGTAAAACGAGCCGCTATTTTACACATCGCAGACATCTACATCGAATACTTAAATGACGCACAAAGCGCAAAAGAGCTCTACGAGCGCTGGTTAAGTGAAGAAGGCAAGAGCGATAGTGCCTACATCGAACATGTCGCGCAGTTCTATCGCCAGCACAACGACTGGCAATCCTATCTCAAAACCTTGCTACTTAAGGCCGAACAATGCGAAGACTTGCTCCAAAAATCTAATGCCCTCTACCGCGTTTCGATGACATTCGCCGACCAGTTCTACGATTACGAGAACGCCGCGCACTATATGCTCGACGCCATTAAGTACGACAACGAAAACCCCGATCTTTGGCTAGCACTCGCACAGTTTTATCTCGCTAAAGAAGAAACACTCAACGCCATCGAAGCCCTAAAACACGCGGAGCTCTACCAAGATAACCTCAGTAAACTTCCCACCCTAACGCGGCTTACACAACTCCACATCGAACTCAAAATGCTAAGTGAAGCGCTGCGCTACTTCAGCGAAGCTGCCGACCTAAATCCACCACTAGAGAGCTTGGCACCCTTTATACTAGAGCTGCAAACACTATCTCTACAACGACAAGAGCTCGGCAGTTACGCCCAAATTTGGGAAAAACTACACCCCAGTCTCCCCCCAAACCAGCTCAATGATTACGCGATTTCATTCGCTACGACGCTTCTGCAAAATGCCGACTTTAGCGAACAAAGACAGGCTGTAGCCCAAAACATTTTATCCTTTATAAAAGCACCAAGCGCCGAGCAAGTCGCCATTCTCAATGAGTTGCAAAGCTCCACTCTTGAGCCAAACGAGGCTATTGACTACTATCAAAACGCCCTGAACAATCCCGAGCTTACTCCCACCGCACGCATCGCCACGCTAAAAGCCCTACGATTAGCCGCACTCACCGTCGATGACCTCTTACTGGTTCAATCCGTAAGCGAAGCAATATTAGCCTTAACAGCAGATGATACAGAAGTCGCCTACGACCTCATACAGCTATATTACCACAGCGGAAAATGGGACCTCGCCATGCCGCGCATCGAGGAAATGTTGGGAAAACTCAACGCCCTAGACTATGAAGAAGCTGCCTTCCTACACTACTACTACGCCGATATCCTCTACGCCTCGCAAGAAGCAGATGCTGCCCTCCAACAACTCGATCAAGCCGTAAGCCTAATGCCAGACTTCAGAGCGGCCGTAGACCTTAGACTCAATCTTTTACTCGAAAAGAAGGCATGGACACTAGCACTTCCAGAGTTCTACACACTCCTGCATCTAAGCGACGACGTCGAAGTACAAGGCGCCATACAAAAACGTATCGGGGAACTCTACGAGTTTTACCTCGATGAGCCCCTTAAAGCTATCGATGCCTATGAAATTGCCTTAGTCCTTGGCGGCGACGTCGACGACCTGCCCCTGCGACTACTCCCCCTATACATTCAACAAGAGCAGTGGGATAAGGCAGCCATGACAGCCGAAGCCATCGCCGAGGCACAAACCGAAACAAAAGAAGCAAAAATCGGCTACCTACTCAGCTTGGCAGAAATCTGTCACAGCCAACTTCACGACGACCACAAAGCCATAAACACTCTACAACAAGCCTTTGAGCTCGATCCCCTGCACCCTGAAACTCTCAGCGTCTACCTCAAAATTATCTCCCCCACAGACAGCGATTCCATACAAAATATCGCCCAAACCTTGCTCAACATCCACTACCAAGCGCCCTATACCGCTGGCTTAAAAGATAAAATTAACCAATTATATCAACACCTTACGACTCACGACATCACTCCCAAAATCCAAGCAGACCTCCGCCGCATTATCCACAGCTCTAGTCCACTCATAAAACCCGTTCAAGACATCGTTGCACCAAAACTCGTGGACCTCCCCCTTATCGACCTCGACGACGTACAAGCACCCACCCCCCCGTCCATCTCTTCCTTTGGAATCACCTTCCCCGACACCACAGCCATTAAAGAACTCAGCTTCTCCATGGATGACTTGCAAAATTACTGGCAATTCTTCCACAAGCACGAACTAGAATTCGGCCTGCGCATCGTGCAAGACCTCCTAGCCATCGTCGCCCCCGAACAATACAAACCCGCCCCACTCCGCCCTCTACCCGAGCGAATCACCCCCATCGCACGCGAAAAACTACTCGAAGGACAAGTCCTTCCCGCCGCCGTTCTCAAAACTATTCTAGCCCTCAGCCTCTCGCCAAACTCCCCCGCACTCTACAGCGACAGCACCCCTCTTCGCCCTATCAACCTCAACACATACCCTCAAATTCACGCTGGAATACGCAAAGTCGCTAAACTACTCGACATCGAAGTACCCCAAATTATCAGCGCCCCCCAATCCCTTCCCAACCCAGGCCTTGTTCTCAACACTCTCCCCGCAGCCTTGATTGTCGAAGCAGAAGAACTCGAAAATATGTCCGAAATTCAATGGCTTACGCGATGCGCCTACTCCTGCATCCTAGCCTTGCCAACTAACATTCTCTTCGCCAGCAAAAGCATCACCGAAATCCACGACCTCTACCAACTCGTCATCGCAACCCTCAAAATGAACGAAGACGAAGTCACACGCGCCGACATCGTCATACAAAATCTAAAACAAGTCCTTAGCGACGCCAAAATCAGCGCCCTTACTGGCAATATCATCGCCCGCGAAGACGCCAACAGCATTCGCCGCGCCGCCCTCCAAGTTCGCAGCAATGCCTCCCACGTCGCCTTGCAACTCAGCCAATCCCTCTTTTCATGCGTCGAATTCTACTCTTCACAGAATAATATGTGGTTCCCCCGCTCTATTAACACATTAAAATCGAATCTTAAACGAAACCCTGAACTTCACGAACTCCTCCTCTACGCACTCACAAAACCCGCACAACTCTGCTCACAAAGTTTGTTTAATCCAAACACTTAATTCTCACTTTTTGATGCTGGCGAGTCTTTGCTCTGGGCTATCGCAAAGTCGTATTAGCAACGATTTTTACGCTCTTGCTTTGGTGGGGGAAGTTTCCCCCTACGCCGCAACCCCGCGCTGTGCGCGGGTTTGCGCCTACCCCCTCCGCGGGGACACCCCGCGACGCCCCGTCCGGTTTTTGACCTACATAGAGCTTTGCGCTTGTCCTAGGGATGCTCTGAGCAATACAAAAACGGTCAAAAAGTCACTAGAGCAAGCTAAGGAAAATCAGGCGAGCGTTTAAAATAAAGTCAATCAAATCAAGGCAGTAGGCAAAAACAGGGTTCTGAGGGCGGAGCTCCAAAAAACAAATCAGAGTTTCCCTAACGCTTTCGGGGTGGCACGTATCGGCCACGTGGAGGCGCTGGGCCTCGACGCCGCTGTGGTGGCTCTGGCTTAGAATCATCAAACGACGCAATAACGGTTAAAAGCTGAACGATGCAAACAGTAACGCCAATCTTGAGTATAAAGAAACCATTCATCCCCGTCGTAGCTTGCAAATACGTAGTAATGTCGACCGCCATTTCGAGCATGTTGAGCACAAAAGCGGCCGCTGCTGCATAGCGAACGCGAAAAAGAATGCCAACACCACAAAGAATAATAAGGCCATAGACGGGCAAAGTCTTAAGATTGTAACCCGCACGGTTAAGCGTTTCGTATTCAGCAAAAGCTCCCAAAGACGCTAAAAACATAACAATAGCACCACCAATGACGCAACCAGCTACGGCGATCATGCGGTTTGCCAAGCGTGAATTCGAATAATCTTCAGAATACAAGGTACCTCCAAAATTTAAGTTTGCTGTTTATAAATTTGTATAAGTTTTGCGAGTTCTTCTTCAAATAGTCGAACAAGCCGCGACTCTGGAATGTGCTCTTGGTAAAGAAGCAGCAAGTTTTGGTAATTGGCGATAATATTAGCCGGCGCGCTAGAGAAGGGCCTCCAGAGTTCGTCCCCAAGAAGAAGGAAATCTGCATACATGCAGCGAAGATTATGAATTTTGTCTGCACAGGACAACAGATGCACTTCGGGGGGCGCATCTTTAAGCTTTTCTAAATAAACTCGGTTTCGCTCTGCTTTTGGCGGTCGCGGCATTTCTGTAGAATCGGTACATGCAAATACGATTTCTGCGACACGTTCGCCAAACTCTTCGCGAATGCGCTTAAGAGTAGGAAACCCACCCTGATCCTCAACGGCATCGTGTAACATGGCTGCTATCACTAAATCTTCATCCTCTGTATTCTCGGCCACTATCGAAGAGACCGCCAATAAATGCGCAATAAAGGGCGTGGGAATATTTTTCCGCTTCTGTTCTCTGTGTAGCTCTGCCGCCAAAAGATAAGCGCGATCAAATTTTTCTGACAAAATCATAGACATCTTCCTCACCCTCCCCCAAAATCACAGTTTTGCATATTTTAGCGCAGCTTTCTAGTCTTTTGTCTTTACTGCTAGGAGTAGCTAAACGTTGCTTCTTTTTGATCGCCTTCTACAAAGAAAACGCTCTTTAGTATCCTTATTCAACAAAACGATCTTGCTAAAATCGTCCTTGTCCTTTTTCGTTCGAGCTTTTAAGCTGTAGAACTAAATGCTAATGTTTATGGCTAATCTTAAGTTCTTTTAAAGCTTAACTGGAACTAATTTATTCTGCAATAAATACGCGCTATAATATTGTTTTCGCGTATACGATTTTCTTGAATTAAGGAACGTAGCCAATATAATCAAGAGCAATGAGAGCAGCTTGTCTGCAAACTCAGGTCTACTTCATCAATAATGCATGAATCGTCAATTGAACTAATGCAAATATATATTATGGTATGCACAATATGCACCAGCGTATTACTCATCTAAGAAAGATTAAAATAATGATGCGATGTTCTTCTCTCTTGCTCTTTATCTTTTTTTCAACACTTTTAGCTTGCGAGCTAGACAGTGTGTATGAGTTCTCAGAAGTCTGTCCGCCGAGAGATTCGCGTTGTTGCCCAGAGGGAATGGACACATGTACAGCCAAGGATATGCTTAATGCAAACCGTTGCTACATGCACGATGAAAAAATAACTACGTTAGCAAAGCACATAAGTGTATTAATGAAATGCAATGCGTACGATATTCTATCGACTCCTATATTTGTGGAACACCATGCCCAGACCCCGAAACAGCCTGCTTAGAACGAGATGAAACAGGCGTAATGCTAACGCGTTGTGTCGATACACAGAGCGACTTGCGCCATTGCGGCGCTTGCAGTGAAGGCAGAATGAATTATGCATGCAAGCGCGGCGAACTCTGCAAAGAAGGACGCTGCGTACTCGATTGTCAAGAAGGATTTAGTGCTTGCGGTGAGTATTGTGTTGACACCATGAATAACAGCGAGCACTGCGGTGGTTGCGCGGATGCGGGCGGAGAGCAATGTAAACTTCGCAGTGATAGATGTATTGCTGGACGCTGTAGTTGTGGATCACAGCAAGGACTTTGTGCTATACACGAACAGTGTGCAAACGGAAAGTGCATATCGATAGAGTGCGCAAAAGACGATGACTGCGAAGCAAAGTTTTGTGATTCAGCCCTAGGCTACAAGTGTTCCATGCGCTGTGCATCCGACCTCGATTGTGAAAACAATGCTGCCATCGATGGCAAGTTTTGCCGCTCGGATGGTCGATGCGCATCTAAAATATTCGAAACAGTTTGGGACATTAGTACCAAGGGAAGAAGAATTATATTGCCACACAACGGGCGAGGAAACTGTGATTTTTGGATCCTATGGGGTGATGAAGAAAAAGATCCAAGCGGAAACGATGACTGGACTAAGGCTACGCATATACAAGATTGCACTGATCAAGAGGCACGAACGCATCGATATACTAACAACGCGCTTTCAATGGTCAATGTTAAAATACGAGGCACTTACAACGGATACGCTTGGCCTATAGATATAGAGGGAAACTGCATAGCTCCAAAGGACGCAGGAGAACTAATCGCTATACTCAGTTTCGGTCCTGTAGGGATCGGCAGCTGCGCCTTTCACAAGAGTCGCCTTTTGTTTCTCACCGAAGAAATACCCGATAGCCAAAAACTTGTTGATATGAATTTAATGTTTGAATCTGCGCTCTTTAACCAATCCTTAGCCAACTGGGATGTAAGTAATGTTAGGCATATGACGGGAACATTTCAGAACGCCACACTTTTTAACTTGCCACTGAATATGTGGAACACTAGCAATGTCATTGCGATGAATAGAATGTTCCAGAACGCCAAAGCCTTTAACCAAGATATAAGTCGCTGGGATATTAGCAATGTCTTTCAATTAAATCGTATGTTTTTAGGAGCAAGCTCTTTTAACCAAGACATAGGAAACTGGAACACAAGTAATGTTACACATATGGCCGGCTTGTTTAAGGAGGCAACACGCTTTAACCAAAATATCGGCAATTGGGATACGAGCAAAGTCACTCGGATGGAAGAAATGTTCTTCGGGATTTAACAGCGATATAAGTGCATGGAATACAAGCAGTGTAGAAAGTATGGCTGCCATGTTTGCTAATGCCACGGAGTTTAACCAGGCTATCGGTAATTGGAACATAAGTAGAGTTACCAACTTAACCTCAATGTTCCAAAATGCACAAAAATTTAACCAAGAGCTCAATGCATGGAATACAAGCAGTGTAACAAATATGAATGCCATGTTCAACAAGGCCACTGAGTTTAACCAAGCTATCGGAAATTGGGATATGAGCAATGTTACTAGCATTGCCTTTATGTTTCAGGATGCCGTAAATTTTAACCAAGATCTCAATACATGGAATACAAGTGCTATTACTAATTTACAAGCAACTTTTGCACGCGCTAAAGCGTTTAACGGCGATATTAGCACATGGGATACTAGCAATGTAACAAACATGGAAAGCACTTTTTTAGAAGCCCTTGGTTTTAAGCAAGACATCTCAAATTGGAATACACGCTCTGTAAAAACTATGAAAGCTACATTTGCTGGTAATAGTACATTTAATGGCAATATCAGCGCTTGGAACACCAGCAACGTCGAAGACATGCATGCCATGTTTAATCAGGCTAGTTCCTTCAACCAGCCAATAGGAGCATGGGATACCTCCAAGGTCAAATATTTTAGCTACATGTTTCAGTTCACCGAGCAGTTTAACCAGCCACTCCGTAATTGGAAGGTCGGTGCTGCCGTGAATATGGAGAAAATCTTTGCTTTTACCCAAGCCTTTAATCAAGATATCAGCCACTGGAACTTTCCTGCAGGAAGTAATTTCGAGCAGATGTTTGGTGGCGCTAACGCCATCACTCACGTTAACTACTGTAAACTCAAAGCACTCCCTGTATTTTCGACGGCCAATCTAGGGCTCGATGGAAAATACAACTGCCCCATGCCTTAGGCTAGCTCGTGATTTATTTTTGGGGCTACCGCCCCAAACCCCGTCTAAGGGCTATCGCCCTTAGAACCCTTTTTTGCATACTGCCTTGATTTTATTTACTTTATTTTAAACGCTCGCCTGATTTTCCTTACTTTGCTCTAGTGACTTTTTGAGGGAAGCTCGTGATTTATTGGGAGGCGAGCGCATAGGGCAGCCG
>JBBAEA010000070.1:0-18704 GCA_041656175.1 Bradymonadales bacterium | reverse complement strand
AACATCGCTTGAGCAGCCCAAGAGCCGCCACCCGAAAGCTAGCCGACACCCCGTCCTTATTTGCCGAAATACGTCAAGCGCATAGCGATTATTTGCTTATTCCCCGCGTGTCATCAGAGAACAGAGTTTATATACCCATGGCGTTTATGAGCAAAGATGTTATTACAACTGATCGCAATAACATGTTACTTGGCGCCGAACTTTACGACTTTGGTATCATAACATCTATCGTACATATGGCTTGGATGCGTGCTATTGGTGGAAGATTAAAAACCGACTACAATTATTCCATTGGAATTGTTTATAACACTTTCCCTTGGCCTAGTATTGATGATGCAAAGAAAAAGAAAATAGCCAAACTGGCGCAAGCTGTTTTAGAGGCTCGCCATTTGTTCCCCGAATCGAGCTACGCCAGTCTTTACGATCCACTAAGCATGCCGCCTGCGCTCTCAAAAGCTCACCACCAGCTAGACCGCGCCGTGCTTAACGCCTATGGCTTAAAAAGCAATGCAAATGAAGCCGCGATACTCAAAAAATTGCTGGAACTGTACTCGGAATTGCTACAAAAGCTGTAGGGGCAGCTTTCAAAGCTGCCCTTAATTTATGTAAAAATCGCTATCAAGTACTAAAACGGGATATTTTCATCAAGGAAGCCATCATCGTACGGTGGATCGGGCTCAGCTGCCGCGCTGGGCTGCGAGTATGAAGGAGGCGCGCTGTAATTGTTGGCGTAACTATTGTCGCCATAATTGGAACGCTCGCCGCTACTTCCCTTGGAGTCGAGGAATTGTACATCATGGGCGAGAATGCTGGTAATATTAATGACGTTTCCAGGCTCCTTCTCCCACTTGCTGTACGAAATGCGCCCCTCGACGTATACCAAACTCCCCTTTCCTATATATTTGCTGCAATTCTCCGCAACCCTATCAAAGGTAACAATATTGTGCCATTCCGTCTTGCGGTTCTCGCCAAAGCCAGAATCTGTTGCCAAGGAAAATTTGCCAACAGGCTTGCCCGACTGTGCTGTGCGCAATTCGACGTCTTTGCCCAAGCGCCCCACTAACATTACTTTGTTTACGCCCATGAACCTCTCCTTTTATAGCTGAGCCGCGAAGGCCATAGAACCCTCGCCGATTGCACAAGCCTAACACAAAGCTGCGCATTAGTCATTTGTAGGAAAATTTATATTTTTGGGGGGCTAATTCGCCCCCCTACGCGCAAGCTTCCCTCGTAATTCGCTAAGCTGCGCATTATTTTGTGCGTTGTATCAGCTATTCGCTAATCCAACGCACAAAATGCGCTGCTAAGCGAATTCCTCAGGTGATCTTGCGCTACCCCCCCACATTCAAAGATTTGCTGCGTAAAGCTCTATTACGGCCAAAACGAGACGGGGCGTCGCGGGGTGTCCCCGCGGAGGGGGTAGTGGCAAACCCGCGCACAGCGCGGGGTTGACACGTAGGGGGAGACTTCCCCCACAAAAGTAAAAAGCATAAATATCGAACAAATCCGAGCTTTCCTAGGAACTGCTTGCGCGCGCGTGAACAGCGATTTGGAGCAAAGCTAAAAGCCATGTTTTAAAGGCAATTGACAGCACAAGAAAAATTTGATGCTATATTGTGCTCAAATATCTTGAGCAATTTTAATGGAAGGATTGATAAGATGCGATTTAGCAAAGCTCTGATTAGCACCCGTAAGGAAGACCCCATTGATGCAGTGCTTCCCAGTCATCGTTTGATGTTGCGCGCCGGCTACATGGAGCAGGTGGCGGCGGGGATATACAGTTTGCTGCCCTTGGCGTGGCGTAGTGTGCAAAAGATTGCGCAAATTGTGCGCGAGGAACTCAATGCTGCTGGCGCCCAAGAGCTGCTGCTACCCTTTGTGCAGCCCGCCGAAATTTGGCAAAGCTCGGGACGTTGGGAGCACTATGGCAAAGAGCTACTGCGCTTTAAAGATCGAAAAGAGCAAGACTTCTGCTTGGGGCCAACGCACGAAGAAGTCATTACTCAACTGGCTCGCCGACAACTGCGCTCCTACCGCGATCTACCCGTGAACTTATACCAAATTCAGGTGAAGTTTCGCGACGAGTTGCGCCCAAGAGCGGGCTTAATGCGAGGGCGAGAGTTTTTAATGAAGGACGGCTACTCCTTTGACGCCGATTTTGAGGGCGCGGAGCAGTCCTACCAAAGCATGCACCGTGCTTATTCACGCATATTTAAACGATGTGGCCTAAACTTTAGAGCCGTCGAGGCCGATAGCGGCAATATCGGAGGCAGTCACTCTCACGAGTTCCAAGTGCTCGCGCAAAGCGGCGAGGATCGAATCGTGGCTTGCTCGGCGTGTGGTTATGCGGCAAATGAGGAGCAAGCGAAGGTTGCAAGACCGCTTGAAGTTCTGGAAGCCAAATCGTTTTCGCCCGATAGCAGTACGCCTAGCTTTGAGCTCGTTCACACACCTGATTCGCGTAGCATCGACGAAGTTTCGAGCTTTTTAAACTTGGCGCCGGAGCGCTTTATTAAAACCTTGTATTACATCGCCGATGGCGAGCTTGTCGCCGTACTCATTCAGGGAAACAAAAGCGTTAACGAGGTAAAACTTGCCAAGCTCATCGGTTGTCAACAGTTACAGTTGGCCGCAAAGAATGTCGTTGAAGCGGAAACGGGCGTAGAACTTGGTTTTGCAGGCCCAGTGGGGTCAAAATACCCAATCTATGCCGATATCGATATTTTGACCATGCACGATGCCTCGACGGGTGCGAACAAAACAGCGTATCATTATATTCATGTCGAACCAGGGCGCGACTTTAAAGTTAACGCAAGCGGCGACATCGTTTTAGCCCAAGACGGTGACCCATGCCCACACTGCAATGCTGCACTCGAATCCTACCGCGGCATCGAAGTGGGGCATGTCTTTTTACTGGGAACGAAATATTCCGAACCCATGCAAGCTGTCTTTAGCGATGCCGATGGCAAAACGCATCCCTTCGTTATGGGGTGCTACGGTATTGGGGTTACGCGAGTTTTGGCAGCTGCTATCGAGCAGTACCACGATGAAGACGGGATAGTGTTGCCGGTGAGCATTGCACCGTATCAAGTTATATTGGCGCCGCTGCAAATGCGTAGCGAAGAGCTGATGCTCGTCTGCGAGAAGCTCTACGCCGATCTTAACGCTGCGGGCGTTGAAGTGCTTATGGACGATCGCGATATTCGCCCGGGCGTAAAGTTTAAGGACGATGACTTAATTGGTGTGCCCTACCGCATCACGATTGGGAAGCGTAATCTCGATGAAGGCAAGGTCATGCTCATGTCGCGCTTAACAAAAGAGGAGATCGCGCTCGACGTCAATGAAGCTGTAGATTATGTCGTAGAACGTGTACGCGAGGATCTAGAAAAGAGCAAACAGCAATGAGACGACGGATTGATAAAAGAGGCTCAAAAAACTTCGATGCCAGAGAAAGGCGAAGCGGGCAAGAGCAGGAGCTTGTGATCTGCGGAGTACATCCTGTGGAAGAAGCGTTGGGAAGCCTCAACAGGGCTCAAGCAGCTGAAGCAACTTTATTCGTTGCTAGCAGCCGAAATCCGAAGGAAGTTCAAAAAATCATGGGTTTGGCGAAGAAACTTGGGCTTTCTGCCAAAGTCGCCGAAAGTTCCGAACTCGACAAGCGCGCTGTTGGCGTACGCCACCAAGGCGTTATTTTATTGCTACCGCCCTTTGTTTACGCCGATTTTGAAGAAATACTTATCGAAGCGGAGAACAAAGAAAACCCGCTATTTTTGCTACTCGATCAAGTGCAAGATCCCCATAATTTAGGCGCCATCATTCGTAGTGCCGCTGCTTTTGGGGTTGATGCTATCATGATTCCCAAAGATCGCAGTGCACTCATCACAAGTAGCAGCTTAAAGACGTCAGCGGGGCTTGCCTATAAGATTCCCATCGTTAAAATCGGAAACCTCGCTCAGTGTCTTAAACGACTCACCAAACAAGGCTACCACATCGTAGGCGCCGACCTACAAGGCAAAGCGCAGAGCGGCTTTACTTGGCAAGGTCCCCATGCCCTCGTGATGGGATCCGAATCCGAGGGTTTGCGGCGTTTAACGAAGGAACACTGCGATGAGCTCATCCGCATCGTTCATGAGGATACGGTGGAGTCGCTCAACGTTTCTGTCGCCTGTGCCATATTACTTTCGCAAGCTTATGTGAAGCGCATGAACGCGCTTAGCGACGAGTCGAGCTTTTAGCTTCCGCGTGATAGCGCAAGCTGGGGCTAATCGTGGGGGCTAAAATCTCGCCTAATGCTTGCGCCGTTTGACAGCGCAGTGCGTAGCGGTTAGATTACGCAATATGTGCGTTGGGGTTTTCGGGGTATACGTATGCAATAGCATCTTGGAGGATATTGGGATGAGAATGCGTTTTGGCAGAATAATTGCGGCTTTGGGTTTTGGAGCGTTGCTTAGCGTTTCGCTGCCCTCTGCGATGGTGTTTGCGCAAGATGGAGTAAAGGTACGCGAAGACGTTCGCAACAACCAAAAGCGCCTTGATAGTTTACGCGCCGATAGCAGTGGGCGTTATGTAGCTGAAATGACAGCCATATCGAATTGGATCGAGGAAGCCTTAGTTCGGGTGGGCAAAAACGAGATTTCTGCAGCACGAAGCCTGAACATTAAAACAGTGGTTTACCTTGATTATGTCGATGCTAGCTTAAAAAAAGACACCGCCGTTCAGATGGCTGGCGCTCTTGAGCTTGAGGCTAATGCAGTAAAGGCGGAGAAAGGAAAATTGGAAGCGGCTGTTCAGACGCTGCTTGCTGAGGAAAAACTGTTGCAAGAGCAACTCAAAGGGCAGAAGTAGTTCGCTTTTACCAATTTTTACTGGAGATAGAAATGCGGAAATTAGCATGGATCATTGCAGCTAGTTTAGTATTGACTGCGAGCGTAACAGCTTGCGGGCCAAAAGAAAAACCAGCGGAACTTATTGAACTTGAACGAGTACGATCTAGCACGGAGGCTGCACAAATCAATGTGCAAGCGCCTAGCGCATATGCTCGCTCTACCGAGCTCTACAATAGCGCAGTCGATGCATGGACAAGCGGTGAGAAAGCGAGAGCTTCTTCGTATGCAAGCCTAGGCCAAAGACAGTATGCGACTGCCAAGGCGATTTCTGCCACTAAAGAAGCCAATTCAAAGGTGTTACTCTATAAAAAAGAGATAGAGACCAACAAGGCAGCGATCAAGACACTAGAGGTTCAAAGAGACGGGCTAGAGAAGAGCATCGCCTTGATGAAACACAACATTTCGGCCGCATCACTCGCTAGCGTGGAGACAAAAATACAGTCCGCTATGACCGAGCGCGAGCGCGCTGCTGGCGTGGGTGCCAAAGAAACCCAAGCCGATACCTTTAATGCAGGGGACCTAGCGCTAAAACAGGCAACGGAGTATATGGCCGTCGGAAACCGCGATGCCGCAGGCAAAGCCGCAGAAGAGGCAAACGCACTCTTTATTAGAGCATACGAAGCGGCAAAACCAGAGTTCGATAGACAACAGCAAAACTTAAAGTCAGCCGAACGCCAAACTTCCCTCATGCAAGACGCACAAGCGGCGGTCGGGCCTAGCTATGTTTTCATGGATATGAAGGGCGTTGTTATGGTTGTAGCAGGCGCGTTTGACTACGACAAAACCACTCTACTTCCTATCAAATACGACGTTATCCACAACATTGGCGAGCTTGCTAAAAAGTACCCCGAAACAACGGTAATCATCGAGGGTTATACGCAAGAGCGCAGTCGCAAGGCTTTCGAAGTCTCTCAGATGCGTGCTGATGGCGTGCGCGATATGCTCATACCCAAGGGTGTTGATAGTAGGCGCTTAATGACCACGGCAAAGGGCAAAGAGAACCAACGATACAATAACCGAAACAAGAGCGAACGCGGCCTTAATGATCGCGTAGAAATCACCTTTATTTTCCCATAAAAACCGTTTTAAAAAAAAAGCAGCCAGATTGGCTGCTTTTTTTTTGCGCTTAGCTCCTGAGGGAAGCTTGCGCGTAGGGAGGGGCAATGCCCCCTCCCCAAAAAACTTACTCAAGCCTATTCAAGGTTCATAAACATGTTGAGGTGAATACCCTCTGAGCTCACACCAATGCCATAATAAATGCTTTTCATGAAGCTCACGCTGGCGAATTCTTTGGGAATATCATTGCCGTATATGGCTTTGAGGATTTTCATGTTTACGCTGATACCAACGACGTCTACCCACTTTTGCGTACCCAAATTCGCGAGTTGGATTACGTCGACATCGGAAATACTCGCAAATGCACCGCTTTCGGTGAATACTAAATTGAGGTCTTTGTAAACAGGAATCACATCTTTGAGGCTCATTGTGCTTTTGACATTATGCTCAAAACTGATGCCATCAGCGAGTTTGGGCTCTTCTTTGGCAATAGCCTTGGCTAAAGCACTAAGTTGCTCGCCTAGAACGGCAGCGCGTCCTTTGAAGTTTATGGGGTCGCCATTGGGGGCAGTATCGATGTTCTCTAACAGCATAAGAAGCGATGTGACGTTGATCTTGGCGTCTATGCCCATATCTTCAAAAAGTTTGACATCTTTGAGTTCGCTAAATTCGTTGAGTTCTTCTAAATACTCGCACTTGTAGGGGGCAGACTCAAATTTTTCGCCAAACCCCTTGAGCCACTCGAACGTATCGACGAGGTCAAGTCCTGCGCTGAGGCTAGCCAAAGCTGCATCTGGGTGTATTCCCGCGTTCGGGATATCACGTTGTAAGCCCTGCAACGATTTGAGCATAGCGGTATCGCTTATGCTTAGTATGCTCCTAACACCTAAGGAAATGTTTTTGGGGCTATGCTCCTTGAGGTAAAAACGTGTGATAAAGCTAGGCATAGCTTTCGCAAGGTCTGTCATCTCGTCGATGCACACTTTGCTCAGCTTTGGCTTTTCAAATTCGGGGTCGATGCCCTCAATCAGCGCATAGAGCTTGGAGCCCTCGTTTAGGATGTAATCTGCGAGCTTGATGTTATCGACAAGCCCAACACCAATAACACTGCCCTTAGCGGCGTGTTTTTTAAGTTTTTCGATGCTGTAGGGAGTTTCGGCGGCAAGTAGGGAAGCGGCATAAGAAGCCTCTTTGGTGGCGTTATGCACACAACTACCGTCGACACATTACCCTCTACATGGATACCAAGGACGCCGACTTGCGCGAGGTCAAAGGTCTTCCATGCTTTCCCATTCACATCTTCATCCGTGGATTTTAAGTCAAACTTTTCGACTAACATGCTGAGCCAATTTAGCATCTTAGTGGCATCTTTAATGCCGTTTTGCTTGAAAACGAGCTCCGTGCCGTTGAAGTACGCGATGGAATCCACCTTCGCAGTGGGATCATAGCCAAACGCCTCAAGAGCCTCTGGTTTATAGTCTTTCAGCAGTGGAAACAGCTCATCGATGATATATTTCATACCATCCTTCAGGTTAATTCCCGTAAGATCCTCGCCTAAGCTCTCATAAATAGCCAATACGTCGTTCTCGTTAATACTCTCAAAGAGCTTGCGGTAGGATCGCATCAGGCGAGAGAGCCTAGGGTCATCGGCAGATATGGCTTGGGTGCTTGCATAAAGCATAAGACTGTTATCGGGGATATACGATAGCAGCGAGTTGCTAACGTTGATATCGTCATCAAAAATATCACCCATAATCATGACGTCTTGAGTTTCAGCGAGTTGGGGGGCTGCTTTTGCCACAACGCTAGGTGGCGCATCTGCTTTGGCATCGTCTACTTTGGCATCGTCAGCGTCCTTAGTATCTGCTGCTTGCTCTATAGCCGCTGCATCAACCTTTACATCGCTTTTCTCTTCGTCCTTCTTTTTACAGCCAAAAGCGAAAATCAAAAATAAAATCGATACGACAAGAATTAGTCGGTATTTCATATGCTCCTCCTACAGAATACGGCGCTGATCTCGAACCACTCGTAATCCAGCTACAACACTATACAAGCTTCCCAAATGATGAGCAAGAGTAGCATACTTGTAAGCATTTAGCTATCTCTTAAAACAGACTAAATTCTTGCCTGCTAATAGCGTTTTAACTTGCCAATAGCGTTTTCAAAACAAAGAAAAATACTTACTTCGGCGCAAAGCGTGCTAACGCACAAGAGCTCGCGAAGCTAGAGTTCATCCGCCGTTGTACTGCAAAAAGTGAGAAACGACGCGTCCGTATTTTTTTAGACGTATGGTCGAATACAGCGAAGTTTCCACGTCAATATCTTGTTTTTCATCGTATTCTAGCGACAAAATAGCTTTATTCGCTAGAACTTGATACTGCACAAGCGCGTGTAAGCTGCGCTTGAGGAGCTCGCTATGGTAGGGAGGATCGAGGAATACTAGGCTATAGCGTTGCGAGTTTTTTGCTAAACACTCAGGAAATGTAGCTAACTTCGCTCTACACTGCACAGTAGCTTCGAGTTTTTCGATGTTTTTTTGTAATATTTTGTAATGAGCAGTATTTTCTTCGATGAATTGAACGTACTTTGCCCCTCGAGACCAAGCCTCTAGGCCAAGGGCGCCGCTACCAGCGAAAGCGTCAAGGACAATTTCGTCGCTCCAATCTCCCAACAACGCGTGTAAGCTAGAAAATATGGCTTCGCGCACCCGTGCTGGTGTCGGGCGTACGCCGTCGTTTGCGGGAGCTAGGAGTTTTGCGCCGCGGCGCTTTCCTGCGATGATGCTGGGCATGGTTCTTGGTGTGAGTGTGGGAGGGGTTTTGCGAGAGCAGCGTCGAGCAAGGCTCGCGGACCGCGGCGCACAAGCATGAAAGCGGAGGCCGCAAAAAAGATGATAGCTAGAGTGTTTTTTACCACCGCGGGCAAAGTCCACAGCGAGTAGTTCCAGAACTCCGCGGGTAGGCTCAGGCTAATCATAATACAAAGCGTAGCCGCCGCGATGGTATAAACGATATATAACACAAAGCGCTTTGTAGAGTAGAGCAAGCGTACCAAGTGTATAGCGTAATCGTAACTAAGCATCGAAGTGACTGCAAATACAAAGGCTGTTTGTAGCGATAGGTAGTGCGCCAAAATCGCAGTGATTATCAAGCGCCATAGCGTGGGTATACGAAATAGCAGCCCAAGCGCCGCGACTGCAATACTCGTCCAGAGCCAGGGTTTTAGGCCACTTGCAAAATCGGCGATATTTTGGCTTAGAGCCAGTAGTATTGCGGCCACAAAAACTTGTGCCCAAGTGTTATAGAGCCACTGTCGCGCCTCCACGTCATCGTCGCAGCGATCTTGTGTGAAGCGATCGCAGCACTCGCAGTTAGCGGGAAGCGGTAAAATTTGTCGCGCTACAAGAAGTAGGAATAGGGAGGAAAGCAGATAGGCTAAAGCCCAAGTTAGCGGGAAAAGGGCAAACACTACTATAAGTGAAAGCGCTTCCCAGACATGCATCGGACCATCGATAAGATGCGGTACGCGACGGGAGACGAGCTGAAAGAGAATCGTTAGGCGCAAAGACTTCTCCTTATTTTGGCGTAGCGAGTTTACACCAAAGAGCGCCAAAACAACGAGCGCACCAAGTATCAGAGCAGGACTCATTTGGGCGCTGATACTCCACAGCTCGTCGAGCACGCTTTTGCCACCCTGATCGTGGCCATCGTAAAAAATTTCAATAAAAACAAGGGTTAATCCACCAACAATAGCGCCTAAACCAGCGGCTATAGCCCAGTTCTTTTTGCTCGTAGCTGGGTCATGGGACACATTGTGGAAGACTACATGTAATAGTGTCCCAGCAATGAGGGCTTGAAAAACATTGAGCCCCTTTACGCCCAACTGCGGAATGGCTAGCTGCCCCATGCTAAAACCTGCAATCGTACAAAGCGCCATCACGCTGATAACTACCCACGTTAGCCTTTTTCCCTTGAGCGGCATGAGTAGCCATGTAATAAAAAATCCTACAGGCAAACGGTGTAGCAAAACGCCTATACCCAAAAGCGCGCCAACATGACCGTGTTCGTGCGCATCATCATGCACTAGAGTAGCGCCGTGGTGTAGATCCACGGCGTGCAGATCACTCATATAAAGCGCCATGCCATCGAGCAACGTGTGTACGATAAGCCCGATAAGTGCAAGTACTTCGAGTAGACGCGACGATGAGGCGCCACCATGCTTGTGAAAAATCGCTGGTAAGCCAAAACCAATGAGAGCCGCTAGTGCAGCGATCCAGCCTACGGCCTCAACACTGTGGGGAATGAGGTGTAGCAGCGTAAGCCCACTGATCGACAACAGAACAAGTGCGTCGAAGAAGTTTAGCCACGAAGCCTTTCGCTTTGCTATGGGGTAGGCCAGAGCGCCTACGATCAAGGCTAGAATGCTGAGTACAAGTAATAACATCTACGAAAAATATTATCCATACGCTTGCGCTTCGCTAGAGCGCGAAAATAGGCTTAAGCTCATTGTCCTTTGCGAAAGCGGCGTAGCCAAGAAAGTAGCATCTAGCACTTGAGTTATAGGGTACTAAGCAAGCGCCGGCGAAATCGGGCTTTAGGCGAATCCAGCTTCGCCCGACAAAAACAAGAGTTCAAAGTTAAAATCGCCGTCCTGCTAAGCCATCTTCTTTCTCCCCCCTACAACTTCACCCTCGGTGTCTCCTTGAGCTTCATGCGATGCCCGATCTGCTTGAGTTCCGCGGGGATGACCACGATGGCAACGAGCAGCGCAGCACCAATCGTTGTCATGGTCAAAACACCTACACGCGAAATAGGCTCAAAGCTCGAAAAAAGCAAGATGGCGAGTCCGCTAATTAGCAAAGTGTTGGATTGAAGGATCGCGCGCCCCGAACTGCGCATAGCGCGTATGATAGCCTCATCGACGCTGCGTCCAAAGCGGTATTCCTGCCTAAATCGCGATATAATGTGGATCGAGTTATCGACGGCAAGGCCTATGCTGATGGTAAAGACAAGAACCGAAGTCGTGTTCAGCTCGTAGCTGTAAACATTCATCATTGCCAAGGTCATAACGAGGGGCAGAATATTAGGCAAAGCCGAGGCAAGACCAGACCAAAATGAGCGGAAAGCAATGAATAGCACCAAGAAAATAATGAAAAACGCCATAAGAAGGCTAGAAAATAAGTCGTTGACAAATGCCTCAAGACCCATGGTGGAAGTGTAGGCCGTCCCCGTAAAGCGGTAGCTGAGCGAGGGTTGCTCAGCAACGAGTTCTTCGCACGCGGCACGAATACCCTTAATGGTGTCCAGCGATTTTCGAACGCCATCGTCGGGCATACGCACCGATATATGGATATTCGACGCGTCTTGAGTCATAAACGCGTCAAGCTGCTCGGGCGTTAAGCGCTTCAATGCCATCAACGTCGAGTTAAGAGCTAGCGTTGTTGGTAGCGATTCTTGATCAAAGTGGATGCCTGCTTCCTGCAAAATATTGATCAGCGACAAACTCACGATAACGCCGTCGACATTGGCAACCTTCGTTTGCAAATCCGCTATACTCTTTAAAATCTCCGCTTTCCTAAAACTCCCAGCCTCTCCATATATATCGATTTCGAGCGGCAAAATGCCACCGAGCTCTTCCTCGATCATGCGGTTAGCCTGCGATATGCTGTGCGAGGACTCAAAGACATCGTTCACTTTAGAATCGAGAGGAACTCGCAAACCCAATAGCGTGGAGCCTACCAATATCACTATCGAAAACGCAATAACCAACTTGTTGTGCTTAATCGCAAAACGCGCAATGCTCGCCGACAAAAGCTCAATCCAGCCATCAATACTTTTATCGGTGGGTGCTTCGAGCGGGTCTATTTTCCGCCTCTCCTTTACGTTCGCTTCAGCGGCAGAGTCGCCGTTTGCTTCTACATAGTCACGTACATCCATACGCTTTGCCTTAAGCGGGAAGAAAGAGGCAATGAGCGGCATCATCGTGACAATCACCACGTATATCAACAAAACCGAAAATGCTATGATCGCCCCAAAGCTCACTAAAATGGGTGCATGCGCGATGATAAGTGATCCAAATCCTATAGCCGTAGTCGAAGTCGTCAAAAACGACGCCAAAGCCACACGACTCACACCATCAATGATCGACGTTCTCTTGTCTTTACCTTTGGCGCGTTCATCGAGAATACGCACCAAAATATAGATGCTATTGGTAACCCCGATAACCAATATAAGTAACGGAAGAGTGTTGTTGATCATGGTTACGGGCTGCTCAAACAGAACCATTACCGCGATAGCCCAAAGCACCACAGCGCCAACGCTTATCAGCGGTAGCGCCGCATTCATCACGTTTCTAAAGAGCAAAACGAGCGCAAAAAAGTAAAATAAACCCACCAAAGGCCACAACATCAACTGCTCCGACTTCATCGTCGAAACTGTAACCGTGCGAATGTAGGGCAAGCCCCCAAAAGCAATCTCAAACTGGTGCTCTGGCGCGCGATTCCACGCCGACACACGCTTCTCTATTTGATCAAGCACTGGCTCAAAATTCGCAGCCTCACGGTACTTTTCGTCAAAATTAAGCAAAATTAACGCGTGACGCTCATCCTTCGAAATCAAGTTCCCGCTCAAAATCGACGACGTCTCCACACGACTCTTGACCTTTTGCAGCGTCTCAGATGTCACTGGTCCCGCGGGTATCATCGGCTCTAGCCCACCACCTAACATGATGTTTAACGACATGTCGTTATCGGGCGCTCGCGTCAAGCTGTACGCGTAAGTTACCTCTGGTAAAACCGCCATGTACTCGGTTAAATCGCGAATCGCCTCCAAGCCTCTGCTCGAAATCAGCGACTCATTGCTCTTTAGCACTATCAAAAAGCTATCGTGGGTGCTTCCAAACTTCTGCGCAAAGGAGGCCTCATAATTGAGCTCCTCTTCGCTATAATCAAGCATCGCCTCTGGGCTAAAGTCATACTTCAGGCGCGGCAACGCAAAAGCGCTAAGCACCGTTATTGCTAAAAAAACCAACAAGACCCAGACGCGGTACTTCAACAACCACGCCATAAATCGCTTAATCCACATACGCCTCCATTCAGGGCAAACCGCCCCCGCGTCACTCATGGACGTACAACGCCGAGCCTTATTCAAAGCTAATGATTAGTCAACTTGCAAGCAATTGTCGTTCTTCTTTTTTGCGAAGAACTTATGCCCCCCATCATGCGTTGCAAGGCATACGCGAAACGTGAGCAAACACGCTCTCCTCGCGCCTAAAACTACACAATTTGACCAAGCTGCCCACACGCAGCAAGCGTGTCGGACCCGCGCGATCGCCGCACAGAACAAGCCACTCCCTTAGATAACAAAATATCGCGAAAGCCATCGACTTCCTCGTCGCTTGGGCGCTCGAAATCACAGCCATCAAAGGGGTTAAAGGGTATTAAATTCACCTTGGAGGGCAGTGCGTGCAGGCGCTTTACGAGCTGCGCGGCATCGCGCGCAGACATATTGAGATTCTTGATAAGTATGTACTCAAAAGTAATGCGCTGCCGATTGGCTAGCGGATATTCGTGTAGCGCCTTAAAGAGCGCGTCAAGACCCCATTGACGATTCACTGGCATGATTTTGGAACGCAGTTCATCGTTTGGCGCATGCAGCGATATCGCCAAATTTACGCCAAACTTGCTTTGACCAAGCGCGCGAATACCCGGAACATGCCCCACGCTCGAAACGGTAATTTTTCGCTTCGAGATATCAAAACAACGCCGATCAAGCAGTATTTCAAGCGATCTAAAAAGCGCCTCCAAATTATGGAATGGCTCGCCCATACCCATATATATGATATTCGTTATTTCACGATCTAGACGCTCCCGCGCAAGGCGCTGCGCGCAGTGCACTTGCGTGAGAATTTCGCTGGCACTTAATCGACGCCCAAAACCTAAGTGCCCTGTGCGACAAAATGCGCAGTTAAAGCTGCAGCCAAGTTCCGAGGATACGCAAAGGCTTAAGCGCTTGGGCGTTGGTATAAGCACAGACTCCACTATACCGCCACATTTTAAAGGGTAAGCTATCTTAATGCTACCGTCCTCTGCATGCTCTTCCTTTAGTTTTGGAAACGCTGAGAGCGGAAACTCCACGTCGAGTTTTTGACGAAGTTTTAAGGAAAGATTCGTCATTTCATCGTAGGATTCGACGTTTCGTTGATATATCCACTGCAAAATCTGCTCCGCTCGAAATTTTTTCTCCCCCATATCAAGGAGGGCTTGCTCAAGTTCATCTGGCAATATCGCCCGTATCTCTTCTATCATTTACAATAACCCATTACTCGCCGTTGCAGCTTCGACCACATGCTTTGAGACACTCAGTTCATTCGATATATAAGCTTTTTACTTTTGTGGGGGAAGTTTCCCCCTACGTGTCAACCCCGCGCTGTGCGCGGGTTTGCCACTACCCCCTCAACGGGGGCTCTAGCCCCCGTAACGCCCCCAACGCAATTGTTTAGAGCTACCTTCGAGAGGCTATGAGCTATTTAACCGCCCTAGCCCACGCCTCGCTAAGCGCTATCATGCTTTAAGCCGTTTTTCAGTATAGTGCCTTGATTTCATTGACTTTACTCTGAACGCTCGCCTAACTACTCTTCGTCAATCTTATCTCTTTTTTCCTCGCTATCTCCGTTTTCCTCGGCATTTTCGGGGAGAAATTTTTTGATAAACTCCATACTTAGTTCAAAGACAGTTTCGCGCTCTAGGTCTTGACCAAGTTCGTGGCCAGATTTTGCGAGCATGTGCTGTTCGCGGTAAGGCGACATAACGTCTTTAAATATACGATCGGCGGCTATCGGCTTAATAACTTGGTCTTTACTTGAGTGTATAATGCAGATCGGTGCTTTTACACGAGAAAGAATCGTTATCGTGTGTTTTGCGTATCGATAGAGAGAGTGGAAGCTGTCGGTGCTGATGTAGGGGTAATTTCGATTATTTTTTCGGCACTCTGGGTCGTTGAAACTTTCCTGTCCAGGCCAATACTTAACGATTCGCTTTAAAATCGGTGCAAGATGCACAGCGGGGTTTTTGAAGTAAAGCGCTGCAGCCCAAGTAACAAGGGCTAGGCAAGTTTCTTGGTTTTTGGCCGCTAGTTGTAGAGCCGTTAAACCGCCCATGGATAATCCGACGATGATAACTTTGGGGTGCTTTTGTAGAACTTTGTCGTAGGCGCTCTGTGCATCATCGAGCCAATCCTGCGCTGTGACCCCGCGTAGATCTTGGTACTTCGTGCCATGTCCACGCAGTAACGGCATTTCATAGTCAATTTTAGCAGCCTCAAGATACGGCGTGATCCCCGAAACAGCGTCGAGCGAGGAGCTGTAGCCATGCAAAACGAGCACGCCAAAGTCATGGCTTTTCGGAAAATGATAGTCACTACCGAACTGGCTAAACTTTATTTCACCGTAATATTGTGTTTGAAAAGCGTCTTGCATCGTGAACCTTGGATAGTGTGCGTAGCGCGCGGTAACAGAGGGGGTAGCGCAAGATCACCTGAAATATGCGCTTAGTGGCGTATTTTATGCGGTGGTTTGGCGAATAGCCAAAACAACGCATAAAATACAACGACACTTAGCGAATATTGAAGGAAGCTTGCGCGCAGGGGGAAACTTCCCCCCCTAAAAATAGTTTTATGATGAAGCGTTGCCGCGAACGCTTGCGCAAAGTGTACAAAATTTGAGACTATAAAGGCAAGGGCCTTGATGGGCATTTTTCATTTGCAGCTCTTATATGGATTGCGAAGGTTTTTGGGAAATGGGACGCAAAAAGACTACAAAACAAAACGGCGAGTCGCTAGAGCAGAATACGGAGACCAAGGGTGCGGAGGAGCGCGCAGTCATTACGAAAGAAATTGTTCTTGAGCAAGGAGAGCAGGATTTGGGAACGCTGCTGGATGCGCTTCGCGCGAAAGACCTAAAGCCCACCGAATTGATGCGGATTTGTCAGCAGTTGGCGCCACACGAATTGGACGTGGCGCAGATTATTTTAGACGAGGATGACAACTTTGTCGTGAACTTTTTAGCCTTTTTGCAGCGTCGCAACTACTGGCACGAGGCGGCGCTACGCTTGGTCTTCTCTGAGCGCGAGTTGGTGGCAGATGCGGCGCTTAGCTATATACAACGTATGCTGCGCCAAAACCCCTTGCAGGTCGTTGACTTTATGACAGCTGCGAAAACTGTCCTTGATGAGTTCGCCGAGAAAGCGGCAGACTACAAGAACTTTGTGCCCTTGCGAAACGAATTGCGAGCACAAGTGTCTGCTAGCATAGTAACGATGGGTTTAGCGGAACCGCCAGCGAATCTTCAGAACTTATTCACTGCTTTGCACATGAATGCGGACGAGAAGCTGATTTACACGCTGCTGTACGATGGTTCGATAGCCATTCGCCGCGCAACGGTGAAAATGCTCACCGCACAAAAGGATTGCAGCGTCGGCTTACTGAGTTCGACCTTGGTGCTACTCAAAGACTCCGATGAGCAAGTGCAGCGTTTGGTTCTGAGTATGGCATTAAAACACGCTTGCTTTCCAGAGCTCATTATTCCACAGATCTTCAACTATATGATGACCACAGCATCCGAAGATATAGAAACGAGCAGAGAGCTGATCCAAAAATTTGAGAACGATGCCATTCCAACGGTTATGACACTCTTGGCCAGCACCAACTCTAGAGCAACAGGCGCGCTTTACAAAATTATGAGAACAACGCCTTTGCGCTGGGTTGAGCCCTTAATCAACGCTATGTTGTCATACAGCAGCCCAGAACATGCGGCTGAACGGGCGTCGGAACTCTTAGGGGTGCTGTTGCATGAACTCAATGATGTGGAGTTAAAAAAACGTATCGAAGACGCACTCGAGGAGCGCGAATTCCGAATTAGACCAAAGGACCCTGTGATACCGAAAGCACCCCGTGTAGAATTAAAAACAAATACCCCGCTCCCGCTTGATGGCTTCGACTCTAGGCCGCTGACTGATAAAGAGCTCAAAAAGCTGCGAAACAAGGTCGAGCTAGAAGACCTCCTAACCCTACTCAACGATGGGCGCGACGTCATCAAGCTCAACGCGGTCAACCTCGCAAGGGTGCAAAATTTCAAAGACCCAAACGTTGTGCAGCTCATTGCCATACATCTGCATCTCCAAGACCCAACAATGATAAACGCTGTGTTAGATGCGATCGTCGCGCTCTCCGAGCCTGCGTATTATTTACCTATTTTGCTGCGCCAATATGACACGGCGCCGCTACTTGCGGTGCGAACCCACGCGCTTGAGCGTTTACAGTCTAATGAAGCCAGAGACTTAATGATGGCGCAATTCCGAGAGGAGCCCACCGAAAACTACGAACTGCTAAAAAAACTGCTGCAAGAAGCTGTGGGTGAAAAACTGCTACCACATATTATGGATTGTGTAAGGGTTGACGAAGCCCATGAATTGGTGGAAAACGCGCTGCGCTTGCTGATAACGCTGAAAGCTGACAGTGAACCCATACGAAAGCATCTTATCGAACTCGTCAAAGAAAAATGCTACTATAACGAAAGCGTAAAACGACGTAGAGCGCTGTATTTACTCAAAAGAATGAAAAAAGACGAGGAAACCATCGAGTTCTTGTTGGGTTACGTAAAGCATATCCACAATATGGAGATCAAAAAAATTATCCTCTCCATCTTTAAAACGTTCGACGTCGATTACTTCGAGGATGATGAAGAGGAAGATGATTTTGGCGACTTCTAAGCTCAAGCTCTAGCCCTACAGCAGGCACTGCAAACAAAACGACCTTGCCAAAATAACAGCAAACGTTTTTCTCCAAGCTAGCTGTATCTATTATACGCCTTGAGACTTTTAGCGAAAGATTCATGTACAAACCGAGTCGTCGATGTGAATAGCGCGAGCCATGACGTATTGAATTCAAAAACAAGTATCCGACTTGTAAAAAAGAGCTCGCTGAATACAAACGTATAGCAGAGGCTTTTTTTTGCGACTCAAGCGTGATGGTGAGCGACAAAGTATCTTTCCCCAAAAACAATATATACAAAGAAGTACAAGTAATGCTTGTATTAGTGACGACGCAATATGGTCTTGCGATGAGTTATTTCATATTTCCAAATAACGCATCCAATACGAATACTTTTGCACATGCAAGCAAGTATACTCAGAGACAATTCGACTCAAAGAGATCAGCACCTGTCATCTCACAGAACTGACAAGCAAATTAAGATTTGAAAAGTCTTTGGCATAAAATACAAGGATCAGGTCAAAAGTATAAAATAAACTCTCCCGTAGTGCCCTGTTTTTTGGGGAAACTACGTAGTATATAGCTTTCCTGAGCTCTACTGACAAAGTCGTGAGCGGCATCATCGAATAAAATCATCAGTTAAGCTAAAAAGTACACGATTTGCACAGGTAAAATGGCAGCATTTTGTATTCTTTTTGAGCGAAGGGCTTCCCCCGCGCAAAGCGCAAAAGAAATACCAAATACTGAAGTGGGCAGCGCCGTAGTTAAAAAATAAGAGCTTCTTCAGGGGTGTTCAAAATCAAATTCATAAAATGAGTACATAACACAAAGAAGCGGTTGCCAAGGGCAAAAGCCCTTGGACATGTATTGTGACGCTAGCCCTATTAAACAGGCTTCCATAAGCGACTTCCATACTTTAACAATAAATATCGAAGTGCACTTATACTATTTACCCATCACTGCGCATATCCGTTTGCTGGTGCGGGATAAGCGCCGG
>JBBAEA010000069.1:0-18837 GCA_041656175.1 Bradymonadales bacterium | reverse complement strand
TCGAGGCTGATATGGCGGCTTGCCGAGAGATGGAAGAGCAAAAAAATAATATGTGTGAATCAAAAAAAGAAGAGCTCAGCGAGTACGAAACTTGCGCTAGCAAGTACGAGTTCTGCAACGACCAAGACAATGAGAGCGAGTACTCCCGCTGTGCTGCTGCCGCGCTAGCGCGCGCAGAGTCGCTTTGTGCGGATTTACCATGCTTCTACGCCAGCACAGATGGACGACAAGATCCAAGACGCCCACATAACGAGGCTTTGGATGATGAAGTGCAAATCAATAGTTTCAGCAATGGTGTAGCTATTATGGAAGCGCTGCAGGAGGCTGGATACGATGCGTGTTACTAAGATTAATGAAGGGATAAAGACGATGAAATCCTATGGGCGTTTACACGCGGTTGCTGTACTATCAGTGCTCGCGATGGTCATGATGTTTTTGGGTAGTTGCACCGAAGAGCGTGAAATTCGTTTAGAGGGAATGCGCGCTTTCTCTATGGTGGTGCAGCCTATCAACGGTTTTGGGACCAAAGAGAACCCGCTCAAGTTTGCAACACACTTTAGCAGCCAAGGACAATGTCCCGCTGGCGCCACTTGCCATGATGTAGTTATCGGTGCCTATGCCGTAGATAACTTTGGCAACGAGTACACCGACTTTAACGGTAAAGTTAAAGTTAAGGCTATACCAGGTGAGGTCAATATCACTGAACTAGAAGTACGTAACGGCAAAATCGGTACTTGGAGCAAAGACGCTGATGGAAAATTAACCTTGGTCTCGGGTGTTACGATTTCGCTACGCTACAACGTGGGTATCACGAAGATTTGGATCGAGGATAGCCTCGATAGTTTTGAGCTTTATGGCGAAGAAGTTCGACAACGACCGACACTATCTACAGCGGTTAGCCAAGCCTTTTATTTTGAGCCACTAACGATTGAAATGTTGCAATATAACCCCGTCTATTTAGCTGGTCCAAGCCCGCTACTGGGGCAGTATGCCAACATCGAAGGACGTGAAGGACACAATATTGTGGTTACTAACGTTGTTGCTACGGGCTTCTACGTCACTGATTTAGATGCGACGCAGTACGATTCACTCTTTATCTTTACCTTCTCCCAGCCAGCGCGTGTCGAAATTGGCGATAGGGTTTGCGAGCTACAGGGTGGAATCGCCGAGTTTACCGGAATGACCCAGCTGCAGTTCCCATCGTGGGGTATTCAAAATAAAGAGCGCTCCACAGCCGAGGATCAGGATCCCGCGCCCGAAGACGGCGAGGATGGTGCAGGAACTTGCAGGGATAAAGTGACAGGGAAGAGCCGACCGTGTACGCCCGAGGAAATTGAGTTGATGGCCGAAATTGTGGACTGCTCAGGCAATTACCGCGGTGGCCCCATCACCGATAAAGAAGAGCGCAAAGCTTTCGGAAAACTGCCGCTACCCGAGCCTAAAGTGATTACTCCCGCTATGCTTACCCAAGAAAACCGCGATGTGCTCGAAAAAATTGAATCTTCCGTTGTTACCATCGAAAATCTCCGACTTTCATCGACTTTCATCGACTGCGATGACAACGGTAACGGTAAAATTGAATCTGGTAGTGCTGAGGCGGAATGCCGAAGTACGTGTACCGATGATTTGACGTGTACCGAGCTGTCCAATTTAAGAAGCTACGACCAGTGGCGCGCTTGGACAGTCGAGGGGAACGCCGAAATCAGCGTCGCGAGCTCGTCGCTCATTACGGGCTTTAACATCCTTAATGGCTGTGAAGTCGGGCAAGTGTTCCAAGCTGGCGTCTACCGACAAACCTATAAATGCGAAGAGCGCTACCTAAAGCGCATCACTGGCAACCTCAAGCAAGTTTTGCCTGGTTGCAGCGGTACTCGTCTCTGTGATGGTTTAACGCAAAAATTTGGACTCATCGTCATTGAGCCACGCTTTGCCACTGATTTAATCGCTCGCGACTAAGCGAGTTCTCTATATTAGTTAATCTTTTATTCTTTATTTTTGAGGTAACCTCACCACAAGCTCTAGGAGATGGCATTCATGCAATCGAATCTTAATCGTTTCTTTCATCACGTTGGGACGGCACTTCGCTTCGCAGCAGCTGGGCTAGCGACGTCAGTTTTACTGGCCTCTAGCGCGAGTGCAGGGGAGTTCGTGGACACGCGACTCAGCTTCGTCTTCAGCGACGACAACCTGCTCGCTGGTCCAGGTGAGTCTTTGATTAACAGCCCTCAGATGGACTTCGGGGCACGCGACGGGATTTTCTACCCCTTCGAGAACCTGAACTCCAAAGACAACGGAGACGAGACTGTTTCGCATATCGTCATTTACAAGGAGCTGCCTGGTTTCATCGATAACCTTACCACCGACGCCGCAATCGTTGCGCGCATGACGGTGCTAACTCAACCCGAGACAAGCTTCTCCGCTGGCGACATCCGTCTCTCCGACAGCGGCTCCTTCCTTCGCGCACGCTACGCCTTTGAGGAAGCCGTCATCGATCCCAAAACGGGATTGACCCAAGACTCTCGCCGACAACTCGACTTTACCTTCTTCCCCATTAACTCCGACCGCTTCCGCGCTGGTTACACCTATGACCTATCGTGGGGTGGGAACAAAATCTATAACAACCGAAAATCCGCCTTCGCTACACCCGGCTTGCGATTCCGCTTCGACTGGGATGGGTTCTACTTCTTAATTGGTGCAAAATCGACGCGACAATCGATACTCACAAAAAATAAAGAAGACGTCGAAAACTATGAACTCGGCGCATTCTGGGGTGGTATCGCCGGGCTAGGCTACTTCGGTGACATGTTCGCAGTCGAAGTAAACGGCGGTATCTTTGACGCTGGGCGAAACCCAAAACAAGGCGTTCAAGGCGAAAAAGTCACCTCTGGTGGTGTCTCCGCGCGACTATCCGCGTTCTCAAGCGGCTTCAAACCCGAAGCATCCATCGACTACCGACTCTATCGCACCAACGACGATGCCTTCGACCAATCAAACTACTTCCTACGAAAACCCAAAGATTACGACAGCTTCACGTGGCGCGCCTCGATCGAGGGTAACTGGCTGACACAAACACTCGCCGATTACGACAAAGTCGGCTCCACCACTCGCATTAACGCCTTCGCTGGTGCACTCCGCGCCGACGTCTACATCGGAAAACTCGCCATCAACTTCGACTTCGTTTATCGCGACCTCTACTTCATCCTCTTTAACGTACCAGGCCTCGACCCCTATTACGCACTCCCAGACTCCGCCTCCTCTACACCTGAGCTACTCGGCGCCATCAAAGGTGAGTACTGGATCGAGTCCGCCAACTTGCTCCCAAGCCTCCAATTTGGCATCCAAAAACCCGCCTCCTACCGCGGTCGCATCTCTGAAGGGGCTAGCCCCTCGGGTCTAAACTCTGGCATCCAAACCGTCGCAGTCATCGACTCATCCACCATCGTCGCATTCCCCAACGGCAACGAACCAAAGGAAATTTACTCCCTCCGCGCCGCACTCCGCTGGGATATGTCCGATATGATGAGCCTCATCGGCGAATTTACCTACGCCTACGACCGCAACCAATTGGGACGCAAACGTAATACCGTCACCTACACCTCCGAATACTACATGCGCGATCCACACGTCATCGGGCTGGCCTTCTTTGCGCAAGCCAGATTCTAAGCAGACGCGCGCGTTTTCGCTGAGCCTCCCAGCTTTTTGGGGGGGGGGGTTTGTGGGGGGCAAAGCCCCCCTACGCGCAAGCTTCCCGCAGCATGCGACTGCAAAGCGCAGAATTTTGTGCGTTGTTTCGCTTATTCAGCGAACCAACGCACAAAATGCGCTTTGCGTCCCCTGCTTTGGGTGATCTTGCGCTACCCCCCCCGTTTACTCGCAAATAGTGAGCTGTTCTTTGCTCGCAAATAGTGAGCTGTTCTTTGCTCGCAAATAGTGAGCTGTTCTTTGCTCGCAAATAGTGAGCTGTTCTTTGCTAACGAAGAGCTCTTATACGAAGGCTTCATGCTTAGAGTTTCTACGCTCTTGCAAGTACTTTAAACATATCTAGCAAAGACTAAACGCCCGCGATTGACGAATTCATCTGCGCCAAATCCACACAGGGCTTGACAACAGCGCCGCTAAGACCTAAAATTTTCTCGCCTTTGGGTGGCTCTTCTTGACGAAGCAGCCCAATTTAGACGAAGCTTGGCAATGATGCTGTTTTTTTATTCTTGAGTTTAATACGCGCAAAGTTTTGCCCCAACAGCATTTGAGAAGGTTACATGACTAAGAAAAAACGCGATAATTCTGCATCCTATCCCAATAACAGCGACGAAATACTCGAAAAAGGTGATGACCTGATTGATGAAGAAGAGGATGAAGAGGTCGATGAGAGCGAGGTCGATGATCAATTCGAGGAAGACGAAGACGATCTTGCGGTGATTGCAGATCTAGAACGCGATGACGAAGGATTAGCTCTCTCTGAATTTTTCTTTGAAGAAGAGGTAGGCTATAATCATTACTATGATTGGTCTTTACTACGCGAAGAAGACATAGAAAAGTATCATGAGGTGATGAACTGGAGTGATGCTGAGCTTTCTAAGGCGAGTATTCGCGTAAGCAATCACTTCATACTGTGGACAATGGCGCGCGCCTGTCAACGAAATGGCCTCGTTAAAAAATTTCGCGATATTTGTACCTCACTGCTAAAGGCACGAAAACCACGTCCCGAAATTTGCTACGAAGACGTGCATCTAGAGCTCATCCAAAGTTACGCCATGAGCCACGAACACAAAGAGGCTTTTGCGCAATTAGAACGTTTCGAGAAGTGCTTTCCCGATAGCGACGATATTGTGCAATGGGTCAACGCGTTTTTACTCGTGGATTCAGGCAAAGTTCACGAAGGCAAGGCGAAGCTCGATAGAATTGCCATGAGCGATTCTGCCTCAGGACGCGCACTCTATGAAATTGCCATGACCCTGATTAGCCTTAACCACCCCGATCTCGCCCTTAATTACTTGGAACGCGCAAAGACCATGGCTCAGATGAACGCGAGCGCTGAACTCACCACCGACGTCGATATTGCCCGCGAAATAGCTCTGCGACAAAGCGCACAAAACGCGCAAAGCGATGCGCAGTAAGCTCGTTAGCCTACCCCAGTCGCACACCATTGCTAGCTGGACATAAAAAGAGACGAATACAAACTGTTGATCGCCTCCCACACGCGTTCAATGTCAGCATGCTCAGCGATTGAGCTTGGCATTGGCGTTTGGGAGCGACTCTTAAATATAAGCCCCGAATCTGCGTGTTCCAAGGCGCGAACTGCGATTTTAGCGGCACTTTGGGGTTTGCGTATAAGCGGACGAAAAAGTACGTCGGCTAGAGGGTCGTACCAACGCTTCATTGAGATCATGCCAGTATTCACAATACCTGGGTCGTAGGCGTGTATGCGAATACTCTGACCTCGCTGTTGCCAAAGTTTATAGGTAAAGAGGTATAGAGCCAATTTCGCGTTGCTGTAGTTTTTAAGTTGAGCATAGGGTTTTGGCGCAATATGGGGGAAGGTATCGGCGATTTTCCCAAAACGATGTGTGAGCGAAACGGTATTAAGAATGATACCGTTATTTTGTACTTGCTCGGCTAGGGCTAGACAGAGCAAACTCGGCGCTAAGCAATTTGTTGCAAGCGAGAGTTCGTATCCGTCGTTGCTTAGCGTGTATTGGGTGTAGGAAGCGCCTGCGTTATTGACAAGTGCATGTAGGCGAAGTCTGCGCACGCGTTGGCTAAACTCAATAACAGACTGAAAGCTTGATAACTCTAGCTTTTCGATAAGAATTGGCGCTGTTGAATGGAGTTCAGTCTTTAGAGCTTCAGCTTTTTGCAAGTTTCGGCAAGCCAGAATAAGCGGGGTATTGCGCGCGGCGAGTGCTTTGGTGAGTGCAAGGCCGATACCAGAGCTTGCACCTGTGATGATGGTATAACTATGCATGGGGCGGTCTAAAGTTTTGGTAGATTTTGAGTTTTCTCATGATGAGGAATATGAAGCAATCGGGGATGCAGCGCATGAAAAAGAGAAGAAAGTGGTTTAAGAAGCCTGGAACGCTGTGCTTACGTCGCTTAAAACAAACGCGAAGAGCTTTTTTTGCCAGCTTCTCGGGTTTCATCAAAAATCCGAGTTTTACGCCTAATTGGCGAATTTTTACGGGTAAATTAAAGAGATTGGTGTCTATTCCACCAGGACAAACGACGGTTACGCCAACTTTGTACGGTTTAAGTTCATAGTACAAAGATAGCGACAGATTGCGAATATAGGACTTTGTAGCGTTGTATACGCCGATTCCCGGCATCGGCATCCACACCGACATTGAGGAAATATTGAGTATATAGCCGCGACGTCGCTCCATCAAGCTGGGCGCAAAAGCCTGTATTAACGCGGTGCTACAGCTGATGTGTAGCGCAATCATTGCTTCAACACGCTCTGGTGGCGTACAGGCGAGTGCTCCAAAAGAAAAAACACCCACGTTGTTTACGAGCATATCGACTGTGATTTCGTGCTCTTGGCAAAAGCTCAACACTTTTTTTGCTGCATTCGCGCGCGCTAAATCCATGCACAAAATTTCGACTTTAACGCCAAAATCACGACTAATACTTGCTTTTAGTGTTTTAAGCCCTTCTTCATCATTACTCAACAACAAAAGATCCGCCCCCCCAGCCGCTAGCTCCAAAGCGATGGCTCGCCCGATCCCAGAGGACGCCCCAGTGACTAGCGCATAGGCTTTGAGTGGCCAGTTCATCCGTTTGCTTCCTCAAGTTTGGCGATTTCCTTTTTTACCACAGGCGCTAGATCCTCGACACAGCGGTGACAACGCATATCAATACTGTACATGCGAGCAACGCAATAGTTGGAGTGTTTACAGTTACAGCGCGTATTCTCATCGCCAGCAAGCAGCTTATTCACAAAATCTGTATCATGTATGAGAGCGCGCCCCATTTGTACTGCTACAAAACCAGCATCCAACACTTCATCGATTTTTTTACGACTAATCAAGCCACCGACGTAAATGAGTGGCAAACTTAAGTTTTGGCGAAAGTACTTTGCGTCTTCCAAAAAGTACGCCTCTGAAAATGGCACTGGCGCAATCATCGCCTTACCCAAAACTTTAAGCCCAAGTTTGAGCCACCAATACTCTTTAAAGTCCATGTAGTGTGCTAGCGTTTTTAGCGGCATAGCCCCGCGCATTACCTGCATTGGCGCCTTAGAGACAAAACCAGCACTTAATACAAGTGCGTCAACACCTAAACGCTCCAGTTTCTTAGCAACCAGCAGACAATCATCTCGACTTAAGCCCCCCTTAAAACCATCAAACATATTGGTTTTAACAACAACTGCGATTCTGCCCTTTGCAACGGTACGGCATTGCTCAATGACTTCGGTCATAAAACGCATTCGCCGCTCCAGCGTTCCGCCGTACTCGTCCTTGCGCTTATTCGTGTAAGGCGACAAGAACTGGCTTATCAAATATCCATGCCCCGCATGGATCTCCACGCAATCAAAGCCAGCATCAATAGAAAGCTCTACCGCGCGCCCAAAGTCTTGTACGACTTGCTGTATTTCGTCTTGTTTAAGCGCGCGAACAACGGTAGGAGAGTATAGGTTAAAACCTGTGGTGGGACCGACGGGGATTTGTCCGCAACTAGAACGGTGAGTCATGTTTCCGCAATGCCCAAGCTGAATAGATGCTTTGGCGCCATGTGCATGGATAGCGTCGGTGAGTTCTCGCAGTGCAGGCACAATCTCCTCGCGCATCCAAAGTTGCCCCTTAAACGATAAACCACTGCGCGATACCGCTGCGTAGGCAACCGTCGTCATGCCAACACCGCCCTTCGCAACAGCACGGTGGTAGTTTAATAAAGCCTCCGTCGGTGCGTTGTCTTCACACATGTTTTCAAACGCGGCAGAACGTATAGTGGGGTTGCGTAAGGTAATAGGTCCGATATAACAATTTTCGTGTAGTTTTGACATAGTATAATAGTCATTGCGTTGATTCCCCCAGCCCCAGGGATTTTGCCTTATAAAAAAATTGTCATCTCATTTTATGAAAGACGTTTTTCTTTGCCTATAGCATTGCATCTTTGAGTTCAGGCAGAGCTGTGCTTTTTCGCATGCTTTGCGTTTTCTTTGCTTTTTGTCGCAAAGCACATGCACAGCTTTAGCGTATATCTACGTGCAGGGCTAGCGTCCAGTTAATGGGAATGATGTTTTTGCTCACAAGAAAATCGTTACAGCGCGTGAAGGGGCGCGAGCCAAAAAATCCGCGATGTGCCGAGAGCGGGGAGGGGTGGGGCGCTGTAATAACGAGGTGATGTGGGGCAATGAGTTTGCGCTTTTCTTGTGCGTTTCTTCCCCAGAGCATAAAGACCACGGGTTCGGGTTTTTGGCTAACACAGCGTATAACCGCGTCGGTGAATTGCTCCCATCCTTTGTTGCGATGAGAGTTTGCGGCTGCGTGTCGTACGCTGAGTACGGCGTTTAGAAGCAGCACACCTTCGTCGCACCACGATTTAAGGTAGCCATGCGTAGGGACGGCTAGACCAAGATCGTTGTGCAACTCTTTGTAGATATTGACTAAGGAGGGCGGTGGCGCGGTAGGGGGAAGCACTGAAAAGCTCAAACCGTGTGCTTGCCTAAAACCGTGATAGGGATCTTGGCCCAAAATAACGGCTTTGACGTCCTTACAGGCCGTATAGTGCAACGCATTAAAAAGCTCGCCCATTTCGGGGTGTATGGTTTGGCTGCGGTACTCATGGATGAGGAAACGGCGGAGCTCTTGGTAATAATCTTGTGTAAACTGTGGAGCAAGGAGCTCTTGCCAGTCGTTTTGGAAGATCTGTTTCATTTTGTATTTGCTTGGCTAATTCGCGTTATATATAGCTAAGGTCAGCCCTTTGGGCTGCGCAAAATGCGCTTAGTGGGGGTAGCGTAAGATCGCCCGATGAATTCGCCTAAAGGCGCACGATGTGCGAAGGTTCGGCGATTAGCCGAAACTTTGCACATCGTGAGGCGACTTTTGGCGAATTATGAGGGAAGCTTACGCGTAGGGGGAGACTTCCCCCACAAAACAAAGATGTCGCTGTGTAAAGCGCGTTTGCCTAGACTTTGTCGGCTTTTGCGAAGCGTCGGCGTAGGGTGATGGCGACGAGGGCGAAGAAGGCTAGGAACCACGGGGCGTTGGAGGCGGGTTTTTGGGGCGATTGGTAGCTGCAGTCATAGAATGATAGGGTGCATGGGCATTGGGGATCGCGGCAGTCGATGAGTCCGTCCCCGTTGTCGTCGATGCCGTTGTTGCAAATTTCGGGGACTTGGTCTTTGCATTTGTCGCTTGATTTGCAGCTTTCGTCGGCGCAATTGACGACGCCGTCTCCGTTATCGTCGGTGGCGTGCTCGCCGCAGAGTTCCTTGCCGCGGGCGATGATGACGCAGTAAAGGGTGCTCTCGCAACTAGGTTCGTCGCAGTCGATGAGTCCGTTTTGGTTGTCGTCGATTTTGTTGTTGCAAATTTCGATGCCTGTGCCTTTGCAGTTCGGGGCGTCGGAGCATTGTGGGTCTCGGCAGTCTGTACGTCCGTCACCGTTGTCGTCTTCACCGTTGTCGCAGATTTCTGGCTGGCAGTGAAGTTCAGCGCTACACTGTGCGTCGTTACAGTCGATGAGTCCGTCGGCGTTGTCGTCGATTTCGTTGTTGCATATTTCGGCTTTACAATAGACGGAGTTCGCGCATTGCGGGTCATCGCAGTCGATGAGTCCGTCGGCGTTGTCGTCGATTTCGTTGTTGCATATTTCGGCTTTACAATAGACGGAGTTCGCGCATTGCGGGTCATCGCAGTCGATGAGTCCGTCGGCGTTGTCGTCGATTTCGTTGTTGCATATTTCGGCTTTACAATAGACGGAGTTCGCGCACTGCGGGTCTTGGCAGTCGATGAGTCCGTTGGCGTTGTCATCGATTTCGTTGTCACAGATTTCAAAGATCGCGGGTTTGCATTCGGCATTATCGGCGCATTGCGGGTCATCGCAGTCTATGAGCCCGTTGGCGTTATCATCGATCTTGTTGTTACATATTTCCGTTTTGCAATACGCGGAGCCCGCGCATTGCGGGTCATCGCAGTCTATGAGCCCGTTGGCGTTGTCATCGATTTCGTTGTCACAGATTTCCGTTTTGCAATACACGGAGCCCGCGCATTGCGGGTCATCGCAGTCTATGAGCCCGTCGCCGTTGTCATCGACTTTGTTTGAACAATTTTCTTTAAGCACCGGCGCTTTTTCGAGGATCCATGAGTAATAATCCTGCACTGAGGTTGAAACGCCGTATACCGTACATTCACTGTCTCCGTACGAAGTTACGCCTGCGACGTATTCGACGCCATCACGCGTGATGAACGCGGGGCCGCCCGAATCCCCAGAGCAAGGGCCGCCGTCATTTTGAGCATAATAAAATGATGCATAGGGGGCATGATGATAGTTTGTTAGCTCGCAGCCGCTTTCGCCGTCTGCAGGCGAATTTAAACCGCCACAATAGACGTCGAGTTCTCGCGACATTTTGAGTTTAACCCCCGAGCTTCCCGTTTCGGTTCTTCCAAAGCCAGAGAACTCGAGTTGTACACCGCTATCTTTGATTTCGGGATCCAGAATTGCGCGAGCAGGATGTAGCGGCAGTATGGGTTTTGCTACGCTACGGGGTATGGGTCTTGCTAGCTTAATAATGGCGATGTCGGTAAGTGCTTGTTTTTCGTCGTCATATTCCGAATAATCGGGGTGCGGATGAAAAGCGCTTATTTCGTATGGCTCACGCATAGCCTCAGTTTCGTCTTTGCCCACACCAACTTTCATGTACTCTATACAAGGATCGACATCATAGCCCTTAACGCAGTGTGCGGCTGTCAGCACATAGGATTCGTGGATCAGCGTTCCCGTGCAAAAGAATCCATCATTAATTCCGCAGCGATAGCCAGTGTTACCTACAACAAGTAAGGCAACGACGGCGTTGTGTGCTTCTTCTATATCGGGGATTCCATTAAAAATTGCGTGTTTTGTGCCCCCAAGATCGGCTTTGAACTGCTCGGCCTCGCCGCAGGAAAAGGTGGTAAAAACGGACAAAATAAAGAGGCAAAATATTTTTTTCATCGACCAGCCCTCAGCGCCAAAATGACGCCTGAATAAAAAATTTGCCTTGCTTAGCCCCAAGCTCTACAAGGCAAGACTAGTCTAATACAAGGTCGTTAGGGTCTCAATATATATTTTCATTTTTTTCGCTCTTGCGCTTCCATAGCTAGGTTCTTAGCCGAATATCTATGGTAGGCACGAAAGTCTTGGGCTAAACTACTTGAAGCGCGGACTCATTGTTCGTGTTTTTTTGTGGGGGAAGTTTCCCCCTACGCGCGGGCTTCCTCGCAAAATGCGACAACGAACGCGAAATCTTGTGCGGTGTATTTGCTATTCGCGCATCCACCGCACAAGATGCGTTCGTAGCGCATTTTTCTCGGCGATCCCGCGCTACCCCCTCTGCGGGGACACCCCGCAACGCCCCGTTTAGATCTGAATTATTCAGAGTATCCCAAGGAATACGCAAAATTAAATTTTGCAAAACACGAAAAGCGTAGGCTAAAATACAAGTTCTGCGCATGCTCATGTAGAATGATGCTTTGCAAGCATAAATCTACGAGAAAAAATCTTGCAATCAAAGCCTCAGGCGCTAGAATACAGTTACATGAGCCCACTGTAAAAGGGGACTGTAGCTGCTGGGTTTTTGGCTTTAATCTTAGAGGGAAGCTATGAAGCAAGGTTTTTTGCTCTTTTGTATGATGATATCACTTCTTGCGATTTCGTGTGCAGAGGCAGTGGACTGCCGAGGTGGCTATGAATGCCGCGGTCAAACGCTCTATGTTTGTGAAAGCGAAACATGGGTTCAATCTAAAGTGTGCGCGAGCGGGCAGCGCTGTGATGCAGAAGCGGAGGGCTGTGTTGCTGCTTGGTGTATGGGTGACGTTTTGCGTTGTTCGGCTAACGCGGTGCAGCAGTGCCGCGATGGAGACTGGGTTGTAAAAGAGCAGTGTGGAGAGGGTAGGTTTTGCAGCAACGATAGGTGCGTAGCGGAGATTTGTGTGGAGGGTACAGCGAAGTGTGAATTGAATGTACTCAAGGTTTGTAACGCAAACCAATGGAATGAATACCCCTGCACCGAAAAACAAGCCTGCAATGCTCAAAAACTTGCCTGCGAAGAGCTAGAACCTACATGCAGCGAGGGAGAAGCGCGATGCGAGGGCCAACAGCTACAGCTTTGTACTATCGGCAGTTGGATGCAAATTAGTGATTGTAAGGAGGATACTATATGTGACGCCGAGAAGCGCATATGTAAGCCCAAGGGCTGCTACGATGGCGATCTTCTCTGTGATAATAACCAGTTACTAAAATGCGAAGCGGGAGTGTACAATTTATCTAAAGATTGCGGCGATCAGTATTGTGAGAAAGACAACTGTGTCACTAAAATCTGCGAAGACAGTGCCGTGCGATGTAATAATAATGATTTAGAAATATGCAAAAATAATCAGTGGAGTTTATTATATACTTGCCCAGATGCTGAAATTTGTAGTAACACAAGTAAAGCCTGCGTGAGCAAAAAGTGCCTTGATAACGAAAAACGATGTTTCAATAATAACGTAGAACTATGTGAAAACAACGATTGGAAAATTTCTAAAACATGTACTGCTGCACAGATGTGTGCTAATGATGATTGTGTAGGTGTTGTTTGTAACAATAATGAACAGCGATGCCTTAATAATAATGTCGAAAAATGTACAAACAACACTTTTACCAACGAAAAAAGTTGTACTAGCACGGAACGCTGTATCGCCTCAGGCACAACGGCGTCGTGTGTAACAAAAGTTTGCACAGAAGACGAAGCGAACTGCGATGGTCAAAAACTTTCGATTTGTAAAAACAATGCTTGGGAGCTTCAGAAAACATGTACGAACATGGAAATCTGCGATAATGCAGTAAAAGCTTGTGTTGCAAAGATCTGTAACAATGGGGAAACGCGTTGCGACACTATATCTCAGCTTAGTACATGTACAAACAATGCCTATGTGCCAAAACCCTGTACTAGCGAAACTGTTTGCACGAAAAAAGATAACATTGCTGGCTGCTACGAAAAGGAGTGCACACAAAACGGTGTGTTTTGCGACGGCAATGTTCGCAAAGAGTGTCGAAACTATGTTGTGATCAGTTCGCAGGATTGCGGTAGTTCGAATACTTGCACAAGCACCGCCTGCGAGCCCAACTGCGGTAACGGAAAATTAGATGAAGGCGAGCTTTGTGATGCCTCGAAACTAGGATCGAATACTTGTGCGAGCGTTTTAGGCAAAAGCGATGCGACAGGAACACTTAAGTGTAAAGGCACTTGTGACGGTTTTATAACAACAGATTGCAAGTACTGCGGTGATAACAAAATTAATAACAGTGAAGAATGCGATGGGCCTATGTTAAATCGTAGTTGCGTGGATGAGTTTGGTGAAGGCGCAACAGGTGTTGTTAAGTGTAAACCTAATTGTACCAACGACTACAGCTCCTGCGTTGCACCTTGCGAGTCTGGGAGCGTGCTTTGTGAAGGGAATACGAGTAGGCGTTGCATCGGCGGGACATGGAGTATTCAAGATTGTGATGCTACCCAAGAATGCGTACCAGGCTCAGGATGTGTAGAACGACCAGAGGTCTTACCCACTTGGTGCAGTTTCGCCAGCATCGATCTGAACGATAAAATTGCCTATGGGCAAATACTGTTACCAGAGGGCAAGGACGTGAAAACGGCGTACGTCGCATGCGGAAATGTTGCAAACCCCGTTAGCACATGGCCTATTAAGGTTTTTGCACACATTAACAACGAATGTGACAAAGAAACGACCTGCAAATATAATGTTGAGTATATGACTACGAGTATCGATGGACCGGCGGGCAACTATGCTTGTAGCTTCGTATTTAATATTGATAGAAGCGATCTTATTTGTACGCCAGAAGGCGGTGCGCCTATCATCTTGCGCCCTGATACCACAGTAAATATTGGACAAACTCGTGCTTTATTAATTACAGAATGTGAAGGCTCTGTACATCGCTGCGATGGCCAAAAACTCCAACAATGCCAATCCGGTTTATGGAAAGAACTCGCCGTTTGCGGCGAGGGCACTACTCCAGCGCATTGTGATGTAAGCGCTGCTCGCTGCGTTGAATGTCGAAATTCTGATGACTGCAACGAGGCACACAAGCCACTGTGCAATGTCGAAACGAAAAGCTGCACTACGCCTTTTTCGTGGTGTAACTTCCAGTACGCAGATTCCGCTGGGAAGCTGGCCTACGGCCGAATTCTACCAGCTGGCGGCAAGAGCGAAAATAATTACAAAGCGCGTATCGTTTGCGGTGCACTCAATAATAATGTTGTTGACTGGCCCATCTCTAAGGCTGGCATCTACAACTCCGAATGCCAAAGTTGTGGTGCTTTCAATAAAGAGTTTGGGGTAACAGGTATTACAAGTGGTAGTAGCCCTGCTGGTGTTTATCGCTGCGCTTTTGAGTTCAGCGAATTGGAATCGACGCAGTGGTACGCTTGCCGCTTAGGCGAGCATGGGGGGGAGCCTATTCCGATTTTAGCCGACACCCAATTGAGTGCAGCTGAAACCCATGAATATACACTTTCTAGCGACTAAGATGAGGCTTTTTAAGATTAAAGCCAGAACAGAATTTGCAAAATGAAAGCTGCAAAGCTGTTCTCTGCTTTAAAATTTTAAGTAGCAGTAACAAGCGCTTTAGCCAAAATAAAGTGCTTGTTTTTTGCTGAGTTTGCGTCTATTCAAAATTATCGTTTAACAAGGTTTTGGCGATATGAGGAAAGCGGCGCGCCCAGTCTATTTCGTGATGCTTCCCGCCGTTTTCTATAAAGAGGTGAACCTCGTGATCGGCGTAGCCTAAGGTGCGCAAATGCTTATAGAAGTCGTAGGTTACCGAGGCGTAATCGAGGTAAATCCCCTGCACCGTAATGCGTTCATCGCTTCCCATATCGAGATAGATCTTGGTCCACATATCGTACCTGCTATCCCAGTGCTCAAAGCTCTTAAAATCCGACCACATCAGTGAAGGCGATACAGCGCCGATACGCCCGATCACATCGGGGCGCTCGCGTGCACAAAAGAGCGCCATGAGTCCACCAAGCGATGCACCGATGAGCGCGGTGTTCTCGGGGCCACTTAGTGTTCTGTACTCTTGGTTAATAAAGGGAACAATAAACTCCGTGAGGTTATTGAGAAACTTTCGTCCTTGCGCGTCGATGATGCGCGCAGCGGGAAAAACCCAAGGCGTGTACTCCGCGAAGCGGTCGGGTAGATGATCGATGCCAACGACAATCCACTCTCTCTCAAGTTCTCCCGACTCCCAGAGTGATTCGAGCGTGGTGTTAACGCACCATGTGTGGAAAAGCGCTGAACGTGGATCCGAGAAAATATTTTGTCCATCCGTCATATAAGCGACGGGATAGCGCTTTTTCTTCTTATCGTCGTATGAATCTGGCGTATATATGCGGATAGTGCGGTTTATTTTATCGAGTGGTGAATAGAAATCCTTGATCACCTTAATTTTTCCCATTTAAAACTCCTGTCATTTGGGCAAAACCAGAGGACAACGATGCCCGAAATAATGGTATTTGCTCAGTAGTTGGGGCGGTCCAAAATAATTCGACCGCGCCCTGCCTTGTTTATGGACTGATTCCTAAAAAATCAAGTCTTTAGCGCAAAAATCCGATGTATTTGCATTTGTAACTTGTCATGCGTGTGCGAGATCAGTATGTTGAAGTTAAGGGGGGCAAGGCTATTTTAAGGAGAAATAATGAAGAAGTATTCGCTTTTATTGACGATGTTGTTTTTGGTTTTTGTGACTTTTACCTTTGCGCTCGCGTGTAATGAAGTTGAGGAATACGACGATGTCATCATATGTGGTAATGGTCACTTGGATGGCGGCGAGGTATGCGATGGCGAGTATTTTCGACCTGGTTACAGCGATTGCCGCGCATACAATGCGGACAAAACTTGGCTTAGCGGTACGCCACGTTGTTCAGACGATTGCCAAATCGTGATAGGTACTTGTGTCGAGCAAGTGCAGTAAGCTGAGTTACGGACGCTGAAACTTGGGAATAGCGCTTCGTTTTAAGTGCATAAGCTATCGCTTAGCGTACGCGTGGATTGATGCTCATACTACATAAAAAAGCTCGCCCTTTTAGGGCGAGCTTTTTCTGTATAAGCGTTTAAGGGGAGCTACTTAAGGCTAGGGTCAATAAGGGCGTAAGCTCCACTTTCTAATTTGTACATGACATTGAGTGCATCGGTTTCGGCGTTAATAAAGATCAGCACAGGAAGATCCTCAAGCGTAATCTTCATGACGGCATCGTCTACTTTCATGGTTTGTACAGCAATTTTTTCGTGTTTTAGGATCTTGGCGCTGGCGCTTTGTCCGGCTAGATCTTCTTCGACAACTTCCTCGTCTATCGCGTCGTAGTCCTCGGAATCCATGGGTTCGGGCGCTGCGACAACGGCGACGTCAAAGATGCGTTGTCCTTCGAAGCGCACGGGTTTGTGCGTACGAAGCTTGTCTTTGTAACGACGAATTTGGCGCTCTAGTTTGTCGAGGGCTAGGTCGATGGAAGTGTACATATCATCGCTGGACTCCTCACATTTTACCGAAACTCCCTTATATGAGAGGTGAAACTTCGCGATATGACGGAATTTTTCGATAGAGAGCGTTACCTGAGCGTCGAAATCGTCGCGGATATGTTTGCGAATGACGCGGCGGATCTTTTCGTCAGCGTAGTCTTTGAGAGGATCAGATGGATCCATGTGCCGGAAGCTGATATCGATCTGCATCGTTTCTCCTTTGTTCTGGATTGGCCCAACCTGGGCGTTACGGCGGCGTTAGCAAGCAACCAGCTTACTGCCTCTACTATTACATAAGAGATTTTTTCAAAAGTGGCTAGCTCTTTGAACATAACGCATGTAGGTATTTTGTTTTTGCGTTGTTCACAGCATGTCGTGTTGGCGTATGGTAGAGCGATGGTGAATGGCATTGAATCTGGGGGGTAGCGTAAGATCGCCCGAAGCAGGGGCCACAAAGCGCATTTTTTGCGTTGGTTCGGCGAGTAGCCGAAACAAGGCAAAAAATCTAGCGCTTTGCGGCGCATGCCGAGGGAAGCTTACGCGTAGGGGCGGCGAAGCCCCCCAGCAAGCTAAAAAAGCGTATTTTTTTAATTTTTGGCGTCAAAGGTGGCGAGTTCGGTGTTGGAGGTGGCGTTTGCGCGGAGTAGGATTTGGAGGGCTTTGGCGTCTTTGATGAATGATGCGTCGAGTTGGGCGTAGGCGCGTTCGCCAGAGTTGAGGGCGGTGTTGTTGTAGTAGTGCGCAAATGGCGTGTCGGGGGCGCCGGCGAGAATGAGGGAGAGTTGCCAGCTGACCCAGCACTCTTGGGTGGTGTTGGTGATGGAAATGTAGATGGTTTTTTCGTGTATGTGGACGCGGGCGGCGACGGGCCAGGTGGTGAGGGAGTTGGCTTGGGAGGAGCTTGAGCCGATAACGGAGAGTGAGTCGGGTGTGTGGATGATGTCGACGATGGGCTCGTCGATGTTGTATTGGATGGGGGCGTAGATGCGGAGTTGTTCGTCGTTTTGCGGGAAGGGAAGCTCGAGTGTGATATGGAATGGCTTGGCGTTGGGGGGGAGTTTTTGCAGCAGTTTGTCGTGGGCGATGATGAGAGTGGGTAGCTCGTCTTTGATGCGAACGGCGTAAATGCCGAGTAGGGTTTGTGCGCGTGGTAGGACGTTGCTTATGCCAAGTTCGAGGCTTTGTTTGTCTTTGGCGTCATCGAGTGTTAGTTGGAGCGTAGCGAGGTCTAGACGTAGGCCGCTGTGGGAGAGCGTGCGGATGTTCCAGTTAAATGCGCTCTGCTCTGCGGTTTGAGTTTTGCTATCTTGGGCTTGTGTGGGCACGGGGCTTGCTTGTTCGGGCGCAGCTTCAGTGCTGCTTTGTGCTTGTTCAGCGTTTTCGCCGCTTTGTTCTTGGCTTTCAGTAGGTTTTTCTTCGCGCTCATCTTGCCAAAGTGATTCGCCATAACAGCGAGGGCGTTGGCCTTGGGTGCGTTGTAGGTAGGCTAGTGCGTCGGCGACGCTTAGAATTTCGGCGCGGTGTTCTTCGGGGAGTAACGATATGAAAGTGGGGAGCCCGTCTTTGGTGGCAAGGCCAAGGAGTAGGCGTGGGTCGCGGGTTTGGGCAAGATCGTTGAGGAGCAGAGCGTTTCCGTGGCGCGTTTGTAGTAGCGGTTTTTGTATGCAGGCGAGTGGGCTGAGTATGTCACCGATTTTTTCTTGCAGTTCTAGGAATTCGGGATCGCGGTGATTTTGCGGGTAGGGTGATAGCTTTAGGTAGAGGAAGTTGTTGTCGATATATTGGGAGAGGTTGAGGCTTTCTAGAGCATTCCACGCGTCTTTTCTTCGAATTTCGTTGATAATTCGGGGGCCAAAGATGTTTGCCCAATAAATATCTGGAATGCTGGAGTCTATATCATTTCGTGCAAAGGAGCGCATAAGGCGTATCCATGCATCGGTGTGCATACGATTGTCGGCGTTTTGGGAGAGCGTTTTTGCTGGCCAAAAGACTTCGTCGTAGGCGTCCAAAGCGCTGAGTTGCTGGCAAACGAAGCCGTACAGCGGGCGGATTTCCTTGCACAGCGCCAAAAGTCGAGCGTTGTCGAAGTTCTCTGGGTCGATAAGTATGCCGATGTGCTGGG
>JBBAEA010000068.1:0-18906 GCA_041656175.1 Bradymonadales bacterium | reverse complement strand
ATCAAAGAGCGAGATGAACTTAAGCAAAAACTCGACGACGAGCCGATGAGAGTTGGGGACGATAGCCACGCAATCAGCCCAGAGCTTGCAAATCAGCTCAAACGTGTTTATGAAAGTACTAATGATTCTGTGAGCCAATGGCGAGACAATTTATTGTCTATAGAGGATCATATACATAGCCTGCAAAGAGTTTTCAGATACTTTATGCGTATTGACTTCTCTATACTTCCCCCAAACGATAGATCGCGTATTGAGGCGAGTTTACAAGACTACGACCCACGCATTATATTTGAGGAAGTGGCAAGCTTGCTAGAGGCTGACCAGAACTCCTTTGGCGATATTAAAGAAAATTTAAGAGAGTTGCGAAGTCTGTTATAGTGGCAGCCTTTGGTTTTACGAAACTTCAACATATAAGGGTTTGTTATGGAAGGTATGCGTCCCGTGGTTTCCTCCGAAGAGGAAATTGAATTCTTGATTCGCGCGCGCTATCCGCTCATCTATGTATCATCGACAGAGGAGGGCCGTGTCGAGGCAAGTCTGCGAAAGATCTGCCAACGTAGAGAGCGACGCTTTGTTACGTGGTCCTGCACTGAAGGGTTCCAAGGTGGAGACGGCGACACGTTCAACGATATCCGCGACCCACAAAGAGCGATGGAACACATCTATCGCTACGAAAATAACGCGCTATTCATCTTACGCGACTTCCACCCCTACCTCAGCGACCCCCAAGTTACGCGGAGATTGCGGGATTTATCCAAGGAATTTAAAGTTGGCAAGTTTAAAAAACACGTACTGCTACTAAGCCCCATACTTAAATTACCCGCTGAACTCGAAAAAGAAATTAACGTCATCGACTTTGAGCTGCCAGGGCGCGTTGTCATTAACGACATCATACTGCAAGTACTCAAGAGCGTCCCCGATGAGATGTGTCAACAAGTTCGCAACGACCCCTACTACCGCGAACGCGTCGTTGAAGCAGCACTTGGGCTAACAGCAGAAGAAGCCGCAAACGTCTTCTCAAAGAGTTTGATCATCACCAAAGACTTCGATATTGACACCATTATCGAAGAGAAGAAAACGATTATCCGAAAAAGCGGTATTCTCGAGTTCTACCAATCCGACCTTAAACTACGTGACATCGGCGGCTTGGAAATACTCAAAAGCTGGCTAAAAACGCGTAACTTGGCCTTTAGCTCCAAGGCGCGAGAATTCGGTCTCCCGCTTCCCAAGGGGATTCTACTCATTGGTATCCCTGGCTGTGGTAAGAGCTTGACTGCCAAAGCCGTAGGAGCGCTATGGAAGATGCCCCTACTCCGACTTGACGTCGGAAAGGTCTTTAGCTCTCTCGTCGGTTCATCCGAAGAGAACATGCGTAAAGCCATTCAAACCGCAGAAGCCGTAGCACCCTGTGTTTTGTGGATGGACGAACTCGAAAAAGGCTTCTCGGGTACCAAAAGCTCTGGCCAAACCGACGGCGGTACCTCCGCCCGAGTCTTTGGCTCTTTCATCACCTGGCTGCAAGAAAAAACCTCACCCGTCTTCGTCATGGCGACCGCCAATGACGTCTCTATGCTACCGCCAGAATTACTGCGAAAAGGGCGATTTGATGAAATCTTCTTCGTCGATCTCCCAAGCCCCATCGAACGAAAAACTATCGTCGAAATCCATATCATCAAGAAGAACCGAAAAATTGCAGACTTCGATATCGACAAAATCGTTGCCGCCACACAAGGCTTCTCTGGCTCCGAGATTGAACAAGCCATCGTCTCTGCACTATTCGACGCCTTTGAGGCAAAACGCGATATCGATACCGACGGTGTCATTCGATCTTGCAACGAAATCATACCTCTTAGCTACCAAATGAAGGAGCGCATCGACTACATGCGAGACTGGGCTAAGAGCCGCGCTCGAAAGGCAAGCCTTGACGAGGAAGCCTCGGAGCTTGAAGATAAACAAATCCGTCACCTAGAAATGTAAAGGAGTTAGCATGAGCCATTTCTCTACGGTTGAAACACAAATGAACGACCTCGCGTGCATCCTGGAAGCACTCGATGACCTCGGATACGAGTATACGCACGCCGAGGAAGGCGTTAACGTTCGTGGATACAACCAACAACTTGAAAAAGCCGACATCGCCATCAAAGTTAGTGGAAAATACGACGTCGGAATCAAACTCGGTGTCAACGGCTGCGAATTACTCGCAGACTGGTGGGGCGTCGAAGCAACACGCGGTGTCACCGAACAACAATTCGTCAACCAAGTACAACAGCGTTACGCCTACCATAAGGTACTCAAAGAAGTCAAAAAGAAGGGATATACCCTCGATATGGAAGAGCAAAAACAAGATAACGTCATAACCCTAACGGTGCGAAAATGGCAGTAAAACAAGAAATTGAGTTCACCATCAATCCCGATGGCTCCATCGGAATCGAAGTCAAAGGCGTCAGCGGTTCAAGCTGCACAGAATTGACACGAGAAATCGAAGAAGCCCTAGGAATCGTTACCAACCGAACATACACCTCCGAGTATTACCAAACCGAGGAAGTTGCGCAAACAACCGTCAGTGTAGGCGGCGCTGACGAAGAATAAGCAACATAACCCTCTGCGAGGGGGCTTAGTCGCCCCCTACGCGCTAGCTTCCTTCAAAATTCGGAAAGAATCGAATTTTTTTATGCGACGTCTAGGCTGTTCGCCGAACCGTCGCATAAAATGCGATTCTAAGCGTTTTCTTCAGCTGTTCTTGCGCTCCTCCCAAGTTTGAAGCAAAACAAAAATTTGCAACAAAACCATTTCGTTGGGATCTAAAACACCATCGCAGCTTGCCCAATATAATCTGGAGCGATAATCTTGACGCAAAATACGACTCCCGAACAAAAGAGCGAGATGCTCCATAAAAAACTCAAAGAGCTCGATCTTAGCATATTGCAGATTTCTCTACCCCCTAGCCATAAGCCTGATCGCCTCTCTGCGATGCACCCCTTCTGGTGGCGCGCATCTCTCGAGTCTATGCCACTTTCTTTGCGAAAATCTATCGACTCGGTCAATATCGAAAAAACAATATGCCTCGATCACAGCACGTTTAGCGCTAAAGTCATTGAAAAAATCGAGGACAAACTCGCCGCTGAACCCTCCCCCTTCCCCATCCCACCCCAAGTCGACAACCAACTCGCCGAGTGCACCCCCCAATTTAGCCTGCGCAACATTCCAAAAGTAGAACGCTACTACGATCTATCGCGAAAGCCTCCCTTCGATATAGAAGAACTACCGCTTAAAGAACTAAGCCAAGCCATCGCCGAAGTGCACGCCGCTCACATCGAACCTGTTGAGTTCATCGATTTTAACTCAAGCGGCATCATCACGGATTTCCGCGTCTTTATTGAAGAAATTCTCTACCTCTGCCCGTGGAACGAAATTTCGCGCACAGCCCCACCAAGCGAGAGCTTGTGGCATATTTCGCAGTCCCGAGCGCAGTTGGCAAAGCATTTACTTGATCAGAAAAACTCGCTCTACACCTATAGCTACACGGGAACCCACAAAATCCCCGCTATTGACTAAAAATTTTAGAGCGCCGTAGCCACCTTACGCGTTGATTCGTGCGATGAATGGCAACCCCGCAAAATCTGGCTAGCGTCGCAAGTAAACGCACCCAACGTCCTAGACAGCAAAAACAATAAATTCTCAGTTCTCGTTAACAAACGAATAGACTCGCCATGTTTACTTGACGTTCGGGCATTTAGCATCTATCGTGCACGCGGCGGAGCTGCCGCAGGATAGCCAATTTGAGAGGATTGATGTATGGCGCAGGATCTGAACATTGTTACCGAGCATGTGCTCTCATCGGAACTGGATTTGCAGGATGTACTTTCGAGCGGTGCGGTCGAAGGCTACGCGCTGCGCAATGTCTGCATTCGCTGCCTATCGTTCCAAGACAAACTGCTCCAAAATGTGTCGGTCAACCGCGTTGCGATGCCAGGCATTAGTTTTGAGGACGCGCAGGCTCGGACGGTGCAGTGGACCGAAAGTGCGATGCGCGGCGCGCTGTTTACGCGGGCGAGTATCGATAAACTTAATATGCTCAATTGCGAGGCGATTGAGTGTCACTTTAACGAAGCAGTGATTGAAAATAGCGGCTTTTTTGAAACCACTATGTCCAATGTGAGCTTCAAACGCGCCAAACTCATACAAACGCAGTTCCAATCCACTGAGCTCTACGGCGCGTCGTTCGAGAACGCCTTTTTGGCTAAATGCACCTTTAGCGACCCCAAAATGGGCAACGCCAGCTTGACCCGAACCGATTTCCGAAACGCCCTCATCATCGACTCATCACTAAAAGGCGCAAACCTTCACGCCTCAAACTTCCAAAATGCCATCCTCATTCGCGTTGACCTGCGAGGCGCAAACCTTGTCAGAGCCGACCTGCGAGGCGCGGCGCTTATCGACTGCCAACTCAACCCTGGCGACCTCGAAGGCGCTTTATTCGATAAATAATCTAAGTACTTTGTGTTTTTTGTGGGGGGAAGTTTCCCCCTACGCGGCTGTGGCTAACGCCATGCGCCGCTACCCCCTCCGCGGGGACACCCCGCGACGCCCCGTCTACGTACTGCCAAGTACGGCGACTTTGCACTTCTTAGTCATCGTTTTGCTACTTAAGCTATACCACACCAAGAAAGCGACTCATGGCCAAAATCAACGACAAAAACCAAGATATTAAGTCTGCACTCCAACGCTACTCCAAGGACGAACTCGTCGACCTCATGGATCACGTCCTTAGGATCTACGTACTTAACGAAAGCGTTCAAATCGACACCAAACTCTCTAAGCCCGAGACCATCAAAGAACTCGCGGGACTGACGTTTGCGCAGCTGCTAACAACTTTGCAAAGCAGCCTAGAACTCGATGAATTATCGCAGTTTCGCGTTACGCCCTACACCGTTTATGTGAGAATCGGCGAGCTTGAACTTGATATGAACGGACCGACACCGATTTTAGGTCGAGCTGGCGCCGAAGAAGCACCCAAGTCTAGTGATCCCTTTGCCGATGATGACGACGACGAGATGAGCCCTGCAGAGCGCATGGATGCTATGGAAAACAAACCATGGCGTACTACTTACGTTGCGCCAAAACCCCCTGTTTCGACGGTTGAGACCCCTTCGATGGCGGAGCTCTTCGCCAACGACAAACCAGGGGAACGCGGCTTTACCATTAGCATGGAACCCCCGACTTTGGCCGAGGAAGAAGACGATGAGCCGCCCATTGCAGATTTTGCACCTGGTGACGACCCTGGCGTAGAACCTAGCGCCGATGCAGGACAAGATTTTGCTAAAACCGCACAAAGCCGAGAAGAAAAAGCTGCACCACCACCCCCACCTGAACTCGCCGAGGGCGATAAGCAGATTAACCCGTCCAATCGCTTCGCTTCGCTAGATTTAGATTAATGCACTTTGTTTTTGCATTTAACTAATATTATTCTGTGTTTTGACGTTTTTACGAATTTTTCGTGGATTATCCTATGAGTTCATCTGATATATTACGTGTAAGGCGCTACTTTGAGCGCGGCGTGTACTTCATCAATCAGAATCAGTTAGGCGATGCCTGCGTCAACCTTAAGGACGCACTATATCTCGCTCCCTACTTCCTGCCCGCTCGCACACACTTAGCCATCGCCCTCACAAAACAACGCAAGTACCTTGAAGCCATACACCTGCTTGAAGAGGCTCGTAAAAGCAAAACGCTGCGAGAAGATGAACTCGTAGAAGTCTTGGAATTACTTGGTAATATTTCTTTAATTCGTCAAGATCACCCAGCAGCTATCTATTACTTACGCGCAGCATACAAGATCGACAGCAACAACGCTCATCTTCGCGCTAAACTCGCCACAGCCCTGTGTAAGGGCGGAAAGCTAGAGGAAGGAATCGACCTTCTTATTGAGAACGCGCGTAAACTTGGAACTAGCAATGCATAGCTTTTACTCTTTGAGCGCTTAGCATAACTTGATGTGACTTTTTAGATGCTAAGCAGCGTCTATACCCGCCAAAACCATAGTCGGATCGCACAGCGACATGTCCCAGCCACTCCAGCCTCCAGATTCCCTGCCCGACTACTTTGAGGCAATAAAGCACCTCGGCGAAGGTGGAATGGGCGTGGTTTGGTCCGTAAAAGATAAGCGTATAAACAAAATCGGTGCACTAAAGGCGCTGCGCTCAAATTCTACGATAACGCCCGTAAATATTACACGCTTTGAGCGAGAAATTCGTAACTTTGCCCAGCTCATGCACCCATATATTGTGCAGGTCTACGACGTCGGAAAACTCAAGGACGGGGCACCGTATATCTTTATGGAAGAAGTTAAAGGCGCTGCCCTAAGCCCGCGCATCTTTAGAGGTCAAAGCCTAGAAGAAATTCTCTTGTTCTTTGATCGCGTCCTCGAAGCCCTAGCGTTTGCACACTCTAACGCTATTATACACCGCGATCTTAAGCCCGATAACATACTTGTTACAAAAGATGCTTCGGGTAGCTATATCCCCAAAATCATGGATTTTGGCCTCGCGCTAAGGGCAGACGAAAAAGATACACGCATCACCGTTGACGGCATGGTGGTGGGAACACCGATTTACATGGCGCCCGAGCAAGCATGCGATGAACACTATAAAATATCTCCTGCAACGGATCTCTATGCAATGGGCTGTATTATCTACGAGTTTTTCTCGGGTAAACCGCCCTTTGACGGTAAAACCGCCGTAAGCGTTTTGTTGGCACAAGCTGGCGATGAACCACCACCGTTTGTACCCCTTGAAGAGTTCGCTTCAAGCATACGCATGGCCAACATTATTCGACGCCTACTCGAGAAAAAACCCGACAAACGCTTTGATACCGCAGCCGATCTACGCGCTGCACTTAGGCGCACTCTCCTCATTCGGGATGGCCTTAATATTGGGCTAGAAGTCTACTCCACGCAAAATAGTGCGATGAGCGATGAAGACAAAACGGAGGATGGTGTACACAATGCGCCTCTTGCCACCGTGACGTATCAAGAGGTTTTACCAGAGGTTTTGGAACTCAATTATCAGTATTCCGTCCTCTCCATACGCGCTCCAAAATTTGTTGGACGCCGCAACGCTAGCCATATTTTGTGGTGCTACCTAAGGGAGTGTTATCTCACCAAGCGCGCAGCCGTTTGTCTTATTACGGGAAGACCCGGAGTAGGGAAATCGCATTTCGTTTCGCAGTTAAGTCAGTATGCCTATACCATAGGGGGAGCCCAAAAACTCACCGTGGATTGCTCAAGCCAAGAAGACGTTGTTCTGGCTTTCTACAACGCTGTTTTCGCAAAATTGCTACTTAGGACTTTAAACGAGAGCAGCATCCCTAGCGCGATTGCGTACTTTTTTCGCACTCATAGCAGCGATCCGCGTGCTACCCAGTTGCTCGATATTTTTAAGCGCATCGACTCAGAACCCCACAGTATTACACAGCACTCCTTGCTCGTGCTCTTTCACGATATCGTCGCAAGGCTCTGCGTAACAAAGCCTCTTATCTTGTGCTTTGACAATGTCGATAACTCTCAAACCCAGAGTTTACGCCAAGTTATTGAACTCCTCTCTAGCCCCCCTTCCGCCAAACTCCCGCTCCTCATCGCTGTTACCAACACCAGTATTAATGATGTGCCCACCGACTTGGAACTCTGCCTTGGCAACAACAGCGCAATTTGGCTACGCCGTGGCATTCGACTCGAGCCACTACCCAATGCGGATATGAAGGCGCTTATTGAACGTAGCCTCTCTATCCACCCCAAAATTGCGCCTTACATCGCGAAAATATCCGCGGGATATCCCAAAATTGCTGTTGGCCTCGCTAGACAATGGCAACTTGCGGGTTTCTTAGAACCTAGCCCGCAGGGATACATAGGCACGCGACCTATTACCGACCTCCCTATACCAAAAAACGTACACGAATCCATTCTAAGCTTTCTATATTACGCTTTCGACGACTACCCCACCGACACTTGGCTCCCCATCGCCTGTCTTGCGGCCACGCTTGGCGATGAGTTTTCGTACCAAGCTCTAGAGCTCGCCGCCAACGCCCTACCTAGCCACCACCACACCATGGACGCGGCTCTCTTTATTAATGATGCGCTAACCGGCGCCGTACTTCTTGCGCGACCAAACGATTTATATACATACGCAAACCCGCTGATGCGAGATGCGCTGCTCAGCTCGCTTCCCGCCCTTAAATGGGGAGACCTAAACCTTGCCGCCGCTGCTGCAAAACAATTACTCCCAAACTCGCAAGAAAAAAATAAAGAGATTGCAAAACATTTGATCGAAGCTAGAAAATTCGATGAAGCCTATAAAGTCTTCTACGAACTCGCTAAACAATACCTTGAACAAGGATTTTGGGATCAAAGCCTAGAATACCTACAAGAAGCAAAATCGGCGTTAAGCCAGCACCTTGATGTCCTTGACGCGAAAACTCCCGAGCTCTGCCAAGTTTGGCTACTAGAAGTCGAAATATACTTGCAAAAAAATGAAATACCAAAGGCAAGGGAACGCATATCTTGGTTGAAGTATGCGCTTAAATTTGTGCATTCGCCTCTTTGGCCAGCACAAATCGCTCTCTTGGATGCAAAAACCTATTACGCCCTTAAGCAAAGCCAAGAAGCTAGGGCTAAAGTCGACGAAGCCGAAGCGCTGCTCCCTGCCGATACCCACGAGGATATGGCATACAAAGAGCTCATGCTACAAAAACAAGTACTCAAATTTCAGCTCGGCCTTGTTGAACCAAAAGAGCTCATCGACATGGCGAGGGGTTACCATGATGCACTCAACGTAGCCAAAATATTGCTCATCGTTACTAAATTCACCTTACAAAGTGGTTACCAAGAACAAAGCCATGCATCGTTAAAACTCGTATGTGAAATCGCCGAGAAAACAAACGCCATCTCCACACAGGCACAAGCGCTACAACTCTTGGCCCAGATCTATAAAACTCCCGAACTCATCAAAGGTAGCCTCAAAGAAGCCCTTCGTTGCTTTGAGCAACTCGCAGACTACGAGCAGGTAAAACTGCTACACCTCCAACTCGCCGATATTTATCGAAAAGAGCAGAACACCATAGAAGCCCAAAAACACGAGCGCTGGGCTAAGCTGCTTTAGAGAAACTCTGATTAATTGGGGCTATCGCCCTTAGAACCCGCTTTTGTATGGTGATTATTGATTTTATTGACTTTATTTTGAAAACCCGCCTGACTTTCGTTGTTTTTCTCTAGCTACTTTTTGGCAATTTTCACATTAATCAGAGCATCCTTAGTGCTCCTACGTCTTTGACGCGCACAACTCGTGCCCTCAGCATGACGTATTTTTTTGAGTTTTACGCGAGGGGGGGGGAGCCTTTTCCTGTGCAAAGCGTGTAATTTATAGCTGAACTGCTTGTTTTATTCGATTGCCGATAAGCGATCTCGCTTGTTTACAATAATATTGAGCTTTTACTTCAGAGCAAAGCTCTATGTCGGCCAAAATCTGAACGGGGCGTCGCGGGGTGTCCCCGCGGAGGAGGAGCCGAAACGAGCAAAACTAAGTGTTTTGCGAGTTGATGGCTCACTTTCGCAGTGAGCATGTCCAAGCCAAGCTCGCTTGAGCTTGAGACATGCGAACAAGAAAGAAAAACCGTAGGTTTTTCATGAGACTAGATTTGCGCAATCGAACGCAAGCCTGCGTGAGTGCAGCGCAAATCGTAGTCGGAATTGTGGAATGTGGCAACCCCGCGCAAAGCGTGGGGTTGACACGTAGGGGGAAACTTCCCCCACAAAAAAAACAGCCTGAATATCGCGTGAATCAGAGTATCCTTGCCGAAAACTGCGAGAAGAACGCGCGTAGGGACGGCGAAACCCGACTAGAAAATTAGTTTTACCGTCCTGCTTCTTCTTTTGTAAGCCCTGACTTATGAATAAAAAATTATTAATTTACCCTTGATTTTCGCCTTATATTTGTGTACTAGCTCGCATGTGAAGCGGGGGATGGGATCCAGTTTGGGTGCGAAGTGACGGACAAAGCTCTACGGGGCGTAGTTTAGGAGTCATTGATGAGTCAAGACCAGAAGTTGCAGGCAGAGGCAGCGTTGCTGCAGAGGGTTCGCGAGATTGCTCGCTCTTACAAGGGCGTTGAGGGCAGCCTCATTCAGGTGCTGCATCAAGCGCAAAATACTTTTGGGTATTTGCCGCTGTATGTGCAGGAGGTGATTGCCGAGGAGATGGGAGTGTCGTTGCCGACGGTTGCGGGTGTGGTGAGTTTTTACTCATTCTTTTCGACCCAGCCGCGTGGCGAGCACACGATTCGTCTGTGCATGGGAACGGCGTGTTATGTGTGTGGAGGCGCGGCAGTTCAGACCAAGTTAACGGAGACTTTGGGCTGCGATGTCGATCAAACGACGAAAGATGGCAAGTTCACCTTTGAGGTGGCGCGCTGCATCGGGGCTTGTGGTTTGGCGCCCGCGATGACTATTGGAGAGCAGGTCTACGCAAAGGTGCAGGCCGATGAAGTGGCAAAGATTTTAGGCCGATATTATACACAGGCTAAGGAGGCGCAGGCATGAGTCAGCTAAAAATTTCGACACTAGCGGATCTGGAAAACATTAAACGCGCGTTTAAGGAATCAAAACAGAATTACAAAAAGACGGTACGCGTTTGCGGCGGTGCAGGCTGTATTTCGTCGGACTGCGCAGCGGTGTCGACGGCCTTTAACAAAGTCGTTGCCGAGAGAAAACTTGAGGGTGAGTTCTACCTTGTGGAGACGGGCTGCATCGGAATGTGCGCCTTGGGACCCTTGGTAGTGATTGAGCCAGACGGGGTGCTCTACGTTAAGGTAACGGCTGAGAAGATGGAAGAAATCATCGATAAGCACCTTATTGGCGGTAGCGTTGTAGAAGCCTATACCTACGTAGATCCTCGCAGTAATAAGCATATTCCCCAAATTAGTGAGATAGATTTCTTTAGTAAGCAGGTAAAAATCGCACTTCGCAACTGCGGTCGCATCCCGTACGGCTCCATAGAGGCCTACATCGCCAACGATGGATATTTCGCGATGGCAAAGGCGCTAAACGAACTCAAACGCGAAGGCGTGATCGAAGTACTTAAGGCATCGGGGCTTCGGGGTCGAGGTGGCGCGGGCTTCCCGGCGGGCGTAAAGTGGGAGTCGGGTTACAAGGCTAAGGGCGACATTAAGTACATGGTTTGTAACGGCGATGAGGGAGACCCTGGCGCTTTTATGGATCGAAGTATACTTGAGGGTGACCCACACTCCATTATCGAAGCGATGATGTTGGGGGGCTACACCATCGGCGCCAAAAAGGGTTACTTCTACGTTCGGGCGGAGTACCCCGTTGCGGTAGAGCGTCTCAATGCTGCTATTGATGAGGCGAGAGCCTTTGGTTTGCTTGGAGAGAATATTTTAGGCAGCGATTTCTCCTTTGACTTAGAGGTTCGGATCGGTGCTGGGGCATTCGTTTGTGGAGAAGAGACTGCGCTCCTCAACTCTATTGAGGGTAAGCGCGGTGAGCCAAGGCAAAAACCGCCCTTCCCCTTCCAACGCGGGCTTTTTGGCTACCCAACGATTATCAACAACGTTGAGACCTTAGCCAACATCCCCGCCATCATCGTGAAGGGCGCGGAGTGGTACGCATCCTACGGAGTTGGAAAGAGCAAGGGAACCAAGGTTTTCGCGCTCGCAGGCGACATCGTTAACGCGGGTATCGTCGAGATTCCCATGGGTATGAAGATGCGCGAAGTGATCTACGACATTGGTGGTGGCATGACCGGTGGAAAAGCCTTTAAAGCTGTGCAGTCTGGTGGCCCTTCAGGTGGTTGCCTAACCGCCGATCACCTCGATGTATCGGTAGACTATGAGTCGCTCTCGGCCATGGGCGCTATCATGGGCTCTGGCGGCCTTATCGCTATGGACGAGAACACGTGCTTAGTCGATACGGCGCGATACTTCATGGAGTTTGGGCAGGATGAGTCTTGTGGACACTGCCTACCTTGCCGCGTTGGCACCAAGCGAATCTTAGAAATATTGCAGCGCATCGTTCGAGGAAAAGGAGTAGCCGAGGATATCGAGACGCTGTCGACATTATCAAAGACAATCTGTGACACGGCTATGTGTGGCTTGGGGCAAACAGCGCCAAACCCAGTCTTGACTACGCTTAAGTACTTCCGTGATGAGTACGAGGCGCATATCCACGACAAGCGTTGCCCTGCACATGTGTGTACGGCGTTGAAACGCTACCTCATCGACGAAAAAGCCTGTGTGGGCTGCACTATTTGTGCGAAAAACTGCCCAACCAACGCTATTAGCGGTTCGGTTAAAAAACCGCACTTCATCGATCAAGAGGCATGTATTCGCTGCGGCGTTTGCATGGAAAAATGTAAGTTCAACGCTATCTCGGTGCAGTATTAGGAGGCAAACATGATAAATCTCAAAATAAACGGTAAAGCTATCACCGCCCCCGAAGGATCCACCATCCTAGAAGCAGCGAAACTAGGCGGTATTAATATCCCCACCCTCTGCTACCTCAAAGATGTGCATAAAGTCGGTGCATGTAGGGTTTGTGCAGTCGAGGTCGAGGGCGCAAGAAACCTACAAGCCTCCTGTATAGTCAAAGCCTGGGACGGCATGGTCGTTAACACCAACTCAAAGCGAGTTCGAGATGCTAGACGCGTACTCTATGGACTCATGGTAGAGGATCACCCCAAAGAGTGCATGACCTGTGTTAGGAACCAGAACTGTGAGCTGCAAGAGCTTGGATACACGCTAGGAACGCCAGACTGCGCGGCTACCAAAATGATTCCGCCAGCACAACTGGATATTTCCCCATCGATTACGCGCGATACACGAAAGTGCATACTCTGCCGACGCTGTGTCACGGCGTGCAACCAGATCCAGCAAGTAGGCGCCATCTTTAGCCAAAATCGAGGCTATGACACCAAAATTAGCCCTGCCATGGAACTTCCCCTTGAGGATGGAAACTGTACCATGTGCGGACAATGCGTTGTCGTTTGCCCAACAGGCGCACTGACAGAAACAGCAGATGTCGACAAAGTTTGGAACGCTTTAAACGATCCAGAGCTTCGCGTCATTGTTCAAGCCGCACCCGCAGTACGCGCTGCACTCGGGGAGTGCTTCGATCTGCCAGTTGGTACTCGTGTAACGGCTAAACTAGCGGCTGCTTTACGAGAACTAGGCTTTGACGACGTTTTCGACACCAACTTTGGAGCCGACGTCACCATCGTTGAAGAAGGTACGGAGTTGCTATCGCGACTTAAAGCTCACCTCGAAGGCGACAAAGTCGTTGTACCCATGATTACAAGCTGCTCGCCAGGTTGGGTTAAGCACATCGAACACGAGTTCCCCGATCAATTGCCGCACCTCTCGTCGTGTAAATCCCCGCACTGTATGCTCGGCGCGTTGGTGAAGAGCTACTATGCCAAAAAAATTAACGTCGACCCCAAGAAAATCTTCACGGTCTCCGTCATGCCGTGTACGGCCAAAAAGTATGAGAGCCAGCGCGAAGTGATGAACGTCGATGGTATACGAGACGTCGACGCTGTGATTACCACACGTGAACTAGCGCGGATGATAAAATCGGCTGGCATCGATTTCGTTAACCTACCCGACGCTGAATTCGACTACCCACTCGGTTTGTCTTCGGGAGCCGCCGATATCTTTGGCGTTACCGGTGGCGTGATGGAAGCTGCACTCAGAACCGCATACTCCATCATTACAGGTAATCCCATACCTTTCACCAACCTACATATCGCCCCAATCGTCGGATTTGAAACCATCAAAACCGCCGAAATCACGATCAAAGGCGCTAAACCAGAGTACAAGCAGTTTGAAGGCATAACGCTTAAAATCGCCGTCACTAGCGGTTTGGCGGGCGCAAACGTATTACTCAAGGAAATCGAAGCGGGAACATCGCCTTACCACTTCATCGAAGTGATGGGCTGCCCCGGTGGATGTATCGCGGGCGGCGGACAACCACGAAGTAAGGATGCGGACTTCCGCGAAAAGCGGGCAAAAGCACTCTACAACGAGGACGAAAGCAAGAAAATTCGTGCTTCACACGAAAACCCCGACGTACAAAAACTTTACAAAGAGTACTTGGGAGAACCCAACGGACACCTCGCCCATAAGTTGCTGCACACAAGCTATACGCCGCGCGGCAAGTTCAATGAAAGACTCAAAAAATGAGGCGTTTTGTAGAGAAATACAAGCTATAATGCGAAGTACATTAGAGAAGCTCTGAACAATGTGAAAATTGCAAAAACAGTAGGGGCAGCTTTCAAACCTGCCCTTGCTTAAAACAACGAAAGTCAGGCGAGTTTTCAAAATAAAGAGAGCTTTGCTCTGAAGCAAAACCTCAGCATTTTCGTAAACGAGAAAGATCGCTCATCGACAATCGAATAAAACAATCAGTTCAGCTAAAAATCACACGGTCTGCACACAAAAAAGCTGCACCATATTGTTTTCTTTTTGGGAGGGGGGTGCGGGGGGAACCTTTTTTTTTGCAAAAAGAAAAAAGGTTCCCCCCGCGCAAAGCTCAAAAATTAGCTTTAGCGCGCAAGACCGTTTTGGTATTGCTCGCATTTAGGCCCGTTTTCGGCGAATATCATGGCTCTGGATTAGTCCAGAGCCTTTTTTGTGAGACAAAAATCGTGTGTGTTTCAACGACTATCATTGTTATACTGGCTTTTGGCGTGCTTTGTACCGCTGTATTCCTATATACACGAATAAAGTTCGCTGGCGTTTACGGTTTAATTACTAAAGTCCTAGCTAGCCTATGCTTTGTAGCCCTTGCACTCTATGCGAGCTACCAAACGAAGGAAACTTACGCGTTCTTAATCCTAGGCGGCCTTATTTTAGGTTTAATCGGCGATGCGTTTTTGGATCTACGCCAGATTTACCAAAACGAACGCGCGATCTACACAAGCGCGGGGATGATCGCCTTTAGTCTTGGACACCTCCCCTTTATTGGCGCTATCTATAATGATGCGCAGCTTAGCCCCACGCACCTACTCATGGCCGCAGGAGCGGCTGCAATCTTTGCCACAACCGCCATGTTCCTTGAAAAACCCCTAAACCTTGTATACGGGAAGTTTAAAGTCATAAGCTCGCTGTATGCTTGGATACTCTCAATGATGACGGCTTGCGCTCTGATCGCCGCCTTCATGCAAAATTTCGAATCTACGCGATACAACGTCTTGGCAATCGCTGGAATACTATTCATAGCCTCCGATCTCATTCTCTCGGGCATCTACTTCGATCGGGAAGGACGAAAAAACACGCCCAAAGCTGTATTTTACAATCACTTAACATACTACGGCGCTCAGTTCCTCATCGCCATGAGTATTTGCCTGTAACCTGGAGCGTAAAAATATTGTTAGCTAAAAGCAACAGCGAAAACGTTCAATTCGTCGAGGTTGCACTAGACCTACCACTCCCGCAAACCTTTACCTACGCTGTACAAGACGCAGCAAAACGCCTGCGCGTCGGTACACTCGTTCAGGTGCCATTTCGGCAAAAAACCATGTCGGGCATCATACTAAAAGTCTACGACCATGCCCCAAAAGTATCCTACAAAATCCGCAAAGTTTCTGCGATCGTCAAAGACTTCCCACTGCTAACCCCGCCGATGGTGCAGATGCTAAGCTTCATGGCAAGCTACTATCATGAACCCATTGGCTTATGCATTAATCTTGCCATACCACACGGTTTGATGCGTGATGGAACTTGTGTTTACCAGTGGGGCCGCGCCCCCCGACCAGAGGATGGCTTAAGCGATGAAGAGTGCAAAAACCTAGAAAAAGTGGCTGAACTTTTGGCAGAAAACGCGTTAACAGCCTCAGAGCTCTGTAAATCAGCGAACATCAGCTACTTTCAACTCGACGCCTGGCTCGATAAAGGCATAGTCCACGGAAATTGGAAACTTGAACAGAAACGCCGCGAAGAAAGTAGCGTCATCTATATTGAAGCCATCAAGGACGTCGAATCCAAGCGAAAACTCGGGACAAAGCAAGAAAGCATTCTGCAGCTCATCAAAACACAAGGACGACTCACAACAACAACACTAAACCAGCACTTTGGTTACTGCGGAAACATCGTTCGGCGACTCGAAGAACTCGGCCTTGTTCGTAGCTATGAAGAGACTCAACACCGTTTTTCATTCGATGATTGCGTCACAGAGTCGAATGTTATTTCGCTTAGCGATGAGCAAAATGAAGCCATCGAAAGCATTCTAGCGCAAAACGGCTTTAAGGGCTTTTTACTACACGGCGTTACAGGATCAGGAAAAACCGAAGTCTACCTCCGCGTCATGGAGCAGTTGCGAAACAAAGGCAAAGGCGCACTGCTTATTCTTCCTGAAATATCCCTCACCCCTCAGTTTTGCGCGATATTCCGTGGACGCTTCGGTGACGACGTCGCCGTTCTACACAGCCAGCTCTCGGAGGCAGAGCGCTTCGACGCATGGGCCCGCATACAAAGCGGACGCGTTCACATCGCCCTAGGCGCGCGCTCAGCACTTTTTGCACCCGTACAAAATCTCGGCCTTATCGTCGTTGACGAGGAGCACGACGGCTCTTTTAAACAATCCGAAAGCCCGCGATACCACGCACGCGACATGGCGCTAGTACTGGGAAAACAATGGGACTGCCCCGTAATATTAGGCTCTGCAACCCCCTCACTCGAATCCTTCACCAAAGCCAAAAATGGCAAACTCCACTACCTCAGCCTCTGCGAACGCCCACTAGCTCGCCCCATGCCAGAGCTAAAAATCATCGACATGAGCAGCCAAAACCGCAAGCAACTCGACCCCGACCTTGCGGCAACCCTCGATGCCGACGCACGCATCCAAATCGAACTCGAACAACGCCTCATAAGCCCCGAACTCTGTGAAGCCATCACCCAAACGCTTGAACGCCGCGAACAAGTCATCGTCTTTCTCAACCGCCGCGGTTACTCGACCTTTATACAATGCGACTACTGCGGCCACGCCATCTATTGCCCACATTGCGCCGTCAGCCTAACCTACCACCAATACGCCAAACAACTCCGCTGCCACTATTGCAACTACGAACAAGCCATCCCCGAGCACTGCCCCAAATGCCTACGCCCAGACCTCGGACGCCTCGGTTACGGCACCGAACGCCTCGTCGGCATACTACAAAAACGCTTCCCCACCGCCCAAATCGAACGCCTCGATCGCGACCGCGCCTCCGCCGCAGGACTGCGCAACATCCTCGATCGCTTTAGAACCGGCAGCCTCGACATTCTCGTTGGCACACAAATGCTCGCCAAAGGCCACGACATCCACAACGTCACCCTCGTAGGCGTCATCTCCGCCGACCTCAGCCTCAACTTCCCCGACTTCCGCGCCTCCGAACGCTGCTTCCAAATCCTAACCCAAGTCGCCGGCCGCGCAGGCCGCGGCAACCGCCAAGGTCGCGTTCTCATCCAAAGCCTCGTACCCGAACACCCCGTACTAAAAGCCGTCATCGCAAGCGATTACAACACTTTCGCACTCAACGAACTACGCCTACGCCACGCACTCGCCTACCCTCCATTCCACTCCCTCATCCTCATTCGCATCGAAGGCGAAGACATCTCCTCCGTCGAACGACTCGCCCAATTTCTCGCCCAAATCGCACGCCGCCACAGCCCAAAAGATGGCGTCGCACTAGGCCCCGCACCCGCACCAATACTCATATTGCGCGGAAACAGCCGCTACCAAATCATGCTCAAACACCAACACCGTTCACAACTCCACACATGGCTGCAAAAAATACAACACCACAGCAACAACATTCGAAAAAATTTCGCTAAAATAAAAGTTATCATCGATATCGACCCCCTCGACATGATGTAAACTTTTTCGCGGGGGGCTCAACGCCCCCCTACGCGCAAGCTTCCCTTAAAATAAGCCAGTTCGCGCAACAGTTTGTGCGTCGTTTTGCCTAATCGGCAAACCACCGCACAAACTGCGCTCACTGACTTCTTTTGCGGGCGATCTTGCGCTACCCCCCAGTCTCAAACCTTGGCTTTAAGCTTAAACTGAATTAAACCCCACGCTAGCTTAAAAAAATAGACGCACAAAATCAGTTTCAAGCCAAAATCATACGCTTTTTTAATGCCTAAACACACGATAACTGATTTTTTCATACCCATAGAGCAACAGGCCGATACGACGATTGCGCGCTCCATGATCATAGAAAAAATACGCCTTGTAAACGAAGAATCGATATTTTATAGCATAGAATCGAGCATATATCGCTCTTTTTGCGAAAATAACCCTTGGGCTAGAAGAAACCTCATTATCTTTGCACAAAGCTACGCGCTTATGAAAAACGACGCGGGGCTGCACCAACGAATAAAAGCGGCATACGCCTGCGAAAGCACAAACGAAACGCTCGCCAGTATTCTAACACCGTGTACGCGCGCTTTTCTAAGTGATTATGGCCCGCACCGCCGCGCGCTCGCGCCAGAGCCCGAATCATGGGTTGCACGCATTTTAGGAAAACCCTTGGGAGTCCAAAAAGCGATGGCGCGCACGGCAAAACACACGAATTTACAAGCACTGCTAAGATCTAGTGAACCCTCAGTGGTACAAATCCTTTGCGAAAACCCGCGCATAAAAGAAGCAGATATCATTTTTATTGCCAGTAGACAGCCCTGTGTTTACGAGGCTTTGCGCTGTATTCTAGAATCCAAGCACATATTTCAATACGAAGTACGCAGCGCCATCGCCCATAACCCCTACCTCGCCGTTGGAGACTGCTTGCGTCTGCTACCAACTTTAGGCACAAATACGCTAAAAAGTCTTGCAGCACAAAACTTGATGCACCCTATCGTCATTAGCACT
>JBBAEA010000067.1:0-19168 GCA_041656175.1 Bradymonadales bacterium | reverse complement strand
AAAAGTGCTTAAAAGAGTGCTTTCTTTTTTGGAGGGGGGTGCGGGGGGAACCTTTTTTCTTTTGCAAAAAGAAAAAAGGTTCCCCCCGTGCAAAGCTCTCGACTATTGATTTTATTGGCTTTATTTTGAAAACCAGCCTGACTTGCGTTGTTTTAATCAAGGGCAACTTTGAAAGCTGCCCCCTACTGTTTTTACATTCATCAGAGCTTCCCTAAGGATGCTTTTGTTTTAAAAAGCGTCTTCGTAAAACGAACGTAAAATAGCTTGGTAACGCGTCTCTACTTCGTAGCGGCGAGTTAATTTTGTGCTCGTCAAGATGCGGGGATCCGATTTTAATGGCGTTGGTAAGAGCGCGATTTTTTGTATGGCTTCGAAAGAAGCTCTAGAGTAGTTGTGGCGCTCCACAATCTCGTTGATATGCTCATAAACACTGGGATTTAGGCTTAATTCCTGAAAATTGTAGTCGACTATACCCTGATGTTTAGCCCACTGCTGCAAAAACTCCTCGCGAAGGTAGATCAGCGCAGATAAAAACGACTTTTGTTCGCCAAAAATAAAGATCTCTTCAATCGCGACCTCGCGCCGTAGAGCATCCTCCAGCGCCGTGACATCGATCTGCTCCCCCGAGATAAGTTTAACGTTGAAATGACGACGGACACAGAGTCCACAACGCTCATCCTCAAAAACGTGGTCATTGGTTGATTGCCAATTGCCTGCAATTTTTTTGTAACGAAGCGCCAAGATCCCGTCATTGACCTTTGCATCAAGACTGCGGAAATACGAACCATCTCCTTGGAATTCATGCACATGAGCAAAACCGCCAACGTCACTAAAGCTGTAAGCGTTGTACGTTTTTATTTCTAAAAATGAGAAAAACTCAGCCGCTCTCGACTCAAAAAAGTGGCCATAGGAGACAAGTTTTTTAAGCTTATTTCCCAATGCGTTACGAAAACGCTGAACAAAAAGATTACTAATAATAGGTTTGGACCAATTAAGCCACGAGTGTGTGTTTCTTTTGCTAAATTTCGCAGCTTTGGCACAAAAACGCAGCCACTGATCTTGCAAGGCGCCATTGCCTTCCAATAAAGCTTTCTTCAGCGCTAAAATACGTGCTGGGATAAGGAAGAGCACATCCGCCTGAAGCTCTGCCACCGTATCGAGAATGTTTTCATTTCGTTCGAACCATATGCACTGGGCTGACGCATGAACACAGGCGGCAAAAACGGCTAGAGCTACAGCATTCGCTTCGTTAGCATCGTTGAGGAGCTTATCGTTTTCTTCCAAAGCTATACCTGATGAGAGTTCTTCTGCCTGGATCCGCAACATCCCGTGGGTTAGCAGTATCCGACGCTCATGAACCGTGCTTCCATGCGAGTAAACATAGGCTAGCGGATAATCATCGCAAACCCGTGCGACAAAGCTTTTGCGAAACTGCTCGCGTAAATGGTAAATCTCCTCGTAGCAATGTATTTTTTGTAATGATGCCCATGCTGGGAGTGGCTTAAGGCTTAGCTCTTCATCGAAATGTGGGTCCATTACTAAAAAAGTCATTGGCAACGCCGCATCACCCAGTGCTTCAAAATAAAAGCTTAACTTTTCTAGCCCCTCAACCATCATCAAATCGAGCTTGAGTTCGCTGATTTCTTTAAGTTTTCGCGATTTTGGCAGCGATTCGGGAAACAAAACACAAACCGCCCCTAGAGCCTGCACCGCTAAAATAGCAGCAACCGTTTCGCAACGCATTCGCGCATCTATACCCACATAATCGTAGGCTTTTACGCCAAGGTCGCGCAATTTTACCATGACGCTGAGCGCCATTTCATATAGTCTTAGCCAAGAACGCGCAAAACTACTCCCGTCAGGAAGTAGCGACATGGTCAAGCTGTCGTTTTGCTGCTCTTGCGCCAAAGCACGTCTTTCGACTTCGCACCACAGCCATGGGCGCTGCGTTAGCGTCTCGGACGAGAATCCCGCGTGTTTTTTGGCTTTCACAAGCGCCTCCCTTCCATTGCATCGTCGAAAAAAGAACTTGCTGCGTTTTTAGCACGGTTTCCCGTTCTAAAAGCTCATTACTCCGTAGTTTAAGCTAGATTTTAGCAGCAAGCAAGCACAACCGCGCCAATTGCGAGAAACTCTGATATATGGACGGGGCGCTGCCCCCTCAGCATTACGTATTTCTTTTGAGCTTTGCACTAATAACGGCGCTCAAAGCGCGCAGCCAATCACTTGCACAGAGCTTCAAAATCGCATAACCAAGAATTGGGAAAAAGGAGGGAGCAATGCGAGGAATATTCGTAACCCTGTTGTTAATATTACTGCTCAGCGCATCATGTTCCACGAAGGCTATTCAAGCAAAAGACGCGTCTCAAGTCGCAGAGCCAAAAATTGAAGTCACTGCATCAAGTGAGCAGAGCGCTCCGTTGGATGAAGCTAACGATTTATCTTTGGCGCCAGAAGCAAAAGTCAATCTTGTCGATTTTTCAACGTTAGGCCCGAGTAACGTCACTGCCTTTGAGCATGGCAACAGCGCTTTTGAGCTCAGTGATATTTTACCCATGCTTAGCGAAATCAATGGCTATCATCAAAAGTGGGAGTTTTACAACTACACGCGTCCTTACCAAATTCGTTTGCGCTTTGAGATATCTAGCCTAGCCTTTAGCAAAAATGAAGGCAAAGTAGCTGGTTACATCAACCGCTATGAAGGAGAGGAGCTGGTGGAAGAAATCAAAATCTCTGAAAAATTGCGCCCAGGGGAATGGAAGGCAAATAAAGAGCGATTAGAGCTACAATTTGGTGAAGATTATTCATTGCGCTATGAAAACAATCGTTTTTACTTAAAAGGGAAAACGGAAGATATTGCATTCGAACTCGAACTCGCCATGAACTTCTGGAAGCCTGGTAGCGGTGCGGTATATTTTGGCAATTCCACTGAAAAATATTACAAATACAGTATTTTGTGCAATCATTATCCTATTATTCGAGGTAAAGTTCAGCATCATTCGCAAAGCTACGAACTAAGCGGTCATACTTATGCTAATCATTTTGCCACCAACATACCCGTATACGAAATGGCAGCTGAACTACAGGACTATCGAAAAGTCCAAGATGGCCTCATCGTTGAGTATCGCTATTTTGTTCCAGCGAAGCAATTTGAACAGCGTCCCTTTGGTTTCGCTTTTGTCGCATTTGAGGGCGATACGGTTTTTGAGTCTACGCAGCTGGAACGTAGGATTTTGGAGACTTGGTTAGATGATGATCATTACGGATACACGGTGCCGATACGCCAAATAATCAGTGCTAACCAAGGAGATGCCAACTTTGAGTTCAAAGTCTTACAAGCCATCCCGGAGCCCAACGATCCTTATAAAGGCTTGCCGACATTCCAGCGAAATATCGCAACTCGGGTCGCAAAACCCATGAGCTATAGTATTTCTTCTGATTTTGAGCTTAAATTGCACAAAGACGCGATGCGCGCCCGTATACCTTTGCGTGGAACGTTCTCGGTGACTTTATTTGAATGACGAAGCGCAAGAGCGCCTCAACTGCCAAGAGAGGGTGATATTATGCGATTAAAAAAATGGATGTTGGTTTTGGGTGGCATTATTTTTCTATCAGCTAGTGCTGCTTTGTATATGTATTTGATGCGCTTGGAACCAAGGGATTTTTACACCATGCCCGAGGGTGTGCTAGATGATGCCATTTACGCGGCGCAGCAAAAAGACTTGAAGGCTTTTAAACGCACCTTTACTAAAGAGATACAAGAGCACATGGACGCAATGCACGATAGCAATATGAATCGCGAGTTGGGGGCTACTGGAGATACCGAGAATGCTGATCTCTTCTGGACATGGGACACGTTAATGGGCGTGATGGCCAAGGAAGGCGGCTTTGTCGTTAAACCCACTTCGACAAAATTCCTTGACTACATTATTGATGGGAAAGCGAAGGTTGAAATAGTCTACTTTGATAAGGGAAGAAACAAGGAGCGCCAAAAAAACTATACGTTATACAGAACCGGTGGAGTCTGGCGCATAGATCTCAAGTCGAACCCCGACTTCATCAAGGCGTATCGCCAATCTGTACGTGAATTGCGCAGTCCCACACGTTATGACGATGAAATGTAGCTTTGGTTTTGAGCGAAATATTGTCACAATATCTTGTTAATACTTGTTTTTGTGGCAAGCGCATTTTTGGAAAGCCAATGCATCGCTAATGTTTTTTGCACAATGTTTACTGTCGTAAATCTTCTTAAGAGGGGGTAGCGCGGGATCGCCGATAAAAAGGCACAATAAGTAAATAAAATGCGATGAATGAGCGATTTGAGCGAATACATCGCATTTTATTTATACGCATTGTGACTTTTTTGAGGAAGCCCGCGCGTAGGGGGAAACTTCCCCCACCAAAAAATGACTCTAATACCGCGCTGTTCGTAGTTTTGAAGTCAAAGCTATTGGCAGATGGATGAAAAACTTGTAAATGAAGAGAATTGTAACCATAAGCTTCATTATTTTGCTGTGTTTTAGCAGCAATGCCTGCTTGAAGCCGCGCTATTACGGCATGCGAGTCGATGATGAGGCGTCACGTTTGAGCTACGGCGATATAGTGTTGGAGCGCTCGGGACCACTACTTGACCGATGGTGGGAAGCTTTCGCCGACGCGGGACTTAACGAGGCGTTGGAGCAGTGCTTGGACGCCAGCCTGACTTTGCGCGTGGCCTACCTTAAGATTTTGGACGCACAATACGGCGTAGAAATGGCAAAAAGTGGCTTGTGGCCAAGTGTAAGTGTGTCAGCTGGCGCGGGATTGAGTGGAAGCGTAGATGGCGAGAAAAACCCTTGGGACCCCAATTACAGCTTGGGCTTAAGTTTGGGCTACGAAATCGATTTATGGGGAAAGGTGCGTGCAGAGACGCGGGTGTCGCAAATTAACCTTGAAATGGCTCGCGATGCTGCACAAGCCGCTAGTTTGAGCCTCGCCGCGCAGTTCGTGCTCGCTTGGTTTGACGTGCAGTACTACCGCGCCCAGAGCAAATTAAATGATGAATTGCTTGCGCTTGCCGAAGATTATCGCGAATTGGTCGAGCATAGTTACCGTTTGGGGCAAACGTCGGCGGTTGACGTCTTGGAGCAAAACTTGCAACTGCGAAACTTGCAATTGAATGCGCAAAAGCTCGCACTTCAGGAACGCCTAGCCATGCAAAGGTTGAAAATCTTGGGCAGCCAAGGTGACGACTTCGAGGTAACGCCGCGTGAAGGGCTGCCAGACCTCGTTGCGATGGGCTATATTGTTGAACCAGCGCTGTTACTTGAGAGGCGCCCAGATATACGCAGCGCGCTGCGACAGGTCGAGCAAGCTGACGCCAAAATAGTCGTAGCACTTGCCAATTCTTTACCCAGTCTACGTTTAGCAGCTTCTTTTAACTTGCGTTCAACAGATATTACCTCACTTTTTAGCCAGCTATTTTGGAGCCTTGCTGCAAACTTTGTTGCCAATATTTTGGAGAGCGCAAAACAAAGCTACCAAATCCAAAGAGCAAAAATATCGTTTTTTCAACAACGCATACTCTACTCTAATGTTATCTTGAACGCCGTAGACGAGGTCGAGCAAGCGCTACGCCAGTTTGAGCAAGCTCGTTTAGACTACAACGAATCCTTGCTAACGCTTGAGCACCGCCGTGAACTTTTAGAACTATCGCGAAACAGCTTCTCGAGCGGTAGCATCGATTACAGCCGCGTACTCACAGCGCTGCAGGGGCTGTTTTCGGCATCAAGAGCAAGCCTTGACGCCAAGCGCTATGCTCTTCAAATGCAAGTTGCGCTATTTAAGGCTATGGGAGGGACATGGATGGAGGAGGGTACGCATAAGGGAGAAGCTGCGGCGCGAGAGAGCTTGAAATCATTGAAGGAGAGTGGAGCGTATGAAGAGGCAACGCAAGGAGATGCGAAATGACGAAGTATAGAGCATATTTTGTACAATTCTCACTCTTTATTCTGCTCATTGGTGTTGGTAGCTACGCTGCATGGTATTTTTTACACGATCAGCGCACGGCTCCCACACGTGAGCGCCTCGACACGGGCGTTTTAGTAGAAGTACAGAGTTTTCACTTCGATGAGCATGAGCTCTCGCTCGAAGCTACGGGAACCGCCTCTGCTTCCAAACTCATGGATTTACGCCCGGAGCTGAGCGGACGCGTTGTTTGGACACACCCGCAGTGGTTCCCTGGAGGGCGCGTGAAGAGCGGCGACGTGCTGTTAAGAATATCGCCCAAAGACTATGAGCTTGCGCTCTCGAACGCTAAAATCACGCTACGCCAGCGAGAAATCGCCTTGGTCTTAGAGCGCGCTCGTGGGCGCGCCGCCGAAAACGAGCTGAAGATATTGGCCAAAAGTTTTGAGCACAGTGAGTTGACGCAAGAGGAGTCTGCCCTTGTTAAACGCGAGCCCCAACTTCAAGAGGCACTAGCCAATATCGAAGCTGCCAAAAACAGCGTAAGCCTTGCACAGCGCCAAGTTGAGCGAAGCGCGGTCAAGGCGCCTTTTGACGCCATCATAGAGAAAAACAATGTCAACGTTGGCGACATAGTTGGAACGCAAACGGCACTCGCGAGTCTAGCGGCTACAGACGCTTATTGGGTTCGCGTCTCTGTGTACCCTTCGCAACTCGATTGGTTGGGTATACCGAAGGTGAACGCCGAGGTGGGCAGCGAAGCCGAGATTATTTATGAAATTGGCGAAAAAACCGTAAAGAGGCGCGGACAAATACACTCTTTAATGGGGAGCGTAGATAAACTCGGACGTATGCTACAAATATTGATTCAGGTCGAGGACCCCTTGGGTGAGCCCAAGGAATACCCGCTACTTATAGGTAGCTTTGTGCGCGTGCAACTTAAAGCAATAAAAGCGGTCAAGGCCATAGCCCTTCCTCGCGCTTTGATCAGAGAGGGTAATAAAGTGCACGTCTGCAACAACGAAAATCGCCTCGAAATACGCGACATCGAAATAGTTTACAAAAACAAAGATTTCGCTTACGTCACCAGCGGAATAGAGTCTGGAGAAAAAATTGTTTCCACCCTCATGACTGCTCCAGTGGATGGGCGCAAGCTACGCATCGTTGGCGAGGAGGGTAGACCTGGGCGTAAAGGCAGAGGAAACAAAGCTAGGCAGTAGAGTAAAAGGTGAGCGCGACTCAGTATTTTAGCGAACACAATGCCAATACAAGCGCTTAAACCGAATGATTAGAGTAAATTGAATGAGCACCGAGATCCACAACGAAATTCCTGAAAAGATGCGCAAAGGCCCGCTGACTATGATGGCGCGAAACAGCGTCGCAGCGAACTTGATCATGCTCGTCTTTATTGTGGGCGGTTTGCTGCTATACCCCGCACTACGAAAGGAGCTTATGCCGATTACAGAGGCTAGCACCATACAAGTGAGTGCGCGCTACCCAGGCTCTACGCCCGAAGAGGTCGAAGAGGGCATAGTCATTGCTATCGAAGAGGCGGTTCGCGGAATCGACGGCGTAAAAACCGTGACGAGCACAAGTTCAGAGGGGTCTGGTTCCGTTATTTTGGAAGTACTAGACGGCGCTGATCTCAGCAAAGTTCGCACCGAAGTTGAGCGTCAAGTACAAAGAATCACGAGCTTCCCTGCGGATATGGAGCGACCGTTGATCCGTGAAATGACGCGGCGCCAACGCGTTTTAAGCGTCTTAGTTTCGGGAGATGTCAATAAGTATGCACTTCGCGAAGTCGCGGAGCAACTGCGAGATGAGCTACTCTCGCTGCCAGAGCTTAGCGTTGTAGAGCTAAGCAACGCTGAGAATCCCGAAATATCGATTGAGGTATCGCAGGAGGCGCTACAAGCCAACGACTTAAAAATCAGTGACATCGCAAGTGCCGTGAAGGCGAGTTCTATCGACCTGTCGGCGGGGCGCTTAAAAGCGGAGAGTGGAGAAGTATTGTTGCGTACGGTGCAACGAAGACGTGTGGCCTCGGAGTACGAAAACGTAGTGATTCGTGCCAACAGTGATGGCACTCTTTTACTCCTTGGGGATATTGCCAAAATTACCGATGACTTCGAAGAAAGTGACTCTAGCGCTTCGTATAATGGCAGGCCAGCCATTGGCTTAGAAGTATATGCTGTAGGCGATGAAACGCCCATAGGCGTATCGGATGCGACAAGAGCCTATATTGAAGCTTACGCCGAAGTATTTCCCGAAGAAATCAGCATTGATGTACGCTCAGACAGAGCAGAATCGTATAGGGTACGCATAGATTTGCTCTTAAGTAATGCCTTTGCGGGTCTTGCCTTAGTACTCATATTTTTGGGCATATTACTAGATATTCGCTTAGCCTTCTGGAGTGCGATGAACATGGTCGTTTCCTTTGTCGGCGCGATCTGTTTTATGGTTTACTTCAATCTTTCTTTTAACATGATTTCTCTCTTTGGTTTTATCTTGGCGCTGGGCATCGTCGTTGATAACTCCATCGTTATTGGAGAGTCTATCTATTATTATCGTCAGCGCGGGTTTGAATCCATCAAAGCATCAATCATGGGTGTTCACGGTGTAGCGACGCCGATTATCTTCTCGGTATTAACAACTATTGTAGCTTTTGTTCCGCTTATTTACATGCCTGGAACCTTGGGCAAAATGTATAAAGAGCTACCGATAATAGTTATTATTATCCTCTGCATATCGGTTTTTGAATCTATGCTTGTGCTCCCCGCGCACTTGGCGGGCTTAGCGCAGAATCCGCAAGGCTTCCTCAAGTGGATCCGCTTGGTTCAAAGGCGTATTGCGGCAAGTTTTGAATATTTTATCGACAAGTACTATCGCCGCTCTTTAGAGCTTGCAATGCGCTGGCGCTACGTCGTCATTGCCATCAGTATTGGGTCTTTGTTTGCGATCGTTGGTTATGCATCAAGCGGTCGTATGCGTTACACCATGATGCCCGAAGTCGAGGGTGACACAGTACGTGCCACCATCAGAATGGCTGAGGGGGGGCCTGTCGAAAAGATGGAGGAAGTGCAGCGATATATATTATCCAAAACCTCTGAGGTCATAGACGAATACGGCGCAGAGAATGTACGCGGTGTCTTTTCGCGAATACAGAACGGCTCATCATCTACTATCCAAGTATACTTAGTACCAGCGACTGAACGTAAGTTCGTCTCCAGTGAGTTTTCGGCCTCATGGCGAAAAGCGGTAGGCGAAATTGCAGGCGTTGAAGCGATGAGTTTTAGGTTTAACGCAGGGCCAAGCAGTGGAGGGGCGGGGATGGTGTTTGAGCTAACGCACCGAAACGCCGAAACCCTGAACTTAGCTGCAGAAGCTTTTGCCGAGAGATTACAGAAGTATGACGGCGTCAAGGATGTCGATGTAGACAGCAGCATGGGGAAGCAGCAAATATCCTATCGCTTGCGGCCAGAAGCGAGAAGCTTGGGGATCAACGAAAGCGATTTTGCCAGACAATTGCGATCTGCAGTATACGGAGCCGAAGCTCTACGACAACAGCGTGGCCGCAACGAGTTGAAAGTCTTTGTACGCTTTCCGCTAGCAGATCGCGTCAGCGAAGCGCTAGTCGATAACTTCCTACTGCGAACACCGAGCGGCGGCGAGCTTCCGTTAAACCAAGCGGCAAGCGTCGTGAGAGACAGAGCACATAAAAATATACAGCGTAAAGATGGCCGACGTGTCTTGATGGTGAACGCCGAAATCGATGGCGACGTCACGAGTATCGAATCGGTAAGTGCGAGATTCGCAAAACAAGACATGCCCTCGCTTGCCGTTGAGTTTCCAGGACTTAGTTATAGGCTAGGCGGCATGCAAGCCGATTCACAAGAAATCAACGATAAGATGTCCTTATTCTTTTTATTCTCTATATTCATTATGTTTGGAATGATGGCTGTAGCTTTCCGATCCTACACTCAACCTCTCATGATAATGGTGGCTATTCCTTTTGGTTTCGTGGGCGCTTTATTGGGCCACATTATCTTTGGCTATAATCTTAGTCTTATTAGTTTTTTGGGCATGATCGCCCTCTCGGGTGTCGTAGTCAATGCATCCATTATTCTTGTAACTATTATTAACGAGTTAAAAGAAGAAACAGCTAACTTACGCGAAGCCATCATAGAAGGTTCCATTCGACGTTTTAGACCGATTTTCCTTAGCACGCTAACGACGTTTTTGGGTGTCTTTCCCATGATTTTAGAGAGCTCTAAAGAAGCGAGATTCTTAATACCCATGGCCATTAGCCTTGGATTTGGCGTCCTCTTCTCGGCTTTGATTACTTTATACATTATTCCAGCAAACTACATGGTTTCGGAAGATATTCGTAATATATTCAGAACAAAAAAACATCGCATTGATCAATAAAAATAAGGAGTTTTAATGCTAAAGTGTATATCTTTTAACGTCAACGGTCTACGTGCCATATTAAAAAAGGACTTTATTGAAGACTTTAATAAAATGGATGCCGATATCGTTGCCCTACAAGAGACAAAATTACAAGCGGGCCAACACGACTTTGACCCAGAGGGATACACCGAATATTGGAACTACGCCGAAAGGAAAGGCTACTCTGGTACGGCGATTTTCAGTAAACGTCCAGCTCTCAGTTATACGACAGGTATCGGAATTGAGGAGCACGACAAAGAGGGCAGAGTTATTACTTTAGAGTTCGATACGTTTTACTTCGTCAACGTGTATACTCCGAACTCTCAAGATGGCTTAAAGCGTTTGAGTTACAGAATGCAGTGGGAAGAAGCGTTCCAAAACTATTTGCAAAATTTAGATACCAATAAACCTGTCATTTTATGTGGTGATTTGAATGTCGCACATGAAGAAATCGATCTCAAAAACCCGGATACTAATCACTTTAGTGCTGGATTCTCCGACGAAGAGCGCGCTGCATTTAGCGCCCTACTTAGTAAAGGCTTCATCGATACTTTTCGGCACTTTTACCCCGATAAGACCGATGCCTATAGTTGGTGGAGCTATAGAACAAGAGCACGCGAGCGCAACGTCGGTTGGCGCATCGACTACTTCGTCGTATCTGAGAGGCTAAAACCTGCGCTTATCAGCGCTGATATTCTTAACGATATCTACGGCTCTGATCACTGCCCTGTACAGCTTTGCATTGAGTTATAGCTCGAACTAAGAAAGTTCTAAACAGTGAACAAACTGTCAAAAAGCACCTATAGTACGAGAGCTTTGCACGGGGGGAACCTTTTTTCTTTTTGCAAAAGAAAAAGGTTCCCCCCGCACCCCCCTCCAAAAAAGAAAGCACTCTTTTAAGCCCTTTTCGAATAAAATGTCATTCTATCTTCACCTTGCCTTATTTTATTAGCATTTTTAGCTTATAATTCTCTACAAAATGTCTCATTTTGTTTAAAACTGTATCGGATATGTAAAATTATATTCACAATTTCTAGCCGTGCAAAGATCTCAGTACAATATTAAAATTAGGCAGTCTTCAAAATAAAAACCAATAAAATCAGCACTCTACATACAAAAGCGGTTTCTAAGGGCAATAGCCCTTAGACGAGGTTTGTGGCGCTAGCCCCAATTCATCAGAGCCTATCTAAAGCGCAAAAAGCGGCAACTACCATAACTAGTGCAGACACGTCATCTCGGGTTATTTTTGTACCACAACGTCTATACGATTAGAATTGAGTTCGTCGCTTTTGACCTTATCTACAAAAATATTCATTTCAAAGCGGACACTGTAATTGCCAGGCTCTACAATGTCGTAAAACGCTGCATTGGGTCGTTCCTCCGAATCTGTACGCTGCCACATGAGCTTGGCTATTACAGGTGATATTCTTTTAACTTTTTTACTTGCCAGTGATACTACAGAATATTGCTCTGCTTCCAAACTCAGCGCGTTGGATAGATCAACTAAGGTCCAATAACGGGGTGTATTCTCTTCGTCGTAGAGTATAAGAAACGGTAAGCTTGAGCTAACATAGCTATCATTGGAATTGTTTTCTATGACAATATCGACACTTGCATTATTATCTGATTTCCAAATGGCATAGTCGCTGCTAATGCTTAGCCGTAATGACTTTTCCTCTTTAAGCTCTTGTTTCGCAGCAGACTCGGTATTTGGGGCATTTTCTTTAGTTTTTTCAGTTTTGGCTGAACACGACACTAGCGAAAAGACAAGGAATAGAAAGAAAATATATCGCATCAATTACCCGATAAATTAAAGATCTTTTTGTTAATGCTTTCTTCGTTACCACCGCGTTCTATTGCTTTATTGTAGGCTGATAATGCATCGTTATTGCGCGCTGCCTTAGTATACAAATCGCCGAGGTACACATAGCAAGAAGCTTGTTTTGAAATATTACAAGATTTTTCCAAGTCTATGATCGCTGGGTTAATCTTTCCCGCTGTTTCATAGATTTTTGCAGATGTTAGTAGAGCGCGCGCATTTTTGGGATCCTGCTTTACCGCTTGATTAATCAAACTTTGCGCTTCCTCATAGTTCTTGCTCGACATCGCCGACAGTGCGTCTGCAATGAGCTTTGCAGTAGGAACTTGGGCTGGCGTTGGCGCTGGCGTTGGCGCGGGAGCAGGAGTTGGCGCGGGAGCAGGAGTTGGCGCGGGAGCAGGAGTTGGCGCGGGAGCTGGTGTTGGCGCGAGTGCTGGTGTTGGTGTTGGCGCTGGAGTTGGCGCTGGAGTTGGCGCTGGTGTTGGCGCGGGTGCTGGCGCTGGCGCGGGAGCTGGCGTTGGAGCTGGAGCTGGTGTTGGAGCTGGTGTTGGCGCGGGAGCAGGTGTTGGCGCGGGAGCAGGCGTTGGCGCGGGAGCTGGAGCTGGTGTTGGCGCGGGAGCTGGTGTTGGAGTTGGCGCGGGTTCTTCCCTAAGCAGTGGAACTTCTTCTATTTTAGCTACGCCGCTATCAGCTGCCTGCAATCCATCGCCTTGAATTGCTTCATCCTTGGCATCAAGTTCGTTGACATCTTGCCTCTCCAAGGCGAGCTCTTGTTCATCTATCTCATCTATCTCATCTACAAAGTTATTTCTTTGTTCCTCGGCCAGTAATATCGTTTCTAAACTGCTATCAAGACTCTCAGCTTTGAAGGAATTAGCCTCTGCGCTCTTGAGCAACTGCAACCTCGACTCAAAAAACGCATGCTCGTTCTTTGCATGTTCCCACTGTAGATACAACTCCGTCCCTTCTCTAGCTTCGTTAAATCGTAATAAACCAGCGTAAAGCTGCGATATTTGGCTCCACGCTTTAGCGGCATTTTCCGTATCTTCGTAATTATAGTGCTCCGTCGCACTTTGAAGCGCGGAAAGAACCGAACTCGCGAACGCTTTTTGTATACTGCACGCGCTCATAACACTTAGCACAAGCTCGCCGCTCCTCTTTGTACACCCCTTCAAAGCTTGTATAGCTTTGTCATCCAAAGCCTTGACTTTGTCATAGTTTAAATACGTTGTGCTATTTGGCGTCGCCGATTTGAGCTCATAGATCTGCTCATTGAGCGAGGCATTATAGTCCTTTAAGCACTTGTTGTACTGCTCGCCTGTCGTTTTTTTATCATTTAAGATCTGCAAGTGTTGAGCTGCAGTGCTACGTGATTCCATAGAATTATCTTCTAAGGCTTCATAAAATTCGACGACAAGCGCTTGGTACGCGTCGCTTCCTTCTGTTATTTTGCTGCTGCTCTTATTAAAGTACACTATAAGTAAGATCACGAGCACCAGCGATAAAAACAATACAACAAGCGGTAAGGTATATTTTCGGCTTTTCGCGGCATAGGATTGCTTCTCCTTGGAATCAAACCAATCCTCTAAGTCTGCCCAATCACTCGTCGCTTCGAACTCTCTAGGCTCTTCCTCTTCGCCAGCCTCAGCCTCGATCTCAAGATCGTCCATCTTGACTGGCACAGCCAAGTGGAAACTCTTAATGCTTTCGTTGTAGTCGTATCGCAAATGCTCTGGTGGTACATCGTATTCTGGTTTTGTACTCAGGTCTTCCAATGCCTGAATCGCAACACTCACACAGACCATCTCACTATCGGGTTCAACATCCTCCGGGTCTCTACCTGCCCCCTCGATTTGAAATGCGCCCGATTGCTTTAGTTTCGCTGCGATCTCTAGTAGAGCTTCACGTGTGCTCTGTGGTTGCGCTGACTTTTGTTTATCACCCGCTTCGCTCTTTTTACTTTTTTTATTAATACGCTTAGTTCGTTGACTTTCGACAGATTTTTGCTCTTTCTTATCTGTAGCAGAATCTTTCGCCACACCATCGTCTTCGGCTCCGATATTTTCAATCTTACTAAGCTCAAGCTCCACAGCCGCGATCTGAGGAATGGTAATACGCTCGGATTTGTCCTGATCCTCCACCCCCTCATCTCGCTGCTTCGCCTCCGACGTCGACTCTTCAAGCTTGCTCTCCTCCACCTCAAACTCTTGGGTTGGCGTCTCATCAATGCTGAGCTCTTCCCCCATTTCGCTAGTCTTTGCCGTATCAGCGAGGTCTTCTTCGACGGTTTCAGCAGTTTTAAGTGAAGAAAAGTCAAAGTCTCCCCCCGATAAACTCTCCATAAACTGCCATTCAAGTTCTTCACCAATAAGCTCGCTGATGCTAGTGTTGGCAACGCTTTCTTGGGAAGGTAGCTGTTCGGACGCGTAGCTGCCAAAAGTTTCGCGCCACCTCTGTACCTCCTCTTCGCGCTCAAGCTCTGTATCAAAATCATCAAAGGGATCTATACTTAATACATCGCGGTACGCTTCGAGCACAGACTTAGGGATAACTCCCGCCGCTTCTTCCTCAAGATTGGGAACACTTAGGCGCATCGCCGCGCGAAACGCGCGTGGGGTCTGAAAACGAACACCAACATCCCGCTTTCCAGCGGAAGCTAGCACATCTAGGAAGTCCTCGCTCAATTCGATTTCGGATAGTATTTCGCTCGCTAAAGGAAGGTCTTCTTTGATGTGGCGCTCAAGCTTCTCTTCCGTAGTCGCTCCGCTTAAGGGTGCTCGCCCCGTTAACAGCTGCAAGCCTATCGCAGCCACACTGTACAAATCACTCGCTTCAGTTAGCGACTCGCCAAGAGCACACTCCGGTGATATGGTATCGACGATATTTTCAAGTATGCCGCAATTTTCACGTTTTAACTCGTCGAAAAAATCATTGCGAAGTATAGACCAAAAACCTGCATCGTGAATTTTGATCGAACCGTCGCAGGCTAGAATAATATTAGTGAGTGATAGGTTGCCATGAATCTGACCTTGTCGATGCAAAGACTCTAGGGTTTGCAGTAGCGCGTACAGAATTTGAGCGCAGTCTCGCTCTGGCAGTCTACCATAAGCCTTAATCAGGTCTTGCAGCGACTTGCCACCAACAAATTCTTGCGCTGTGTACACAATTTTATCAGCTATTCTCTGAAATTCTTCCACCCGCACACAGTTATCCTCTAACTGCATTGCTCGCTTCAAAATTTCGAGTAAGCGTTCCTCGCGCACCTGCTCCGCTATAATATTAGGCGAAAATACACGTAAACGATAATGCTTGCCATCGCGTTTAGCTCTAAATATCTCACCTAGGCCATCTTGACCGAGTTTTGTTAGTAGCTCAAAACTAGCAAATTCATCCCCGGGAAATAGCAAAATCCCTGGTAATGCCTCTAATTGCACACCGTGGAAGGGGCAAAACTTTACACTGTCCTCGAAGGTTGATAGGCAAATGGTACAGCCGTTCACTCTTTTCCCCAAATATATAACGGGAATCCGCCTCCCAAGACGCATTCCAAATACATACTACAACTAGCACAGATGCACTTTCCTTGCCAACAATTAACCTTATTTGTTCCCAGTTCCTCTTGCATCCTTAGGGATGCTCTGATTAATTGGGGCTACCACCCCAAACCCCGCTAAGGGTTATGCCCTTAGAACCCTTTTTTTGCGTACTTCCTTGATTTGATTGACTTTATTTTAAACGCTCGCCTGATTTTCGTTGTTTTGATCAAGGCTAGGTTTGAAACCTGCCCTTACACCACGCCGTGGGGCGTTACGGGGACTTGAGCCCTCGTTGATGCTAGGGCAAGGGCAAACATTTATTGAGGCCAAAAACTGGACGGGGCGTCGCGGGGTGTCCCCGCGGAGGGGGTAGACGCAAACCCGCGCACAGCGTGGGGTTGCGGCGGAGGGGGACACTTCCCCCACAAAAAGAAAAAACATAAAAAGTAAATTCAGAATATCCTTAAAAGACGATGCACTTGCTAGAGATGTCAACGAGAAGTCCAGGTGAAGTTTTTCAGTGCATTTTACTTTTGCTGCTATCCGTACAAAAATCTCAGCCATTGCAAACAATAAACCTTATGACATGTGAAAACACATATTACATGTAGCACTATGTAGGTGTTAAATAAATCATAAATTGAGCTTTTTGTGCTTTCAAATTCTGAGATTTTACATTAGGCTTAATTTGGGCGACGGGGATAATATTGATTTTTCTTTAAGGAGCTGGGAATGTCGAGATTGAGAACTTTCTTTGTAACACTGTTAATGATGCTTTTGGCTATGGTAGTAGTAAGCTGCGTCGACGATACAACTCGCAAAGAGAAAGTGGGTGAAATCCTCTTAACTGGTGCGAATAACTTAATAGTTTCGGAGGATGGCGACACGGCAGTGTTCGGGCTTCAGTTAAATATTATGCCACGCAAAGCTGTAACAATTTCGATAGAATCCACTAACACCGAAGAAGGAACAGTTGAACCACAAGAAGTTGTATTTAATGCATTAACTTATCATAAAGAACGAAAAATTACTATTACAGGCGTCGATGATAACGTGCTTGATGGCCCACAAAGCTTCAAGATTAAACTTACTATAGCCAAAAGTGAGGATATACGCTTCTTAGAAGGCTCAAGTGTGGAAGTGTCGGTAATCAATAATGATAACGATGGTGATCCAGCACAGGGAGAGGCAGGAGTTTGGCTGAGCGAGACAAGTGTAACAACCTCCGAGTTGGGTTCTCCTAAAGAGCTACGCGTACGCCTAAAGTCCAAACCTACCAATAGCGTAAACATTTTCGTCTTCAACGAGGACGAAACAGAGGGACTAGTGCTACCGAAATCTTTGCTCTTTGAGCCAGAGACGTGGAACGTAGAACAAATAGTCACTATCACGCCGATAAACGATGGTGAAGATGATGGCGATATGCCTTACACCATATGGCTGCAGATGCACAGCAGTGCAGACCCTCAATACTCTAAGCTAGACGATATCCAAATCTCAGTCTTGAACCTAGAAGCCGCTAATAGCGAGCAAGCAGGTTTTGCCATTTTACCCCTAGAATTAACCACCTACGAAGAGGGGGAGGCGGAGTACTTTGATGTTGCCCTTAACAGCAAACCCACGGCAGATGTCAAAATTGAGCTTATAAGCTCAGATACGACAGAAGGAGTCGTGTCTCCCAAAGAATTAATTTTTACCCCCGATAACTGGTTCGAATTTCAAGAGGTAACCGTTACGCCTGTATCTGATGATGAGCAAGATCTAGAAGTGCTCTATAGCATTATTCTAAAAGCAGCTCAGAGCGCGGATCCCAACTACAACGGCTTAGACCCCCTAGATGTTATGGTTACCAATATCGACAAACCCAGTGGTGAAGCAGGCGTTATCGTAGAACCAACAAGCGGCTTAGAGACCGACGAGGATGGTAAGAGCGACAGCTTCACGGTTGTACTGAAAAACCGTCCGCGAGCCGACGTTCACATCCCCGTTTCTAGCAGTGATGATACCGAGGGCGAAGTATCCAAAGATCGACTCATCTTTACCCCAGATACCTGGAACTTGCATCAAACTGTCTATGTAACAGGACTAGATGATGATATCCCCGACTCCGACGTCCAATACACCATCCATATCGGACCAACCTTTAGCGATGATCCGCTCTATAACCAACTCCCCGCCTCCACGGTTTCTGTCATCAATCGCGACAACGAAGCTCCTACAGAAGACGTCAGTATCATTGTCAAAACGCCAAACTCCCTCGTTACCACCGAAGCAGGCTCAAGCGTTAGATTCACCGTCCAACTCGTTGGCGCACCTACCTCCGATGTGCATGTCGAACTCATCGTCACAGACACAAGCGAGGGCGAAGTCTCCCCCACTACACTCACTTTTACGCCACAGAACTTTAACGTCACCCAAACCGTTACCATCACAGGCAAGAACGACAACGAAATCGACGGCGACCAAAGCTACGAACTGAAATTTAAAGTTACAAGTTCTGACACTCGCTATAACGAATATGAAATAACGCCTTTAGTCATCACCAATGTCGACGACGACACCACAACAGGCCAAACAGCACAAATCCGAATTATGGCCGCAAACACTACCTCTGGTAACCTGCAATCCTACGATCCCGGCCACGGCATCCGCATATTCCAAGGCATAAAACCCGACATCGTACTCATTCAAGAATTTAACTATTTCAATGGCACACTGCGTCAAATGGTCGACAAGGGCTTTGGCCCCGATTTCTACTACACCTGCGGTAAAGGCCAAATTCCTAACGGTGTCATCTCCCGTTACCCCATCATCAAACATGGCGCATGGTCGAGTAATGTTGTCAGTAATCGTGATTGGGACTGGGCCGTCATCGACATCCCTGGTCCCCGCGACCTACTCGTCGTTAGCGTCCACTTGCACACAAAGAAAAACGCCAACGAAATGGCCCCCCTCATGCAACTTATCGACGCCAAAATAAAGGAAGGCAACTATTACGCCGTCATCGGAGGCGACTTTAACACCAGCACCCGCGCCGCCGTGACATCCAAAATGTCTGGCATCTTTCGCACCTCCGGGCCCTATCCCAAAGGCACCGACAATCGAGAAGGCACCAACGCATCGCGCAGCAAACCCTACGACTGGGTACTTGCCTCCCACGACTGGGACAAGTTCGAGGTTCCACTCGTCATTGGCACAAACACCTTAAGCTCTGGCCTAGTCTTTGACTCCCGCACCTACACCCCACTCTACGAAGTCGATCCCGTCCAAAAATCTGACAGCGGCGCCTCCAACATGCAGCACATGGCCGTCGTACGCGACTTTGCTTACACTTATTAATCGCTTTATTTCTCTTTTTTTGGGGGGGCCCCTGCCCCCCCCCCCCCCCGCCTCTCTCCCAATCCCCCACACTTCCCCG